>JAEDCW010000004.1 GCA_016293975.1 Clostridia bacterium
ATATGCGCTGTCGGTACATCTCAGGGGCAGATGCATAGGTAATGCCGCCGAGGGGACTGCAAAGAAGATGCGCGATGAGCTGTATATGCATCTTCAGAGAGTACCTTACGACTATCACAAGCACGTTTCCACAGGCGACCTGATACAGCGTTGTACCTCGGACGTAAACACGGTAAGGAACTTCATTGCAAACCAGGTCCTTGAAATACTTAGGACGGTAGCGATGATTATAGTTGCGGCCGTCGTTATGTTCTCGATAAACGTAGAGATGGCACTGGTATCGACTGCGATACTGCCGTTTCTGTGTCTGGCATCATACATCTATTTCAGAAAGGTCAAGTCCCAGTTTACGATTTCCGATGAGACCGAAGGTAAGCTTTCGGCTACCATACAGGAGAACCTGACAGGCGTGCGAGTGGTACGCGCATTCGGTCAGGAGGCTTCTGAGGTCGAGAAGTTTACAAAGGATAACAAGAATTTCCGCGATGAGACACAGAAGCTCATGAAGATGCTCGCGATTTATTGGGGAGTTTCGGACGCCGCAGGTTACATACAGATAGGTATATCTCTCTGTTACGGCTGTTATCTGTGCGCTACTACGGACTTCACGCTGGGCAACCTGCTCATATTCAGCACATATACCGGAATGCTCACATGGCCCGTCAGACAGCTCGGACGTGTTCTTGCTGACATGGGTAAGGCGACGGTATCGTTGGGCAGACTAGATGAAATACTGTCGGCTCCATTGGAGACGGAGCCCGGTAAGGCGCTCAAACCCGCAATAAGCGGTGAGATCGAGTTCAAGGATGTATGTTTTGGATACGACAAGTACGATGACGTGCTTAAAAACATAAGCTTTACCGCAAAGCCCGGTCAGACGATTGCAATACTTGGTTCGACCGGCTCGGGTAAAACGAGTCTCGTACAGCTCTTGCAGAGGCTTTATACCTGCACGGCAGGCAGCATAACAATAGACGGTATAAACATCAACGACATAGAGCATGAGCATCTCAGACGCAACATAGGTATCGTGCTCCAGGAGCCGTTCCTCTATTCGAGGTCGATAATGGATAACATAAGAATCGTCAATCCTAAGGCTACGGATGAGGAAGTGTACGAGGCATCAAAGGTAGCGTCGCTGCACGATGTAGTTTCGACATTTGAGAAGGGTTACGACACGATAGTCGGTGAGCGCGGTGTCACACTCTCAGGCGGACAGAAGCAGAGAGTGGCAATCGCACGTATGCTTATGCAGAAGGCGCCTATTTTGGTATTCGACGACTCCATGAGCGCAGTCGATACGGAGACAGACGCTGCCATAAGGGATGCGCTCAAGGCAAACAAGAGGGACAGCACAATGTTTATCATCTCACACAGGATAACGACTCTGTGCGAGGCGGATAAGATTCTAGTGCTCGATGAGGGTAGACTCGTGCAGCAAGGCACACATGAGGAGCTCATGCAGGTAGATGGCTTGTACAAGAGGATTGCCCACATCCAGAACATGCTTGAGGATGAGCTCAGGCAGGATGAGGGAGGTGAGAATAGATGAGTGATTACAGCTATATTGAGGAGCAGGACTTTGATCAAAAGGTAGACATAAGCATTTGGAAAAAGCTGTATGCTTATGCACTGCGCTACAAAAAACTGGTAATATTGACATCGATAACGATGGTTTTCGTAGCTTTCTGTGACATACTGTATCCTTTGTTTACAAAGTATGCGATAGATAACTTTGTAGAGAAGCAGAGTGCAGAGGGTATAATGTGGTTCGCGATTGCATATGTGGCCGTCGTCGCAGCACAAGGATTCTGCGTTTATACATTTGTTAACTTCTCAGGCAAGCTTGAGATGGGGATGTCGTACGACATAAGACAGGATGCTTTTATAAAGCTTCAGAAGCTGTCTTTCTCATACTACGACAAGACGCCTGTAGGCTACATTATGGCAAGAATGGTAAGCGATATCGCAAGACTTAGTGAGATGATCGCATGGAGTATTGTTGACTTGCTTTGGGCGCTTGCGTATGTAATCGGTATAATCATTACACTTTTTATTCTGAATTGGAAGCTTGCGCTTATTACGATGGTAGTTATTCCTCCTCTCGTGGTGCTTTGCGTATACTTTAGGAAGAAGATACTTGTCCATCAGCGCAAGGTCAGAAAGACCAACTCAAGGATAACGGGCGCGTATAACGAGGGCATAATGGGTGCCATGACGACAAAGACCCTGGTTCGCGAGGAGCAGAATGCGGAGGAATTCGTAAAGATTACTGCCGAGATGAAAGTTGAATCGGTTAAATCGATAATTCTGTCGCACACATTCATGCCGCTGGTAATGCTTCTTAGTGCTGTGGGCACAGCCTTGGCACTCTATTTCGGTGGTCATGCAGAGCTCATGGCGAGCATAGGCGTTGGCACAATATTCGGAGCTATAGGTTTCGGTACACTTTCGGCATTTATATCGTACACGAGTAACTTCTTTGAGCCGATACAGTCACTTGCGAGGATTCTTGCGGAATTCCAGAGTGCGCAGGCGAGTGCGGAGCGCGTTATATCGCTTATCAATACGCCTTGTGACATAGAGGATTCTCCTGAGGTGATCGAGAAATACGGTGATAACTTTGAACCAAAGACCGAAAACTGGGAAGACATAAACGGCGAGATAGAGTTCCGCAACGTGAGCTTTACTTATAACGGCGGAGAGAATGTACTTACGGATTTCAATCTGCACGTGCGACCCGGCGAGAATATCGCACTTGTAGGTGAGACCGGTGCAGGCAAGAGTACAATAGTAAACCTAATATGCAGGTTCTATGAACCCACAGAGGGCACCATACTTATAGACGGCAAGGACTACAGGGAGCGCAGTCAGCTCTGGCTGCAGCGCAGACTGGGCTATGTTCTACAGCAACCGCATCTTTTTTCCGGTACTATTCGCGACAACATTGCATACGGCCGCAAGGATGCCACCATTGATGAGATAAGGAGCGCGGCGCAGACTGTACACGCAGAAGATTTCATACTCAAGCAGGAGAAGGGTTATGATACCGAGGTAGGCGAGGGAGGTATACTGCTTTCCACGGGTCAGAAACAGCTGATATCATTTGCGAGAGTTATACTTGCTGACCCGAAGGTTTTCGTTCTTGACGAGGCTACATCGTCCATCGACACCGAGACGGAACAGTTGATACAGAGCGCTACTACGACGGTTCTTAAGAACAGAACGAGCTTCATAGTTGCGCATAGGCTTTCAACGATAAAGAACGCCGACCGCATACTGGTGATACGCGACGGTAAGATCACGGAGAGTGGGACCCACAGGGAGTTGCTCAAGCTCAAGGGATACTACTACAATCTCTACACCACACAGTTTAGGGAAGAGGCATCTCAGGGAATACTGAGCGATACAAACATATAACACGTAATGCAAGAAGCGCTCCGATACATCGTGTCGGGGCGCAGTTTTTTGGTATCACACATGAGCCGCGTGTGAAATATGATGATAAAAAGAGAGTACCGCCCTTTTTTGATCGCTTACAACGCATGTATCTTCTCGTATTTGCAGACTCCGCAGGCGTACCATCTACATGTCGCACAACAATTGTCAAACGCTTCACGGGTGATAGCTCTGAGGCTTTCATTTAAGTGCTCTGTCGTGTACGGAACGCCTTCGCAGAGACCTAGCCCATCGAGTGCGGCGATGTCCTTGTTTTTTACATCGTCATTGCCAAAAAGGCAATCGTCTCCGCTTCTGTTAGGGCAGCGCGAACAAACTGTGTCAGGCTTTCCCACGACGAATATGACCTGACAAGCACCTATGTTATCCAAGAGCGCCTGCATATTTGCGGCAAACTCATCGTCATAGCCCTTGCCCTCAAACAGCGACAGGCAGAGTATATGATGGGCGCGAAGCTCGATTACAGCTTTTTGCATGCGAATCTATCTACTATTGCGGAGGAATCGGCTAAGTATATCAAACGCTCCATCCGCTCCTGCAGGTTAATTATGTCTGTCGGGGGAAGCGCAGAATCGTCAAATACAAGCGCGTGAAATTCGTTACCTACTGCAAAACCCGCCTTTTCTCCGAAAAACTCCTGTCCTGCGCTTGTCGCAAGATACAGCGCTTCCGCAACGGTCAGGAAATCTTCAGCCTTGTCTGATTTAAGATAGCGGAGCTTTGATACTCGTATCGCCTGGCCGACGACCTTAAGCATAGAGATTTCCGCTCCGCCGGCTATATCCGAGCCAAGAGCCACGGATAGGCCTTCTCTGAGCATCTTTCTTACGGGTGCTATACCTGAGCTTAGATTCGAGTTTGAATCGGGACAATGCGCTACCCACACGCCGTGCTTTCTCATGGCTTCGCGTTCAGCAAAGTTGCTATATACACAATGCGCCATTATTGTGCGGGAATTGAACAGTCCGCGTTTTTCATAAGATTCCCAATATTGTGGGCAGTCGGGACACAGTTCGCGTACCCATGCGCACTCGTCAGTGTTTTCGCTAAGATGAGATTGTATGGGTAAATCGTATTCCTGTGAGAACTTACCCAGCGCTTCCATAAGCTCATCGGTGCAGGAGGGCGTGAAACGTGGCGTTATAATGGGAGATATGTGCGTAAAGCGCTTCTTGCTCTCTTCTATCCAACGTCGTGTCTGTTCAATGGATTCCTGTGTGGTCTCTAAGAGGTAATCGGGCGAGTTTCTGTCCATGTTGACTTTTCCGACATAGCCCGAAATCCCGGCATTCTCGAGTTCCTCCATAAGTATCATGGTAGCATCGTAATGGATGCTCGAAAACATGCATACGCGCGTTGTGCCGCATTCCACTAGCTTTTTTGCAAGTGCCGAATATACTTTGCGTGCAAACTCAGAATCTTTGAATTTCTGCTCGGTTACAAATGTGTATGTGTTCAGCCATTCCAGGAGCTGGAGGTCCATGCCCAGACCGAGCATGGGGTATTGGGGCGCATGCAGATGCATATCGCAAAATGCCGGAGTTATTATCTTGCCCGTGTAGTCGTAGAGGGGCAAATCGGTGTACTCAAGGGGCAAAGATGAGAAAAGTCCGGCCGTTCTACCGTTAATTACAACAATATAACTGTCAGGTATACATTCCATGATACCAAACAAGGGTGTATGGACGATGCTTCCACGTAAACAATAGCTCGTGTTCATTTCTGCCTCCTATTAACATGGTCTATTAAATTCTGAAGCTCTTTTGCAGTATCGGTATCCGCAAGCTCAATCGGGTCACTGACATCATACAGCAGTAAGCTCTCCGTGTGCCTCTTTATGACGGCACTTCCGCCACTGTCGCCGGAAAGCGCATAGAGTTCGCTATAGAAGCACCTTGGAAATATGACGGGATTGCCCCTATTTCCGTCATATGCGAGACTGATTATGTTGCCCGGATGCAGTTTGTATAAATCTACCGCACCCTTTATGGACTCACTTGAAAGCAATGGTTGATCGGCAACGGCAAACATCACGGCATCGCAGTTGCACAGCTCGTTAAGCCCAATTTTAATGCTGCCGCTTATACCGTCCTCCGGCCTGGGATTTCTGACAGTTCTTAGTCCGCATTCACTTAATACCGCATCTACGGCATCGTCCGAGACTACCGCAACTACAACGCAAAACTCGGCCTTTTGTATTGCCTGTGCGGTTCTTACGACGATGGGGTCGCCGACAAAATCCCCAAGCAGTTTGTTTATCGTACCGAAGCGCTGTGATACGCCTGCGGCAAGCAGTACACAGCCTATCTTCATAGGTCGGTGTACTCGTCGCGTGCGATATAATGGCCGCTTCCGCTAACGAGTAGCTCTCCTTCGTGTACGACGTGACGACCGTTAAGTATGACGTCCCTAATAGTGCCTCTTACGGTCAAGCCGGCATACGGCGAGTAATCACAGTTGTGCGCGTGGTTTGTATCTGTAAGCACATGCTCGCTTTCTTTTGACCATATGGTCATGTCGGCGAATGCTCCAACCTTTATCTCGCCCCTGTCCGTCAGTCCGTATAGCTTTGCCGGATTGTACGACATGAGCTTTACAAGCTTCTCTATAGAGCATCTTCCACCCAAGAGACCCTCGCTGAGCATGATTGACGGACGATACATTACCCCTGGTATGCCATTTGGAACATCCGAATAGTCGCACTTGTTCTTCTGTGCAAGTGTGAATGAGCAGTGGTCTGTACCTATAGTGTCTACGTTTCCATCCTCGAGCGCATCCCAAAGGGCTTCGACGTCTTTCTGCTTGCGCAGGGGAGGACTCATTATGTATCTCCTGCCATCATCGTGATATTTATCATCGTTCAGAAGCAGGTATTGCGGGCAGGTTTCGACGTAAATATATGGCTTTTCGAAGCACGCCCTGTGACGCCTTACCTCGAGCATTGCTTCTTCTGTCGATAGGTGCACTATGTTTACGGGAGCATCTGCGAGCCTTGCTATGTATATGAGTTTTGCTACAGCTTCCGCTTCGACCTCGTTCGGTCTCGACAGCGCATGAGAATAGGGATCAACACCTGCACCGTTTTTGTGAAGCTCTGTATTTATCGCTTTAAGCAAGTCGTAGTTCTCGCAGTGCACACCGATAATCGAACCGAGCTCCTTTGCACGCTTGAGTGCCATGTAAATCGCTCCGTCATCGACCTTGAGCGAGTCGTATACCATGTAGAGCTTATAAGAGGTGATTCCAATGTCGTGCATTTTCTGCATCTCTTCGCTGACACTTTCGTCAAAGCGCGCCATAGCCATGTGAAAGCCATAGTTGCAAGAGCTGCCGCGAGCCTTATCCTGCCACTTCTCATATGCCTGCGTGAGAGTTCCGTCTCTGTCCTGAGTTGCAAAATCGAGTATAGTGGTGGTACCGCCGAGAATCGCTGCGCGCGTACCTGTAACGAAATCGTCCGCAGTAACAGCCGAACCTGTATCGAGATCAAAATGAGTGTGCGTATCAATAAAGCCGGGCATTACAAAACAACCCTCTGCATCTATGCACTCGGCATTTGCGCACTCAATAGAGCTTTCGATTTGTGCAATCCTGTCGTTTTCTATCAGAATATCTGCGCGAAAACAACCGTAAGCATTGGCAATAACGCCATTTCTGATAACAATAGCCATAATAGCCTCCTATCCTATATATAATATTATCACTGTACAATGCCAAAATCAATATAAACAGATATATTGTAAAATTATGAATAAAATGTAAAGGATTTGCACTATTATCGACACCGAGGTAATACTTAATGTATAATGATGCAGATCAGAATTAAGGGTGGGACATAATGCGTTACAAGTACTGGTTAGTTATTGGGGTCGTTGTAATGATTTTAACATTTATAGGTTGTAAGGGTGCGTCTGTGCAGGTGGGGGACATAGTGTTCCCGAACAGCTCTCCGAATCAGGCACCTGCATTTATTTCGCCCATGCCGATACAGAACAGTCCGATAATCAGCTCGTACCAACCTATCCCTACTCCCTTGCCGACCGAGCTCGTGGGGAATATACCTGCGGGTATTTCGTTCGAGTGGGAAAGCATGCCGACAAACGACTCTATATATGCATTGGGCCAGATTTTCAGCGTAGAGGGGACAATCAAGTCGAGGTACCCCATAACAGAGGTCAGGGTTGTTGTCTACAACGCCTTAAACGGAACTAAGGAGCTTGATCAGACGGCAAAGTCGGACCATCTTGGGAAGAAAATGTATCAGCTTTCAGGCTATTCAGGCAGTATAAACGAACTTGCGCCTTTTTCAAAGCTCGGCGTGGGCGAAAAGCGCCTTGAGCTGCTCGTGTCTACGACGGAGGAGTCGGACATACCGCTTTGGAAGGCAAGTTTCAGCATACAGGAATGGGTCACGTTGACAAAGGACAGGATACACTTCATATTTACCGACTTTTTGGATGATTACTTCGGAAGCAGTGACTATCTGTTCAAGTACAAGCTAAGGGAGAGGGGTAGCAGGAGGATTTTTATTGACAGCGAATGGACAGACAAATACATTCGTCAGATAACATTCAATGGGCGTGCGTTCTCGGTACACACGACAGCGTATGACACTTTCAAGCGGGCATTTGACCATGTAAAGAACTCCTATGTCTATATCAAGTACAACAATGGTGAATCGGGCGTATTCGCTTTGAGCGATGCTATGGTATACAATCTCTCGGACGGTGCATTTACGGCGCGCTTCCAGGATGCATCCTGTGCAAAAATAAGCCACCACAGCTTCGGCACTTGCATCGACCTTAACAGCACATTGGAGGTAAACAAGATAAGGGTGATCGATGGGCATGATACCAACTGGGAGCAGATAAAGCGTGCGATAGATAAGTTGACCTACGATGGGCTAAACAACGTATACGGCAGGGACAAAGTCTATTGCTTCACCTACGACGGTACTATGCCCGAAAACGGCATGGTACCCAATACACTCCTAAACTACCTCCTGCATGAGATTGCCTTCGCGCGCGAGGGCTTCCATTGGGGCGGATATTTCGGAAATGGCTCAGATGCAATGCATTTCTCGCTGACGGAGCCAAACGACTACGGCGCCGTATACCCCGAGGGGTCGACTGCGACGGCGGATCATCAGCGCATACAGAAGGTGTTCGAGTACGCGGAATAATGCAGAATAAAGCAAATAAAAAAGGGAGCGGTAAGCTCCCTTTTCCATGCTGTTAATCAGCCGACTATGTACTTCTCGATTTTTGCGAATGCATCGTCTGCAAGCTCATAGCAGTGCTTTATCGCTGCTTCGCCCTTTGTACGCAGTTCAGCTGCGAATTCCGCGTCTTCTATACCGCCTATGTTAATAAGTACATTGAGCCATGCGCCCTGTGCGGCACTTCTGAGGTTAGCTGCACCCGAGCCGAGATCCGAATAGCAGTTGGGGTTTATGGTACCTACACCCTCAGAGAGTATCTCAAGCGCGCGTTCACAGTTGAGCAGAAGCTCAAAGGGTATCTGTGCGGCCTGCTTGAGTGCATTCTGCATGGCCTCTTTTCTGATTGCTTTCTGCTCATCGGTCTCCTTCGGAAGCTTGGCGGCTATTCCGAAGCCGTTATAAGCATCGGTATCCTTGTCGATTCCCTGTGTCATATCCGACACAAAGGGATCGGCGCGCTCTATTATGCTGTGCATAAGTTCGTGTACATCGGCGTACTTTTTCTTCGATGCCGTAAGCTTTGCTGTCATAGCGGCAAGACCTATGCCCATTGCGCCTGCTACAGCGGAGACCGATCCGCCGCCGGGTGCAGGCTCACTGCTTGCCACGAGTTCAATAAAATCACTTACTCGCATATCGGCGAGTCTACCTTTTTCGATTACCGTTCCATCCATTGCTACGATTTCTCCCTTCTTGATTACAGTAGAAACTTGGTTTGAGCCGTATCTGTAGAATATCCTGTCGAGGTTAGGTGCGTCCCAAATCAATAAATCCGCCTGCTTACCCGGCTCGACCGTTCCGAGCTTATCTGGAAGCCCTATTGCGGCTGCGGCATTGAGCGTTACAGCTGTCAGGACTTCCTCCGGGGTCATCCTGTACTTGTAGCATGCAATGTTCATTGGGAGCTGGAGGGATAGATTTGGTGTCGAGCCGGGGTTGAAGTCGCTTGCAACGGCCACTGCGACACCGGCGTCGATCATCTTCTTTGCGGGTGCGAATTCTTTATCGAGATAGAATGAAGTGGCAGGGAGGAGTACCGCTACAGTACCGCCGTCTGCAAGCGCACTGATGCCGCTGTCGGTTGCGGCAATGAGATGCTCTGCGCTTATCGCATGGAGCTTTCCCGCTACCTCTGAACCGCCTATGGCATCGATTTCATCCGCGTGTATCTTTGCGCCCAAGCCGTAGCTCTGAGCACATTCGAGTATGGCTTCGGACTCCTTGGAAGTAAATACTGCGGTCTCACAGAACACATCGCAGTACCGGGCGAGACCCAAGCGCGCTACCTCAGGGATAAGACGCTCTGTAAGGAGCGATATGTACGCTTCGCGGTTGTTCGCATACTCCTTTGGAACGGCGTGCGCACCCATGAAAGTGGACACAATCTCTACGGGACCTTCGTCGTTGAGCCTTTCTGCCACGCGGAGTTGCTTGAGTTCGTCATCGTACGAAAGACCGTAGCCGCTCTTTGCCTCGACCGTAGTAGTTCCGAGTACGAGCATATGCATAAGAGCATCCTTTGCCTTTACGTAGAGCTCGTCTTCGGTCGATCCCCTCGTGGCTTTGACGGTGGAATGGATACCGCCGCCGGCATTGAGTATGTCGAGGTAAGCTACGCCATGAAGCTTCTGCGCAAGCTCGTGCTCGCGCCATCCTCCAAATACGAGATGCGTGTGTGAGTCGACAAGTCCCGCAGTAACGAGGCGGCCGCCTGCATCTATGAGCTGTGTGCCTGCGCCTATAAGCTCCTGCGGAGCAGGCCCCGTACCGACAGCGATTATTGACGCGCCGTCCATCGCGACATAAGCATCGTGAAGCTGTTTTATATCGCCTTGCTCCTTGCCGCACTTTTTTTCATTGCCGTAGGCTGTGGCAAGTGTACCTATGTTATAAATAATACCGGTCGCTCTCATAGCGCTTTACATCAAGCGGTTCTCAAGAACCTGATTCTTGCTGAAACCTTCGAGCTGCAGATAGTATTCTGCGCTGTCGATAAGGGCGGCCATAGGTGCAAGACCGATTATCTCGCTACCTATTATGTGTACGCCGTAACGTGCGGCTTCAACGCGGACGAGCTCAAATACCCTGTAGAGAGGGGTCTTTGAGAAGTTGCACATATTGATTGAGACCTGAGCGATGTTTCTGTCCTCGAGCATTACGCCAAGTGCCTTGACGTACTTGAGTCCGCCGCTACGCTCTCTTATTATCTTTGCGATTTTGTCTGCAACCTTTATATCGCTCGTGCTGAGATTGATGTTGTAGGCTACGAGCGGGGGCCTTGCGCCGACTGCGACAACGCCCGCTGTGGGGTGAATCCTGTTGCCGCCGAAGTCGGGATGCCACTTTTCGTCGTTGACCTTTTCTGCCATACCCTCGAACTGACCCTTGCGAATTTCTGCGAGGTTCTTTCTGTGGGGAGCAGTTGCCGAATCCTCGTAAAGGAATACGGGGATTCCGAGCTCATTGGCGATTCTTTCGCCGAGCTTCTTTGAAAGTTCGACGCATTCTGCAACGGTAACGTCCTTAATCGGAACGAACGGTATTACGTCGATCGCGCCCATCCTGGGATGCTCACCCTCGTGCTGGGTAAGGTCTATATTATCGCGTGCTGCCATTGCGAGCTTGAATGCGGCATCCTCAATACCATCGGGATCGCCGACCATCGTTATTACGCTCCTGTTATGGCTTGCATCGGACGAATAGTCCAAAAGCGTAACGCCGGGAACGGTGCGTACGACATTCACCAATGCTTCTACGACCTCTGTACGTCTGCCTTCACTGACATTCGGTATACATTCGATTATCTTTGCCATGCTAACCTCCGCTATTTTTCTAATAAAGCTGAAACTACTCTATCTACAAGCTCATCACAGGCCACACTCGGAAGCGTTATGTGATCTGTGAAGGCATTGTTTCTGTTGTACTCGATAACGGTTGCAATCGAGTTCTCGTTTCTTGCCCAGGCGCGGCGAGCAACTCCGCCCATCGTATCCCAAGGCATAGCCATTGAAAGTATGGTATCTACGCGCTCACTGCCGTCGAGCACCATGCCGAAGCCGCCGTTGATTGCCTTTCCTATGCCTACGCCGCCGCCGTTGTGGAGAGCGATGAGACTCATGCCTCTTGCGGCATTGCCTGCGAAGCACTGCGTAGCCATATCAGCCATAACGTTTGAGCCGTCCTTGATGTTCGATGTCTCGCGGAAGGGTGAATCTGTTCCACCGGTGTCGTGGTGGTCGCGACCGAGCATTACGGGGCCTATCTCTCCCTTGCGCACCATGTCGTTGAACTTTAGGGCTATCTTAGTTCTGCCCATAGCATCCTGATAAAGTATCCTCGCCTGCGTACCGACGACCATTTTGTTCTTGCCGGCATCCCTGACCCAAACGTAGTTGTCTCTGTCCTGATAACGCCTGTTGGGATCTATGCATTCCATAGCCGCGCGGTCTGTTGCGGCGAGATCCTCGGGCTTTCCGCTGAGGCATACCCATCTGAACGGGCCGTAGCCGTAGTCAAAAAGCTGAGGTCCAAGTATATCCTCAACGTATGATGGGAAAATGAAGCCGTCCTTCTCGTCATGTCCGTTCTTGCATATTTCCTTTACGCCGGCGTCATAGACCGCCTTGAGGAAGCTATTGCCGTAATCGAAGAAGTATGTTCCCCTGCGGCTGAGCTCACAAATAAGCTCATAGTGCATAACGAGCGACTTGTTGACGAGCTCTATGAACGTCTCCTTGTCTTCGTCGAGCAGGCGAGTGCGCTCCTCAAATGAAATTCCCTGAGGGCAGTAGCCGCCGTCATAGGGAACGTGGCATGATGTCTGGTCTGAGAGCAGGTCAACATGTATATCCTTGTCAACAAGGTACTGGAGCAGGTCTACTACGTTGCCGTGGTAAGCTATTGCACATGCTTGGCGCTCTGCCATCATTTCTTTTGCCCAAAGGACTGCCTCTTCGAGGCTGTCTGTCCTGCGGCTTACCCAGCCTTGGTCATAACGTGTGGCGATTCTTGAGGCATCGACCTCGGCGATAATCGATACAGCTCCGGCTATCTCCGCGGCCTTGCCCTGAGCGCCGCTCATGCCGCCCAAACCTGCGGATACGAAAAGCCTGCCGGTGAGATCCTCGTTCTGCGGTATTCCGAGCTTAAGCCTTCCTGCGTTGAGGAGAGTATTGAATGTGCCGTGTACTATTCCCTGAGGTCCTATGTACATCCAGCCGCCGGCGGTCATCTGACCGTAGTTAGCGACACCGATTGCCGCCGCTCTGTTGAAGTCGGCCTGGTTGTCGAAGAGTCCGACCATAAGCCCATTTGTTATGATTACGCGGGGAGCGAGCTTGTGTGAACGGAAAAGACCTACGGGGTGTCCCGACTCGATTACGAGCGTCTGCTCGTCTGTGAGTATCTCGAGATAAGCCTTTATGAGGCGATACTGCATCCAGTTTTGGCATACCTGACCGGTTTCGCCGTAAGTTACCAATTCATAGGGGTAGAGGGCTACGGCGAAGTCGAGGTTATTGTCTATCATAACCTGGAATGCGCGACCTTCGATACACGCGCCCTTGTACTCGTCGATGGACTTACCGTGAAGCTCTCCGTGCGGTCTGAAACGATAGCCGTATATCCTGCCGTGCTCCATAAGCTCATTCATAAACTCAGGAGCGAGCTTTTCGTGATACTTCTCAGGTATGTAGCGGAGTGCGTTTTTAAGCGCAAGCTTTATGTCGGATGCGCTCAAATGCGCCTCGCGTCTGGGGGCACGCCTTATACCCGGCTCAAATGTACCCGGCTGAGGAAGTTCACCGCCGAATACGTGCTCTATCATGTTATCGGGAATTCTCTCCATGTGTTTCTCCTTATTTAAAATCGGGAATGGCATCGTAGACGATTTCGAGGAGCTCGCCATTTCTAACAAGCGCATTTGCGTTAAGAATGTCGTCGCGAATCTCCCTGTCATGGTCGTAGAAGCCTATAAACTTTCTTACAGCGTCAAACAAACGCTTATGAACGGGTGATACTTCTCCGCCGCGGAGCTCTATGCCTTGTACAGCCGCCATCAGCTCGAATGCCAGCACGGAGAATGTGTTATCGACTATGGAAGCACACTTCCTTGCTGCGGTCGTACCCATGCTGACGTGATCCTCCTGGTTTGCGGAGCTGGGTATCGAGTCGACGCTCGCAGGATGCGCAAGCACCTTGTTTTCGGATACGAGTGAAGCTGCGCTGTACTGGCAAATCATGTAACCGGAGTTTATTCCGCCGTTAGGCGTCAAAAATGCGGGCAGACCGTTGCTCAGTGTAGGATTGACGAGCCTTTCCATCCTGCGTTCGGAAATGTTTGCAATCTCTGACGCCGCGATTCCGAGGTAGTCAAACGCCAGCGCCATGGGCTCGCCGTGGAAGTTGCCGCCAGAAATGACACTCTCGTCATCAAGAAAGAGCAGAGGGTTGTCCGTTACGGAGTTTATCTCGATCTCGATTTTTTCCCAAACGTGGGAAATGGCATCCCTGCAGGCGCCGTGTACCTGGGGAAGACAGCGTATTGCATATGCGTCTTGTACCCTAAGCTGTTGTGAAGCATCGAGAAGGGGGCTGTTTTCTGTCAGCTTGAGGATATTTGAAGCGACGAGTCCCTGACCCTTATGCGGGCGTACCATATGAACTCGGGGGTCGAAAGCGTTCTTTAAAGCCGTGAGTGCTTCCATGCTCATTGATGCTATTATATCGGCAAGCTGTGCCGCACAATAGCTGTCATAGCAGGCGAGAAGTCCGATGGACGTCATGCACTGGGTGCCGTTGATCAGGGCAAGTCCTTCCTTTGCAAGCAGGTGATACGTCGGTATGCCTGCAAGCTTCATAGCTTCGCCTCCGGATATGACCTTGCCCATGTACTCGGCAAGACCGAGGCCGATAAGCGGCAAAACCATGTGCGAAAGTGGTGCGAGGTCTCCGCTTGCGCCCAATGAACCCTTCTGAGGAATCACGGGGTGTACGTGCTTGTTGAGCATATCTACAAGCGCACATACAAGCTCGGGTCTTATGCCGGAGAAGCCCTTACAGAGCGCGTTTGCCCGGAGCAGAAGCATTCCTCTTACGGCGTCCGAGGGGAGCGGTTCACCGACTGCTACACAGTGGCTCAAAATAAGGTTTTCCTGTAGCTGACCGCTTTTTTCCTTACCTATGCTTATTTTGCTGAATTCGCCGAAGCCCGTGCTGATTCCGTATGCGACACGTTCCTCATCGAGAATCTTTGTGACGAGTTCGCGAGAGCGCTTCATTGCTTCTGTCGCGGATGGAGCTATGCTTACGGTTGCACCAAAGCGGGCAACAGCTACTACCTGCTCAATAGTGAGCGAGTTTCCGTCGATTACTACGGATTTTATGTTTTTGGGAAGGATATGCAAAATAGACCTCCATTATATTAGATTACAAGCGAAATCACCACTTGTTGCGCACTTTTTCCGCAAAACCCAAAAGGTTTTCAAAACTTACCACGGTGCCGTCGTCGAGCACCGCCTTACCTGTGAAGTGACCGAACACCTGGTGCTGGTCGCTTAACACTATGCCGATTGAAGTATAAGCGCTCCTGTCGAGTATGGGGGTGAGGGTAACGTCGAATCTGCCGTCATCGGACACGATGCCATACGGAGCCATGAAATCGATACTTCCGTACTCGTTATGCTTCATGTCAAACGTCAGTCTGCCTATCTTATGAGCTATGCCGTCGTAAAACAGCATGTTTTCGGAAGCTTTTGAGGTGTCCCCGAAGCCGTAGCCTATGTTAAAACCGAATTTGTGCGAATCGATTATCCCCTGCGCGGCACCCCAATACCAAGTGTTGTCGTATGTCCAAACGCCTCTGCCCCAGTCGAGCAGTCCGAATGAATCGTCGGGGGAGAATTCGTATTGCTTGCCCTCGAACATGACCGTACCCGAGGCGCGCATTCCGATTATTTTTTGGTTGTAGTAAAACGCCTTTTTATCCTCGCTGAATGGAGTGGCGATTACCATGCTGTCGCGCGGGAAGTCTGTAAGCTCTATATTCGCTGTAAATTCTTCGTTGCTGAACTTGTCGAAGTGACATTTGAGCACTCTCTTATCGGGAAATACGTCGAATGAGAACTCGGCGCCCTTGCAGGATGCCTTTATATCTCCCGTAACAGATGTGGAAGGGAAATGCGTAGAACCGAATGTAAGCGGCTTAATGGGGCTGACCGTAACTTCTCTGCGCGACTTAAAATCGAGGAATGACGCACTCAAAAGGCCCATATAGCTGTTATCGTCTATCGTCAATGCAACGCCGAAATCATTGTTGTAAACCAAATAGTAATCCCATTCTTTGATACGATGTGCAGCGGCACGAATGTCACGCCTGTCGTACTCCTTGACGAGCGAGGTAGCATAACCCGCTTCGCATAGATGGCCATGTTCGTCGAGCAGCTTTCCGGCACTTAACAAATGCTGCATATTTTCCTCCCACCTGTTTGATTTGTTACACAGCAATAATACCACATTTGATACATGGATTGAAGTCCTCGCTAATATATATGTTTATCATTTGCGCACAAAAGTATGTTTCCAAATATGCCAGTGAATGGTATTATTATAGAAAAAAGGATTTATGAATGGATACTGTTGTAATAGTTTTGTTCTCGCTTGTTAGCTGCATTCACCTCGTTAGTTGCTATTTTGGAGTGAAGACAGTTAGGGGGATAACAAAATGTCTGCTTATGCCACTGCTTGCGGCAGTTTACTTGCTTTTGTCCGCTGCCCCAAACTACCTCGTGATTATGGCGCTCGCTTTTAGTTTTGTGGGGGATGTATTGTTGCTGGGACCCAAATCCGCAGATTCGATGAAACCGGGAATTGCGTCTTTTGCTGTAACTCACTTGCTTTATATCGTCGTGACCGTAAATTCGGGGCTTATGCAGGGTATTCCAATATGGGCGATAGTTGTGATTGGCTTGGCATTTCTTATTGCCGGGTCGCTCGTATACATGGAAATCCGGAAATACGCATCAACCAAGCTTAAGCTGTTTGCTGTCCCGTACGTGCTCCTGATATTCGGCATGAGCGCACTGCAAACGATGGTGTTTGTCAACAAGCCCTCTTTTGGGACGGTGCTTTTGGCGGTTGGCTCACTGTTCTTTATAGTGTCGGATACGACACTTTCGATGAGCGTTCTTAAGCCCGCCAAGAAGGTGACACTTACAAACTTCTTTGTTATGATTACCTATATACTTGCCCAACTTCTCATAGTTTGCGGCTACAATATGGTGCTTTGATTATGAAAATACTTGTAACAGGTTTTGAACCGTGGCATGACGAGATAAACCCATCGTGGGAGGTCGTTCGCGGATTACCAGACGAGATATGCGGAGCGAGCGTACATAAGGCATTGCTTCGAGTTGTCGCAAAGGACGCGGAGGAGGTCCTAACACGGCTTATAGACGAGCTTAGGCCCGACGCTATCATATCGCTTGGTCAGAGCGGAAGACGGCAGGCTGTAGAGTTTGAGCGCATAGCCGTGAATGTGGACGACTACAGAATCGAGGATGGCGACGGCAATATAGTGTCCGACAGACCCATAAAGGAGGGTTGGGAGGACGGAATACTTACTACGCTCCCGATACGAGATATGGCAAAAGCATGTGAGCAGGCGGGCGTACCTGCGGCTATTTCATATACTGCCGGCACGCATCTTTGCAATCACGTCATGTACTTCGTTTTGGGCTATTGCAGACGCAACAACATAGATGCGCTGTGCGGATTCATACATGTTCCGCTCGACATATCGCAATGCGTGGGTAGGCAAAACAGGAGCTTTATGGATATAGAACTAGCGCGCAGGGGGGTCGTGGCGGCACTTGAAGTAGTGGCGAATAAATTGAACGATGGAGGCAAATATGGGACTTGCGCTCGATAAGACACTTGTCGTAGGTATTTCTTCGAGGGCACTTTTTGACCTCGAGTACGAGAACTCGATTTTCGAGTCTGAGGGCCTCGATGCCTACAGACAATACCAAATAGAACATGAGAATGACGTATTGAAGCCCGGTGCGGGATTTGCCGTCGTCAAGGCATTGCTTAGGCTGAATACGGACGGGCAAAAGCTCACCGAGATCATAATAATGTCGAGAAACACCGCGGATACGAGCTTGAGGATATTCAATTCAATTGAGCATTATAAGCTTGATATATCCAGAGCGGCGCTTGCAGGCGGAAAGTCGCTTGCACCGTACTTACCGGCATTCAACACTGACTTGTTTCTCTCGGCAGATAACGACGATGTGCAGGCGGCGATAAATGCAAACGTAGCCGCAGGCACTATCATCACTAACCATGCATACATGAATCCTTATGAGGAGATATCACAGCTCCGTATCGCATTTGATGGCGACGCAGTGCTGTTTTCAGATGATTCGGAACGGATATACAAGAGGGACGGTATGCAGGCGTTTCTTGAGCATGAGAGGCAGAACGCGCGTAATCCTCTCGCAAAGGGACCGTTTGCGAAACTGTTAATGACGATATCGAGCATACAGAAACAGTACGATGATGATGTACCGATAAGGACGGCACTTGTAACGGCGAGAAACGCTCCCGCTCACGAGAGGGTCATAAGGACCCTGCGAGAATGGGATGTGCGAATCGATGAAGCGTTCTTCCTGGGCGGCGTAGACAAGAGTGAAGTTCTGAAGGCGTTCGGAGCGCATATTTTCTTCGACGATCAGCTTTTGCACACTACGCCTGCGTCCCAGTTTGTACCGAGCGCTACCGTACCATATAAGAGCTGAAGCATAGTGTTTTTAGTAAAACCCTACGGGTAATGTGATGAGTTGACTTTGGTTGTGGTCGTATTAGCGACATTTATAATGCTATGCATTAAGAAAAAACGGATAATCCAAACTCTTACGGAGAAAATCTATGTACGAAAGAATGCTGAATAAATAAACTGAGCCGACGGTAGAAGATATGGCGGAGTACTGTAGAGAAAATGCAGAACGTTTTTCCGTGATAAATGGGTGGCTGACTGGCACTTTCGGCACAGAACAAAAGTTTGCTATTCCATATGGCAACAAATACGGTTGGGCAATTGCACGTTACAAAAAGAAAAAGCTCATATGTAATATCTTAGCCGAAGCTGACGCATTTACGGTTATGGTGAGGCTGACGAATGCTTAATTTGAAAAGGTTCATGCAAAGTTGCAAAAACACGATCGGGACTGCATCGGCAACAAGTATCCCTGTAGCGATGGCGGTTGGATACATTATCGAGTCACTTGCCAGAAGTATTATGACGACATAGTGAAACGGTTAGAAGTAAAATGCTCGTGGTTTAAACTCATGTAAGCTTCCGGATGATAAATAGACATAGACAGTCCTCCGTGTGGTTGGTTCATGTGGGGGATTTATTGTTTACCGCCATTTGACATACAGCGCCAAGTTTTTTGCACGGACGGACTTATATGCATTGTTCTTGAAATACATAGTGTAAGGCACATGAACGACATTTCGGGCAGGTTTGGGGCTGTTTAGCCCGTTATTAGGACTCTTCCGGGGTAAATTTCGCAAAGTGTAAAAAACCGCGTATAAACCTGACACGCCGCATGTATACATGAATATATGGATACAGGAGGTGTCAAATGGAATACAGACGCAGAAGACGCAGCAGACGCAGTCGAAGCCGCAACAGAGGAGGTGACTCCGCATCGGGAGCAGGCGCACTGTTGCTTGCCGTGCTGCTGTTTGCAGGAGTAGTTTATTTCGTGTCGGCTTCGTCGACGGGCAACTGGTTGGTACAGAATGTCGTAGCTCCGATATTCGGATCGAAAGCATCGCCTACGCCTACCACGGAGAACGGAGGCACGGATAAGACCGGCAGTGTAGCTGTTAAGGATCTCGAGTATTATGCGGTACAGCTGGGCGTATTCTCCTCGGAGGGAAATGCAAAGTCACTGGGGCAGGAAGTGATGGCTAAGGGCGCTGCAGGCTACACGTTCTTTGACGGTACGAAGTACAGGGTTTTTGCCTGCGCATTTCCCAACGAGGCGAGCGCACTGAGCGTAAAGGAAAACCTCAAGTCGAGCGGTTACGAATGTCTCGTTTTTCCGATAAAGCTAGAGGCTTCCACAATAGATGTTACCGCACCCGAGGACCAGATAACAAAGATGAACGAGATAATTCTCGCTATGAGAAGCTGCGTAGATAAGATCGGCGAGATATCGCTTACGTTTGATAAAGATAAGCAGACCGTAGAGCAGGGAAAGGCGGCTGTTACGGCGGCGTTTAACGATATTGCCTCAATAGGAAACATAGTAAGCTTCCACGCTGTGCCCGAAGCGCAACTCGTAGGAGGCGCTTATGACGTCTTTGTTACCGCTATGAAGAAACTGTCTGAGCAAAATTACTCAGATACTGTAGCTTTTTCGGCGAATATAAAGTATACTCAATTACAACTGATATACCAATACATGGTTCTGTCGGGGGAATTATCCTCCGCGGGATAAGGAGGACGGATGAAAATAAGTGATGTTGTAGAGGTCCTGGGATGCAGTGTCATTTGCGGTGAACAGTTCCTAGACCTCGAAGTGGACAACGCTTTCGGTTCGGATATGATGAGCGATGTGCTTGCCTATGTTAAGCCGACAACGCTTGTACTGACCGGAATGGTGAATTCCCACGTTATAAGGACCGCCGAAATGCTCGAAATAAGATGTATATTGTTTGTCAGAGGCAAAGTCGTAACTGAGGACCTGATTGAACATGCAAAACAGAATGATTTGGTGTTGCTGTCTACTCCCATGACGCTGTATGAGGCGTGCGGTAAGCTTTATAGCAAGGGCATGCCACCCTGCTCAAAGGAGTAGCATCATGGTAATCTACAGAGAGATCTATAAGGTCAAGAGGGGAGATTTTGCAACAGCGGGAGAGGCTTCGGCCAAGATAAAGAGTACACTCAAAAAGATGGGTATAGGTCCGGCGATAATAAGAGAAGTCGCCATATCGTCATACGAACTGGAGTTAAACCTCGTTATACACTCCATGGGCGGTGAGCTGATACTTGAAATTGAGAATGGCAAAATGTCGCTCATAAGCAAGGATATTGGACCGGGCATTGCGGATAAGGCTCTTGTTATGCAGGAGGGTTATTCCACAGCACCCGAAAGTGTACGGGCTATGGGCTTCGGGGCGGGCATGGGTCTGCCAAACGTCAAAAGACACAGCCACAACTTCAGCCTTGAGTCGGAAGTTGGTAAGGGAACGGTCATAACAGCAGACTATTACTTATGATTTCTAAGAGGTGAGCATGTACAAGCATTCTGTGCGTATTGATACGAGAAGGTGCGTAGGCTGCACGAATTGCATTAAAAGCTGTCCTACTGAGGCGCTTAGGGTTCAGCGAGGCAAAGCGAAGATAACAGACGAGAGGTGTATAGACTGCGGCAAATGTCTTCGAGTGTGCCCCCACGGCGCAATGGTCGCAATGAGCACTTCGCTAAATGAGTTGGGAAAGTTCAAGTACAATATCGTAATTCCGTCCACCACATTGTACTCACAATTCAGAGGGCTATCCAATCTTGAGGATATATACGCCGGGCTCTATGCTATGGGCTTCGATGCGATATACGAGGAGGCAAAGGCAGCAGAGATAATCGCCGAGGCGATGACCCACTACATAAGACAAAGTGACGTAGCATATCCGATAATATCATGTACTTGTCCGGTTATTCCGAGGCTCGTGACAGTGCTTTACCCGAATCTTATTGACAATCTATCGCCGTTTATACCGTCAAACGAACTTGCCGCAAGGATAGCGAAGGAGGAATTCTGCGAATCCGTAGGAGTACCTCGTGAGGAAGTAGGAGCTTACTATATTTCACCGTGTGCGGCGGAGATAACCCACATAAGGGCGCCTCTGGGCATGGATAAGTCCGAGATAGACGGCGTGTTTGCCGTGAGAGATGTATATGCCCAACTGCTCCCATTTATCGGAAGGACAAACGGTAACCCGGATATACCACAGACGATAGAACACAGAGCGGGTGCATTCGGTTTAGGTTCTGCGGTAGTAGGCGGTCTGAGTATGGCTGTCGGCACAGAGCATTACCTCGCCGTAGACGGCGTTGACAATGTAGTAGCTTGTTTCGACGAGATAGAAAACGACCATATGAGCGGACTTGTGCTTGTAGAAGCGATGACGTGCGCCGGTGGATGCGTGGGTGGACCACTTACGTTTGAAAACCAGTTTGTAGCAAAGAACAGAAACAGAAGACTTCAGTACTCACAGCCGCGACTAGACCTCGAGTCCGACCCGCACATACAGAAGTATGTAAACTCGCCTATGCTCCGCTATGACAAGGAGTTTGAGCCAAAGAACATATTGAAGCTCAGCGACGACGTGATAGAGGCAGTGCGTATGATGGACAGACTCGAAACGATAACGAGAACGCTTCCCGGCCTTGACTGCGGCTCGTGTGGGTCACCTACCTGCAGGACGCTTGCAGAGGACATAATCAAGGGTCAGGCCGTGGAGATGGACTGTATATTCAAATTGCGCGACAAGGTAAGACAGATGGCACAGGAGATGGTCGACCTTGCAAGTGCACACAAGAGAGGATGAGGAGAACAATATGAAAGTTTGTGATTTGATATCAAAGATTGAAGGCACATTGCTTACCCGTGAAGGCGGCGGAAACGAAATTAAGTGTGGTTGTGTTTGCGACTTGTTGAGCTGGGTAATGGCAAAGGGCGAAGAGGGATGCGCATGGGTGACGGTGCAGACCCACATGAATGTCATAGCGGTGGCATCGCTGCACGACATGGCTTGCGTTATTTGCCCCGAGGGCATGAAGCCGGACAGCACCACGCTTGCAAAGGCGGACGAAGAGGGGATTGCGGTAATATCCTCGCCCATGACGGCGTACAGAATATGCTCTATTATGCGTGATGCGGGAATAGTGCCGGAAAGGTAACGAGATGAAGCTTGCGGCGGATTTGCATATACATTCGTGTATTTCGCCGTGCGCCGATATGTCCATGACACCGAATAATGTGGTGAACATGGCGTATCTGAAGGGGCTTGATGTGATTGCGGTGGCGGATCATAATTCCGCGCGCAATCTGCCTGCCTGCAAAATCGTGGCGGACACAAGGGGATTACTATTTGTGCCGGCGATAGAGGCCGAAAGCTGTGAGGAGGTTCACGTACTGTGTTACTTCTCCACGGTTGAAGCCGCGCTCGAAATGGGCGACTGGCTGTATCAATATATCCCCGATATCCCCAATGTGCCGGAGATATTCGGCGAGCAGGTGGCACTCGATGAATTTGATGAGCCCATATATACCGAAAGCAAGCTTTTAATTCAGTCGACTACCAAAAGTATAGACGACATTGTAGCGAAGTGCCGTGAGTTATCTGGCGTCCCGGTACCTGCGCACATAAACAGAACGTCTAATTCAATACTTGTTTCCCTTGGATTTATACCTCCCCAGCTGAGATTTAACACCGTCGAGGTATATAGCAGACTTCCGGTAAGCGTTGAAGCCACGGAAAACAGACATGTTATTTACTCGTCTGATGCACATCGGTTGGAGGACATACTTGAATGCGGCAATTATATGACGGCATTTGATAGAAGCGTTCAAGGGATACTCTCGTATTTGGCAAGCGAAATGTAATCATTTTGTAAACGAGTTCATTGTTATCGATTTTAGTGTATAATAGTAATGGCAATATGTGTATAGGTGTCCTACTTGGTGGAATACTTAGTGAAAAGAGCATAGGAGGGGCTATGAACAGAACAAACGAAAAAACTTGGATCTACGCGGCGATTCTTCTGGCAGTTGTGATTGTGGCTACGGGTTTAACTCAGGTTGCCACATTGTCGGGTACTATGAGGGACGAAGCTGTTCCCGGCGGCACGTTTGTGAGTCTCGGTATGTTGTCGGTGTATGTTACGGTATGCGCAATAGGAGGTCCTTTGGGAGCTCTGGTTGGCAGTGTAGGATCATTATTCGGCTGCCTGATTGCGAGCATTTGGGTAAAGGGTGCGACAGCTTACTGTATACCGGCATTCTTGTTTATGGGCGGAATAGCGTTCTTCATGGAGCTGATGCTCAAAAAGGATAACTCATGGAAGGGTCTGTTTAAGCTGGGTATGTACGCATCTGCGATACTTTTGGTTGCATTCTTCTTATACGACCTCATAATCATGGGGGACTACGATGTAGCCGCAAAGTCATTGCCGATCAACATACTGCAGTTTGCGATAAATTCGCTTGTAGCAGTGCCGATACTCAAGATGATGACTGTTATGCAGAATAAATCAAGAGCGGGTAAGGTGAGCGCTTAAGATGGATCTTACCGTTCTCGGAAAGTATGGCCCGTTTCCCGCACCCTTGGGTGCGTGTTCGGGCTATTTGTTTGAGAGTGCAAAAACAGCCATCGTGGTCGACATGGGAAGCGGCGTGTTTAGTAGACTGCTTGCGGTCAGACCAAAATTCGACATATCGGCTATAGTACTTTCGCACCTTCACAGCGACCATATGTCGGACATGCTCGTGTTGCGCTATGCGTTAAATCAACTCAGCAACGCAGGCGACGGCGTTAAACTGCCGTTGACGGTTGTTACACCGGGAGACCCTCAACAGGAGTTTGCAAGACTATCGGCACCGGGGTTGTTGGATCTGGTGACGGCATGGGACGGGATGAGGTTTACCGTAGGCGACTTTACAATTACACTTAGATTGGCGATCCACCCAATAACCACATACGCCATGAAAATTCAAAGCGAAGGCAAGACCGTAGTCTACACGTCGGATTCCGGGTACACACCCGCGCTTTCAGAGTTTGCACAAAATGCGGACCTTCTGCTTTGCAATGCCTGCTATCTCGAGCGCAACAAACGCGGCGATGTCGCATATCACATGACTGCGGGTGAAGCGGGTAGGACGGCAAGGGAAGCAAATGTGAAAAACCTGTTGTGTACACATATTTGGGGAGGCGGATACACCGATGAGCAGGTGCTCAGCGAAGCGTCTGTCGAGTATCCGAGAGCACAGGTAGTGCAGGAGATGAAGACATACAGGCTGTAGAGGGGGATTATGGAACAAAAACAGGAAGCATTCGATTTGACGGATGCATTTGACACCGTGGCAGTAGCACTTTCGGGTGGCTCTGCAAGCGGATGTCTACTCAAACTGGCGGTAGATGCAGTAGGGGCAAAGAACGTGGTGGCGATAACTTTGCAGACCGAGTTGACGTCCAAAGACGAACTTGAGCTTGCCGCAAAGATGTGCGATGTCGCAGAAGTCGAGCACTGTGTCGTCAGCGTGGATTTGCTGTCGGACGAAAAAATCGCCGAAAACGGCAATGACAGGTGCTATTTATGCAAAACGCGCATGATAAACGCCATACGCCACGAGGCGTGGCTTAGGGGCATCGAGTACATACTCGACGGTACAAACTTAGACGACTCGTGCGACTGTAAGGCAGGGGCGCAGGCGCTGAGCGACAACGGCGTAATCTGCCCGTTTCTAATGCACCACATGACAAAGAGCGATATTTCAAGGCTTCTGGGAGCTGATTTGCCTGCGCACGACAAGAAATACAGATGCGCCGCTCTTAACATCGAAAAGGGTACGCGCATAACGTTTGATGCGATACCGGAATAAACTTTAGGATCTCTTGGGCGTCTGTACATGAGTGTCGGCGGCCTGTTTTTTTATGTCCTGCATAGAAAACGCAGGGAGTTTGCGGTCGAGCTTGTCCTGCCAAGTACAGCTTCCATACAGACAGGTGCAAGAAAACATCGAGTACGCATTATCGGTGCCCACTATAATGTGGTCGATTACGGGGATTTCGATTGAAGCGAGTGCCCTTACGAGTGTATCTGTGAGCTCTAAATCATCGTTTGAGGGCATCAAATCTCCGGACGGGTGATTGTGCAGAAGCAAAACCGATGATGCCTTGTGGCGAATTGTGGACGCCAATACCATGCGAGGGTGCATACTCACGCTTGTAACCGAGCCTTCGCCGACGCGCTCGGCATAAATGGGTTTCATCTGCTTGTTGAGCGATATCACATATGCGTACTCGCGGTTCTTGTCGGCTATGAGGTCGAGGCAATATGCCATAGCCGCCTTAGGGCTCGTAATCGGAGCTCCGTCGTGTCTGCGCTGTGACGTCTTTTGTGCCGCCGCACCTATTGCAGAGAGCATGACAGCGGAGTGGAAGCCCAAGCCCTTTTCGCTTGAAAGCGCGTCAACTCCCGCCCCGAATACATTTTCAAGACTGCCGTATTTATTTAGCAACCTGTGTGCAAGCACATTTGTATCCCTTTGAGGTATACAGTAAAAGAGCAACAGCTCCAGCAGTTGATGGTCATTGAGTCCGTCGGCGCCGGATGTATAGAATTGTTGCTTTAACCTTTCCCTGTGACCTCTGTGAAGTCCGGTAGATTCACTCATATGATACGTGACCTTTCAGAAACATTGCTTGAAAATATATATTACCACAAAGTGCCTTTTTTAACAATGGTTTGGAGTTCTCTTGGGGCGAGCCTACACTATGAGTCCATGGCGATTTATCTATAAGACGGAACTGCAGAAATACACACCAATAAAAAAGCACCCCCGGGTGGGGGCGTCTTTGGTGAACCGTCGGCTAAATCAGTCAGCCGAAGTGTTTAAGCGTATTGAACCGTTGTTCGCATGGGCGGTGATTGTGCGCGAGGCATTGTTATTTGCGGTATATACCGAACGCCCGATTGACGAATTGTCGTTGCGAACTCTTTCATCGTTTATACGTATCGAGCCCAATGAACGTGCGCTTATGTTGTACGATGACAGTCTGCGGTTCGTCGTCAAATTGATAGAGCCGTTTACGGTGCTCAAATCGGTATCCCCATCGAATGAACCTGACAGTCTCATGGAGCCGTTTACAGTTGAGCCGGTGGCCTTTCCGCAAGTGATAGGATCGGCAGTTACAGAGCCGTTTACGGTCTTCATGCTAAGCTGTGCGGCTATGGTATCGTGCACGGAAATGCTTCCATTTATGTTGGAGACCGACAGATTGTCGACATTGAGGTCGTATATGGACATACTGCCGTTTACACAGTGGAAGTTTATGGCATCAAAATCCTTTTCGGGAAGTGTAAGCCTGAATGTGTTGCCTTTCACGCTCCCAAAACTGAAATTCCAGAAACGGCCGGTCGAAACCTTTTCTTCCACATAGAGTGTCGAATCTGCAACTTTGACTTTGAGTATGGAGGACGTGCTTCCGCTCGTCCAGGTGAAGGAGTAGTCGCTTCCGCGCTCGATAACGCCCTTACTGTTTAAGAGCTGTATGTTTGCGGAATTGAAAGGCGGAAGCTTTCTTATTATGTCGGACTCGCCCCGGTAAACTTGCTCTCCGTCCTCTCTTGCGGCGGCTTTTGCTTCCTCCGTATCGGCGCTGGATGCATCATCGATGTCGTTTTTTATCTCTTCTGCCAGCTTCTCGGGGGAGCCGAGCTGTGACAGCACATCGGCAAGATTGTCACTGCCGCAATCTGAAAGATAATCGTCATAATATCTGAGTGCTTCGTTTTTTTCATTCTCGGACAGGCCGGACAATGCTTTTTCAAGTCTGAACATAAACTCGTGCTTAGTCATTTTCTTCTCCTCCAAACAAAATGTCTTCGATGTTTTTTCTGTGACTGCGCCACTCGTTTCTGTAATCGTCGAGCAGTGCTTTCCCTTTTTTCGTAATCGCATAGTATCTTCTCAGTCTTCCGGAAAAAGGCTCGTCATACGAGGCCAGATGCCCGTCCTTAAGCAATCTTCTCAGCACCGGATAGAGAGTCGATTCCGACAGCGTTACAATGTTGCGAACCTTTTGAGTAAGCACGTATCCGTATGTCGGTTCTTCGTCAAGTATTGCAAGAACGCATGCATCGAGTAGCGTGGAACCTATTTGAAAAGCCATACAATATCCTCCTTACGCGCATATTATACGATGTATAATAAACGATGTCAACACTATATTACAAAGGTTTTAATATTTTTTGATTGATATTTGATTGATAACGGTATTCCGAGAGGATATAATTAAATAAAAACGGAGAATGACGTGGGGAAAACAAGAATAATAGCTATAGAAGGAATAGACGGGTGCGGCAAGA
The DNA here is from genome assembly GCA_016293975.1 of Clostridia bacterium. Lineage (GTDB taxonomy): Bacteria > Bacillota > Clostridia > Christensenellales > CAG-138 > RGIG1693. The sequence goes on from JAEDCW010000004.1 coordinate 27,847, forward strand.
CGGTCCAATTCGACCTGTTAAAGAGCAGGCTCGAGAGCATGGGCTTTACGGTTGCGACGCGTTCGTTTCCGATATATGAGAGTTTTTTTGGGGCACAGGTAGGTAAGTACCTCTCAAACAAGGAGGGAGTGAGCGCCATCGACGTGGACAACAAGAGTATGGCGCTATGGTTTGCGCTCGATAGGTGGGAGAGCTTTGTCGATTATAAGGATGATGAGACCGATTTTCTGCTCATAAACAGATATGTGCTTTCAAACGCCGTTTACCAAAGCATAAGGGCGGGGGATACGGATATTGCAGACTGGGTGCTTGAGCTTGAGTACGAGCACTTCAGGCTTCCTCACCCCGACGTCACGGTTGTGCTGTCCGTCACAACGAGTAGTGCGTCTGAAAACGTCGACAAAAAGGGCTTCAGAGATTATGTGGGCGGAACCGCAAAGGACGTCTACGAGTCTTCGGGAAACATACAGCAGAGAGCCATGGATATGTATGCGCGTTGCGCTCAAAGGTATGACGACATTGCCCTAATAAACTGCATGGCAGAGGACAGAATGCTGAGCATTGATACAATTTCGGACAAGATAATGGCGCAGCTGTCGGAGCGTGGGGTTATATAAATAATAAACCGCTTTTGGCGTTGCATGATGCACAATTACAAAGAAAAACCCGTCGGGAGCTTGTAGCTCTTGGCGGGCGATTTGTTTATTTGGTATTGTGATTATGGTTCGTCGACAATCTCGAGCAATGGGTCGAGATACATGCCCGGCACATATCCCGGCCAGACATAGTAGCGCGTCGGATGCATTCTGTACTCGGTTTGGTCTACATACTCCCTTTTTACGACTTTTCCGTCGAGATAGTAGACCTTGTATGTATCGTAGACATAGCCTACTCGTGCCGCATTGCGAAGCTTCCAGTATCCGGTCGCAAGTGTGTTATCCACGATGTATTCGGGAGCGGTCGGCTCCTTTGTCTCGACAAGCTTCGATTCAAAGTCTATATAGTCGAATGTCGCGGGGAAAGCCTCGCCGTAAATCGAAACCCAGTTACGCTGTTTCCTTGCATCGACCCAACAGAATATGTATATGGGGTTATCTGTGTTGTTTCTAAACTTAAAGTCGATACGTCCACTGTCGATGGTAGCGTCCCTGCCGCCGTCGGCATAGGCGCTCTTTCTCGTGTGACCGCGTCTGTCAACGACCTCGAGGTCCGACATTACAACGGCATTGTATAGTGTGGTCGATACCTGACAGACACCGCCGCCGGGCTGGTCTTCCGTGCCTGCGCCGCCCATGATTATTGCGGTCGCCTCTTTCCAACCGGCCTCAAGCGTGCGATTGCCGAGACACTCGTTGATCGAGAATACCTCACCGGGTTGAACTATAGTGCCGTTGACAAGTCCCGAAGCTTTCTTGATGTTGAACACGCGGTTAGCGCCATTGCTCATGGCGTAGGACGTACTGAATGTTGCTCTAAGCTGTAAAATCTTGGATAATGAGGCTACTGTAACGTCGGGAACAACGGAGAACACGGGCACTGCCAATGACTCGTAGTTGTCGTTTCTGAGCTTATAGTCGATGAAACGGCCAAGAATCTCGACGTTAATCGCTGAACCGTATACCTCGCGCGTGAATTTAAAGAAGTTGTCATAGTCTGTCGGATCGATAGTAAACGAAGCGTTTTCGCACTTTACCTCGACTAAGGGTTTCAATTCATCTGCGATAGCCTGAATCTTCCTATCATCCGCAAACAGCGACACGGTGTATGTGCGGCCGTTTTCCTTAATGTCCGCGAGCTCTGCCTGTATCTCCTCGAGCGTACCCTTCCTCGCAAGACTGTAAGCTTCAAACACAATCTTGTTAATGTTGGATTCTAAACCGACATTTTCCGCATCCACCGTGTAGACGACTTCGCCGTTGCGCATGAGGTTAAACTTGAAGTTGTTCGCCTTTTCGGTGATTGCGGCCTCTACTGCCGCTTTGCCGTCCTCATAAGACATGCCGGAGAGATCTATGTCATTTATGACTACACCGTCCCTAAAATGAGGGTCGGAAACGAGCTGCTCTCTTTCGAGCGCCTTATCGTATCTTTCCTGAAAAGCCGCAGCAAGCTGAGCCTTTTCAGTGATTACACCTGCAAGACTGTAAATTCCTATTGCGAGCACACCTGCGAGTATGATGCTTCCGATTATCAGCATCACCGTCAGTAATGTACGCTTGGGCGCAGGCTGAACGGTACCCGAATCGGTGTTGTTATAGATATCGTGTTTAATTTCTTCTGCCATCTTTTTCTCCGTTTGATGAAGTTGATGTATCCAATAATATAACGTATAAATTTGCTTTAGGTTGCCTGTGTCGTCTATCGTTAGTATTTGCGGACGTGCCGCAACCGGTTTATTTGCGAAACCGATGCTTCTTTAGGCAAAAGCGACAAGCCTTAGCGTTTGATTCTACCATAGCAAGCCGATACTGTAAAGATTTAATTAAGATTATAGAGTATACAAAGCTACGGACTCTTGAAACCATATAATACCAATATAATAAATATTTATACAGTCACAAGAAAATATAGCACAATAAAACAGTAGATTCCCCTTGACCTTGGTGATAACAATATGTACAATATATGCGTATTTCCAAACGTACTTACCACAACATGTGGTGTATGAGCTGTAAAGCATCTATAAGGAAGGGGATTAAAGTTTATGGAACTGTCAAGAAATGCAATTGCCGTATTGGAACGAAGATATCTAAAGAGAGATGAAACGGGCGTACCGAATGAGACTCCCTTTGATATGTTCAGGAGAGTTGCGTATACTATCGCGCAGGCGGATTTGAATTACTCAAAAGACGCCGACGTTAAGGCGGTGGCAGACGAGTTCTATAACCTCATGACGGAGTTGAGGTTCATGCCCAACTCACCTACGCTTATGAATGCGGGAAGGCCTCTGGGTCAGTTGTCCGCGTGCTTTGTGTTGCCCGTAGGCGACTCGATGGTCGAGATATTCGATTCGGTCAAGAATGCGGCGCTTATACATAAGAGCGGTGGCGGCACTGGTTTCTCGTTTTCAAGGCTTCGTCCCTTGGGTTCGACGGTGCTTTCTACGGGAGGCGTTGCATCGGGTCCCGTAAGCTTTATGAAGGTATTCAACACCGCGACTGAGGCGGTTAAACAGGGAGGCACGAGGCGCGGCGCTAATATGGGCATACTGCGCGTAGACCACCCCGATATAATTTCGTTTATTAAGTGCAAGTCCGACAGCTCGGAGATTACCAATTTCAACATAAGCGTTGGTCTCACCGAAAAGTTCATGGAGGCAGTTATCCGCGGTGAGGACTATGACCTCATACACCCTGCGACGCATGAAAAGGTTGGAACGCTCAACGCCAAGGAGGTATTCGATCTCATAGTTGACATGGCGTGGAAAAACGGCGAGCCGGGTATAGTATTTCTGGACAGGATGAATGCTGATAACGTAGTTCCCTGTGTCGGCGAAATAGAATCGACCAATCCCTGCGGCGAACAGCCGCTGCTTCCCTATGAGAGTTGCAATTTAGGTTCTATTAACCTTGCAAAGATGCTCAAACGGGAGGACGGCAACTACGCGATAGATTACGATTTGCTCGGTGAGACGGTCGACACCGCAATACACTTCCTCGATAATGTCATCGATGTGAACAAGTATCCTCTTCCCGAGATAGACGAGATGACGAAGTCGACGAGAAAAGTCGGTTTGGGCGTCATGGGCTTCGCGGACATGCTGTATAGGCTCGGAGTACCTTATAACTCCGAGGAGGGCATCGAGGCGGCAACGAGTATCATGCGGTTCATAAACGACAGAGCGCATGAAGCTTCGTGCAAGTTGGCACAGATAAGGGGTGCATTTCCGTTGTTTGGCGACAGTACACTTGCAAATGATGAGCCTATTAGAAATGCGACTTGTACCACGATAGCACCTACAGGAACGATTTCCATAATTTGCGACGCATCCAGCGGCGTTGAGCCCCTGTTTGCACTCTCGTTTGTAAGAAACGTTATGGACAACGATGAGCTCCCGCAGGTAGACCCGTATTTTGAGCAGGTGGCAAAGGAGAGAGGTTTCTACACTCCCGAGCTTATGAGGCGAATTGCCAAGGAAGGCACACTCCATAACATCGAGGAAGTACCCGAAGACGTAAAGCGCGTGTTTGTAACGGCGCATGACGTGTCTCCGAAGTACCACATCAGAATGCAGTCGGCATTCCAGCGCTTCACGGATAATGCGGTTTCAAAGACCGTCAACTTCCCGAATAGTGCGACAAGGGATGAGGTAGCCGAAGTCTATATGCTCGCATACAGACTCCGTTGCAAGGGTGTCACGATTTACAGGGACGGCAGCAGGTCGGAGCAGGTACTGTATGTAGGCGACAAAAAGACGCAGGAAGATGAAAAGAAAACGCCCGTAGTCCGGGCGATAACGCCGCGTCCGCGCCCCGAGGTCACAAAGGGGATTACCGAAAAAGTAGTCATAGGCTGCGGCAACCTGTATGTCACAGTCAATTACGACGATGATGGTATTTGCGAGGTGTTTGCAAACCTCGGCAGAGCGGGCGGATGTCCCAGCCAGAGCGAAGCGACGAGCAGACTTATTTCCACGGCATTGCGCTCGGGAATGTCCGTCGAGTCGATAATAGAACAGCTCAGAGGTATCCGTTGTCACTCTACATTGCGCCAGAAGAGCACCAACAAGAATATTAAGGTCCTCTCCTGCCCTGACGCTATAGGCAGGGTGCTTGAGCGCGTCGTGAAGATTAAGGCGGAGGAAGACGCTCGCAGAATGAAGGACGGCGAGGCGAAACCCAAGGAGTATAATCCCATTGAGGTCGAACAGCTCCCGGTGGACTTTGTACATGATGACAATGATGAGCCGCTCGATGCGACCTGCCCCGAATGCGGATGTCACATGGAGCACGAGGGCGGCTGTGTAATCTGCAGAGCGTGTGGCTACAGCAAGTGCAATTGATATACTTATGAAAAGCAGAAAAGCCATGATTCCATGGCTTTTTTAATCTGTTATTAGTTATTTTTGGATTTATCCGATGCACCCAACTTACTGAGCCTCGCATAATGGAATATGTACTGTTGTATTATGCCCGAGTATTTGCCGAGCGCCTCCGCCGCTTTATACACCTGCTGTTTTGTAACGGAAACATCCGAGTCAAAATAGAGGGCCTTCATTGCACGGTCTATCCATACATCAACGGGGAAAGCGTTTGTGTGCCCGAGTGAAAACAGAAGCACGCAGTCTGCGACTTTCGGTCCAACGCCCGGGAATGTGCAGAGCTCTTTCCTCGCCTCGTAGAGAGGCATCGTGCGGAGCGCTTCGAGGTCATAACCGTTTGCTATTATTTCGGCAGAATGCTTTATGTACGGCGCTCTGTAGCCTAAGCCTATGCCATATAGCGATTCAAGCGGTAACTCGGCTATGCTTTTTGCGGCGGGGAAGGCGTAACAGCTCTCGTGACAGGCAAGAGGTTCACCGGCAAGCATGCAAAGCCTGTCTATAATGCCCACTATGCGCTTTATGTTGTTGTTGCTCGACACTATAAACGACATAAGCGCCTCAAACGGGTCCTGATTAAATACGTGTATTCCAAGGGCATACGGCAGACACACGCTCAGCATAGAATCGTTTCTGATAAGCTCTTGTATCTCGTTGTAATTCCTCTCGAGGTCGAAGTATTTTATCCAAAAGGCGGCGTCGTCCTGTCCGCATGGGGTGACAGTGAGCTTACCCGAGTCGAGTGCGACCGTGACAGATTTGTCACCTACGATACCGTGTATCTTGCCGTCGAGCTTTCTCCATCTGAAGGATTGTCCGCACTCGCAGGAGGCCTCGAGATCAAAGTCCTCAACACCGTAAACAGTCAATTGTTTTTCGTTGATTTCGTATTTCATGCTTGCATCCTCCCAATTCGCGGATTATTATAACATAAAGGGCAAAAAGACGCAAAAAACAGAGAATATAGCTTTTTTGTCCATTGACAATGATGTGCTATTATGATAGCATTACTCGGTGAGCCGCTCCGTGACGGTATTTAAGTGTGTAAACCACCGGGCATGGGCGAGTATGGTAACAGGAGGTATGCAAATGTACGCTATCATTCGTACCGGTGGAAAGCAGTACAACGTAGCAGTCGGCGACGAGGTTCTCGTGGAAAAGCTGAATGCTGAGGTTGGTACTGAAGTTGCTTTCGAGGTTCTGATGCTGGTTGGCGACGAGGTTGTTGTTGGTGCACCCGTAGTAGACGGTGTTTCGGCAAAGGCAGAGGTTCTCGAGCACGGCAAGGGCAAGAAGGTTATCGTCTTCAAGTATAAGCCCAAGAAGAATTATCGCAAGAAGCAGGGTCATCGTCAGCCCTACACCAAGGTTAAGATTACAGCCATTGGTTAAGGTATGACTACAGTTACGTTTTTCCGCAAGAACGGGCGTATCGTTGGCTTTGAAGCCAGCGAACACACAGGCTATTCCGAAGAAGGCACAGATATTGTTTGCAGTGCGGTATCGGCACTTACCATAACGACTGTAAACGGACTGCAGGAGTATTTGAAAATCCCGGTGGGTGTGGAGTTCACAGACGGATATATCTATTGTACTTTGCAGGACGATATTTCGGATGAGGATTGGGCCAAGGCGGAAATATTACTTGAGACACTAGTATTAGGACTTAATTCCATAGTTCAAGAGTATGGAAACAACCTCAACACAATCGAAAGGGAGGTGTAGACGATGATGAGAATGAATCTCCAGTTCTTTGCTCATAAGAAGGGCGTGGGTAGCACTCGTAACGGTCGTGACAGTGAATCTAAGCGTTTGGGACCGAAGCGTGCTGACGGTCAGTTCGTTGTAGCAGGTAACATTCTGGTAAGGCAGCGCGGCACTCATTTCCATCCCGGCACAAATGTTGGCATCGGCAAGGACGATACACTGTTTGCAATGGCTGATGGCGTTGTACGTTTTGAGAAGAAGCGCGATCGTAGAACAGTAAGCGTTTATCCCACAGCTGTTAACGAGTAATCTTCAATCGTAGGATTAAGGAGCGAGCATATTGCCCGCTCTTTTTGCTTTCTATTCTATTTGGTGAGCATAATCGTCACTGCGACTATCATGACCACAATGCCAAACAACGTCCAGAATATGCCCTCTTCCGCTTCAAATCTTCTCACGGTCTTTCGTCTGTAGACGACGGGGTCGATATCCATCCTTTCACGCACTGTCAAATGCCAATCCTCCGAGCCACTTTTCTCGTATGAAGTCAAGTGCTGTTCCTTTTCCTGCATATACACCTCCACACCTGTTTTTTAGACTTTATCATAATTAAATAAAAAATGTATGGCTTATCAAATAATGGGAATAATATCGACAAAAGAAGTGTTCAGTCGTCATAAAGAGTGCCCCTTTGCGTAAGCGTGTGGGAATACAATAATGGGCAGGATACTGCATTGGAGGTGTAGCTATGAAGGTTACTGCGTACACGCAGGACGGTGTATTGAATCTCGAACTTATAGGGGAGCTTGACCATCATGTTGCAGAACAGACACGCAAGGAACTCGATAATTGTATTTCATCGAGTTATGAAGGGGATGTGGTCATCAACATGAGTAATGTCTCGTTTATGGACAGCTCGGGACTCGGAGTGCTCTTGGGGAGATATAAGAGGGTCGCCGCAAAGGGGAATCGAATGTATCTTTACGGGGCAAACAAGACGGTGGACAAGCTTCTTAAAATGTCAGGCATTTATTCGCTCATAGAGCGCTTGTAATAGGGGGTTAATATGAATAAAAACGAGATGAAATGCAGCTTCATAAGTCGATCCCAGAACGAAAGTCTCGCCCGTATGCTGGCGGCGGCATTTGTGGCTCAGATGAATCCTACGATAGAGGAGCTTGCGGACGTAAGAACGGCGGTAAGCGAAGCGGTAACAAACAGCATAATCCACGGCTATGGCAATGATTCGGGGCTCGTGGAGATGTTCTTCAAAAATGACGGCGATCTGCTCACCATAGTGGTCAAGGATTACGGCATGGGTATAGAGGATGTCGAACTTGCGAAGCAACCGTTCTATACATCAAAAAAGACAATAGATAGGTCAGGCATGGGTTTTTCCGTAATGGAGGCGTTTATGGATACACTCGAAGTAGAGTCTGCCCTCGGGAAAGGCACGACTGTCACGATGACAAAAATCATAGGGGCAGATGATGAGTGAATCTCCGTTGCTTCTACACGAGAATACATTACAGCTACTGCGTCTGGCAAAGGATGGGGATGAGACGGCAAGGGATGCGCTCGTAAGAAGCAATATCGCACTGGTGAAGTCGATTGTAAAGAAGTACATCAACAGAGGTGTAGAGTACGACGACCTCGTACAGATAGGCTCAATGGGGCTTGTGAAGGCGATCAACAACTATAGCTTCGAGTACGATGTGCGCTTTTCTACATACGCCGTGCCTATGATTGCCGGAGAAATTAAGCGTTTTCTCAGGGACGACGGAATGGTAAAGGTGAGCAGAAGTTTAAAGGAACTTTCATCGCTTGCCATGGCGGCACAGGAAAGACTGTCGCTTAAACTTGGCAGGGAAGCGAGAATTGGCGAGATTGCCATAGAGCTTGGCGTCGAGGAAGAATCTATAGTAATGGCGCTTGAAGCCGCACGCCCGCACAGGTCGCTGTATGAGCCTGCATTCGGAGACGAGACGGAGAGCTGTATAATCGACAGAATTGAGGATCTCAACGAGGATGGCGTAAATACGGTAGTCAACAGGTTACTTCTCAAAGAGCTGATAAGTAATCTCGAACCTCGTGAGCGTCAGCTCATAGTTCTGCGTTATTTTAAAAACAAGACTCAGACGGAGACAGCAGCCACGTTGGGTGTATCACAGGTGCAGGTGTCGCGCCTTGAGAGCAAGATACTCAAAAAGATGAAGGATGCCGCAAAATGACTAAATAAGACTTATGAAAAACCCTCTGACGGGATATGCCGCCGGAGGGTTTTTAAGTCTATATTAAAGCTCATTTAGAAGCTATCATAACAACTCCAAATGCTCAATAAGTATCTTGACTCCGATTGCGATAAGAACGAGTCCTGCAATGAGCTTTGAACGCTTCTGGAAAAACTCACCCAGTTTTTTACCGAGGAATGCACCAACAGAGGAGAGTGCAAAGGCAATGATTCCGATTATTGTAAATGCAAACCATATCTTGCCAGTGCTCATCTCAAGGCTAGCAAAGCTTATGCCAACTGCGAGTGCATCGATACTCGTGGCAATCGCCATGACGATAAGTGTCCAGAATGTAAACGGGTCTGATTTTACATCATCTTCCACTTTGGAAAGGGACTCGAATACGAGTTTACCGCCAAGGAAACCAAGTAGGCCGCATGCAATCCAATGGTCGAATGCTTCTATGTATACACTGAAAGTTTGCCCCAGAAGCCATCCGAGAAACGGCATTATGAACTGAAATGCACCGAACAGGAATGCCATAAGCAGTACCTTGCGCGTCTGAAGCCTTTTGACCGCTATGCCGTTTGTAATACTGACGCACATAGCATCAACAGCAAGCGCAAATGCGGTCAGGACTATAGAAAAACAATCCATATTTACCCCTTTAATCAAAGTGAGAATTATTCTACCATATATGCTTATGCATGGCAATCTACTTTCATTTTATCGTAATCGCTGTAAAATGAGTGTAAAATCACTGCGATTTGCATTGTGTATATCTACAGCTTGTGCTCAAAGTAGCATTGGTCTTGCGAGGGATTTTCGTGTCCGTCATCTGTGTGTGTCAGTACTCCGCCCATACGCTCGTAGAAACGAAGTGCGGGTTTATTGTGAACATTACAGGCATTATAAAAGCCACTTTCGCCCATATCCCTGCACATAGAACGGACATAACCCATGATTTGTCTTCCTATGCCTTTGCCTCGTGCGGTTGGGAGCAGGTAGAGCGCATTGAGACATAGCGAGTAGTCCTTATATGGCGCATAAGACGGCGTGCCAAAACAGAAGTAGCCGACAATTTCACCGTCTTGAACGACAAAAAAGAAACGCTTTCCCTTATCACCCAAATCATGCGTATCCTTAATCAAATGAAGCTCCGTATCGTAGTTGTCAATCATGCTGTCCGGGTATATACCGCGATATGTCGTCTCCCACATCTTTTTCCTTAGCTCAGTAAGTATAGGCGCTTCGAACAATTTTATCGGTCTGAATTCAGCCATGTTTATACCCTCTTAATGGGATGTCTCATTACAGTTTTAAGCCTCTCAGGAGATACCTTGCGAGCATCTGACAGGTATATCTCGTGATGAAGCCGTGTGTCGCTTATGTCGTTATGTAGCCATTCTCTGTAAGGAACCTGTCCATAATCGCTACGATTGCAGGCTCATCATCATAAGACCCAATATGCATAATCTGCACATACAGCCACTCTTTTTTTGTGAGGAACTACGCCGCAGAGCAATCGAGCTTCTTCTTTCTAGTTGCTTGAGAGACAGCCCAGTCAAAATCAGCTTTATTCACGAAATCTGGGAGCCGTATCACGGATATCCAGTTAAATGTGCTCCTGTTGGAGTAATCGACACCACACACGTTGTTCTGCCACCAAAAGCTCTCGAGAGGAGGTACTACGTATTCATAATAACCGTCAGTACTCTTGCCGACACAGGGACTCATCTTTATCGTGAAGGCGATTGAGTAAAGTATGTTCAATGCCTGCGCATATGCGCCGCCCTCCTCGTTTGGGTCTCCGTGCCCACCTAACTGCAATATAGTTCATTGTAGGCACATCGACAATTGCAGGTTTGCATGCAGGTAAATAGTACTCCTTATATTCTTTTTTGAAGTCGAACGGCACAGACATCCTCTGTTTTTATCATTATAACACTAAGTATTCCGATGAGAAAACGAAAAAGCGAGGCAACTCACTCGTGCCTGCGTTGCTAAATCGGCGGACAGATTTCACCGTTTGCGCATCATCAGGGGCACGGCGCATAAGAAAAAGGACGGTCATACGACCGTCCTTTCGGGTTAGTTCGATTACTTTGTGGTGATTGCGAGCAATACGAAGTTCAGAATGAACAGTACTGTCGATACCCACATGATGGGATGGACGCTCTTAGCTTCCTTCTTACAGATCTTGGTGATGCAGTAGAAGATGAAGCCTGCTGCAATACCGTAGGAAATGCTGTAGCAGAGAGCCATGAATATACCGGCAAAGAATGCGGGAACGGCTTCTGTAAGATCTGTCCACTCGATTTCCTTGAAGGATGAGAGCATCATGATACCGACGATTACAAGCGCGGGAGCGGTTGCAGCCGAGGGGATAGCACTTACGAATGATGCGAGGAATGCACTGGCGGCAAAGAGCAGTGCTACGACTACGCTTGTCAGACCTGTGCGTCCGCCTGCACCTATACCTGCTGCGCTTTCAACGTACGTTGTGGTGTTAGATGTACCAAAGATAGCACCGATAGAAGTTGCTGTTGCGTCTGCAAACAGAGCCTTATCCATCTTGGACTTGAAGCCTGCACCGGATTCCATTGCCTTCTCGTCTTCTTCGCTGAATATACCGCTACGACGGCCTGTGCCGATGAATGTACCGATTGTATCGAACGTATCGGAAAGGCTAAATGCAAATATCGTGATAAGAACGAGAGGGAGCTTTGTGAGGTCGGTGAACAGGGAAGGAAGACCTGCTTCGGTAAATATTGCGCCGAATGTTGTGGGCAGTGAAGCGCAAGCCTCTGTGAAGCTTACGGTTTCCTGTGCTGTTGTAACACCCATAGGGATACCGATAAGTGTTGTTACGATGATGCTGATGAGGATAGCACCCTTAACCTTGAGAAGCTGAAGCACTATGATGAGTGCTAAGCCGATGAGGAAGAGCCACAATGAGGGCGTATTCAGAATTGAAAGAGCGGGTACGCCGGCACCAAAGTTGACGAAACCGACATTGAGGATACCGATATAAGCAATGAATATACCGATACCGCCGCCAATGGCGTTCTGGAGACTCTTTGGGATAGCCTTGATGATTGACTTACGAATCTTTGTGACTGTAATCAAAATGTTGATAAGACCACAGATGAATACCATCGAAAGAGCCTGCTGCCATGTGAATCCGAGACCAAAGCAAACCGTGTATACGAAGAATGCATTAAGTCCCATACCGGGAGCCTGAGCATACGGAACGTTTGCAACAAGACCCATGACGAGTGTACCGATAATCGATGCAATAATCGTTGCAAGGAATACCGCGCCCCATTCCATGCCAGACTGACTGAGAATGCTGGGATTGACGGCAATGATGTATGCCATCGCGAAGAACGTCGTGATACCAGCTACTACTTCTGTAGAGAACTTGGTACCGTTAGCTTTTAACTTAAACAGCTTATCCATGATTTCCTCCCAAATTTTTATATAGTAAGCGTTTCCGCACACTATTTTAAAAAAGAACGACGACAGCAAACATCGCCGTTACCAATCCAATAGTCGTCCTTTTACGGTGGACGGTAGGGACCCGTGACCATATTACACGGTTATATTGGCAACTCACATAAGGAGAATTGGCTGAACCGGCCATCCTCAGACTCTATGAACCACACGGTTATTTTACATTTAATTCATATATTTGTCAATATTGACTACGCAATTTATATATAAATATGCAAAAATAACGTTTGACACTGTCTAAACGGTACCTTTCTGGGATGTTTTCGGGGCATTTTAAAAAATACCGCTCCCGGATGGGTTTCGATATCTACATTATATATATTTAACCAGTGAAAGGTATATGTGTGGTGAAACCGAAGAATAAACGAAAAACGTGTCGCATAGGCGTTGTACGGTACTTGCTACAGTTGGTAGATCTCGCGCTTGTATGATGCGAGTTGTGATTTTATCCTTCAGAATTGTTTCCAATGAAATGTGACGTCACATGCACAGCATATAGGCTTGGTGTATAATACTTGCGGATTTAGTCCACACATTTAACCTGCTCATGTTTTGTGGGTATGGTTGATTAAAAACCCCCGTTGTCATGGGACTCACGGCATGCTTTTGTTTTTCCTTGTATTCAAACCAAGGCGGCAGAACAAACGAGCTATGCCCAATGAGATTTTTAATAGAATACAAGCCAAGGATATTGACGCGATATGAGTTATAAGTTGTACAACATTAATGAAATACCTCAAAGAAAGGAGGACGCCTGCGCCTGGTTTAGCAGTAAGTTTGGCATCCCGTACTCAGCGTATATGAAAAACATGGATGATTGTCTGAGGGGTGAGAAGGCTGTTCCCCAATGGTATGTGGCGATAGAAAACGACAGAATTATCGGCGGCTTGGGTGTGATAGAAAATGACTTTCACATGCGAGTCGATCTGACGCCGAATGTCTGTGCCGTTTATGTGGAGGAAGACAGACGTTGTAGAGGAATTGCCAGGGAAATGCTGCAATATGTTTGTGAGGATATGGAAAGACGCGGCATCAAAACGCTGTACCTGGTTACCGACCACACGTCGTTTTATGAACGCTGCGGGTGGAAGTTTTTTTGCATGGTCAAGGAAGAAGGCTTTGAGCATGAAACGCGAATGTACGTGCATACGCAAACGGAAAATGACGTAAGGACCCCATAATCAAGATCGATGCTTTGAACAAATCTTTTGGTGATGTTCATGCGGTAAAGGACATGAGCCTACAGACGCAAAAGGACGAGCAATGAGCCTTTCTTTGGGTCAATGGTGCAGGAAGGCGCATTACAATCAATTATGTGCGGACAACTATCGAAACAGTGGAAGCGTGGGAATCTGCGGACACAGTTTCGACAACCCCATGATTGCCAAGAATGGGTGCCCACATGTATAAGTATTATTTATCGGAATATTTATGAGAATGCTTTTTTAGCGCTTCAAAGGTCTCATCGCTGATGTCGTGTTCGATTTTGCAGGCATCTTCAACGGCAGTTTCTTTGCTGACACCGAGGCGTACGAGAAAATCTGCAAGTAAGGTATGCTTTTCGTAGATTTTTTCGGCAATCTCTAAACCTGAGTCGGTAAGCGACAAATATCCGTCCTTATCCACGACAACATAGCCGCCGTTTTTAAGAATGCCGACAGCGCGACTTACGCTGGGTTTTGAATAACCCATGTGTTCACACACATCGATTGAACGGATAGAGCTACTCTTTTTTGACAATACGTAGATTGCCTCAAGATACATTTCTCCTGATTCCTGCAGATGCATACCGTACCTCCTTGTCTGAAGTGGTGATTCAGCGAGATAGAAGCTGATAGATCAGCGTTAGAATACCACATTTTTTTAGTCAAAGCAAGGTTTATTCACTTGGAAAGGCTAGACACAAAACCGAAAATGCCATATGATTCAAAGCTTTATCAGAACTTATCTGACTTGCATGATAAGGAGGTTAACATACTCTGAGAAGATGACTGCTTAATAAACCAAACCTTAACTAAAATCCTTGTTGACAAAATAAATCTTTATAGATATAATCGTATATGGTTAGCAGAGGCTAACTTATATTTAAGACACGCGGTTAGCGGATGCTAACCGTAATTAAAGACGCATAGTTAGCTAATGCTAACTATAAAAATGATTTGTAGAACAAAAAAAGAAGGGATGTAACACGATGCCGCTTACACTTGCAGCAGTAGGAGAAGAGAACATCATTAAAAGAATCTGGGGAAAGCAGGAAGTCAAAGCTCACCTCGAAAATCTCGGTTTTGTTGTGGGAGGGGCCGTTACGATAATCAATACCATCGGCGGCAATGTCATTGTTAATGTTAAAGAATCCCGCATTGCTATCAGTAAGGAAATGGCGCAGAGGATCATGATCTGATTTTCTACGGCAGTTTAGCTTAAGTACATTTTTGAAGGAGGATAACAGACATGAAAACGCTAAAACAGGCAAAGGTGGGTGATACGGTCAATGTCGTAAAGCTTCACGGAGAGGGAGCGATCAAACGCCGCATTATGGATATGGGTCTGACCAAAGGTGTGGAGGTACATGTCCGAAAGGCAGCGCCTTTCGGCGACCCGATTGAAGTTACCGTCCGTGGGTATGAGCTTTCCCTTCGCAAAGAAGACGCGGAAATGATTGAAATAGAGTAAGAGTAAACGGACTCAGGGGAAAAGATTGCCCCGTATTTTTTAAAACATTGGTTAGCAATTGCTAACTGAGAAAGCGAGGAATGACTTATGAATTTGCGAATTGCACTTGCGGGTAACCCTAACAGCGGTAAAACAACCCTGTTTAATGCCTTGACAGGCTCTAATCGGTTTGTAGGAAATTGGCCCGGCGTTACTGTCGAAAAAAAGGAAGGAAAGCTTAAGAAGCACAATGATGTCATGATTACAGACCTTCCCGGTATTTATTCGCTTTCTCCGTACACTCTGGAGGAAGTGGTGGCAAGAAACTATCTCATCACCGAGCGTCCTGACGCGATTTTGAACATCATCGACGGAACAAACCTGGAGAGGAATCTCTATCTTACCACTCAGCTTACCGAGCTTGGTATTCCTGTCGTTGTCGCTATCAACATGATGGATGTGGTAAATAAAAACGGCGATAAGATAAACACAGCGGAGCTGTCAAGGGAGCTTGGCTGTAAAGTTGTTGAAATATCCGCCCTAAAGAGCATGGGCATTATGGAAGCAGCAGAAGCCGCCATTGACGCGGCAAAGAACGGCAAGACCGTACCTATGCAAACATTCTCAAGAACTGTGGAAGGCGCTCTGGCGCATATCGAAGAAGCGGCAGTACACAATCTGCCTAAGGAACAACAGCGCTGGTATGCCATTAAGATTTTTGAGCGAGATGATAAGGTATTCGAGCAGATAAAGCTTGACAAAGCTACACTTGAGCATATTGAAGCTGATATTAAAGCTGTTGAAGATGAAATGGATGACGATGCGGAATCCATCATTACTAACGAGCGTTATATTTATATCGGTCAGATTATCAAGGACTGTTACACGAAAAAATCGGCAGGAAAACTTACAATCTCCGATAAAATCGATAAGATTGTTACAAATCGTTTTGCGGCGCTACCGATTTTTGCGATTGTGATGTTTCTTGTTTATTATATCGCGGTTTCTACAGTCGGTACGTTTGCGACTGACTGGGCAAATGACGGCATGTTTGGCGATGGCTGGCACCTTTTCGGCATAGGGACTCCTGCTTACGAAGAAGCTATGATTGATTATGCGGCAGAGAATGTCTGGACAGATAAGATGATTTCTATTGTAGATACCGCAGCGGAAAAAGGCGTAATCGGTGCTGAGGACATACAGTCCGCTATTGCCGACGAGGACTTCGGCGCGTTTGATGAAGCCTACGTCTTTTATGCTGAATCATTAGCGGAAGAAGGGTATGACATTTCCGAAATCTATGACGCGGCGCTCGGCGAGGATGCAGAGGATGTGCCAGACCCGTCTGAATACGGCGTATGGGTATCGGGTATTCCCATGCTCGCGGAACAAGGTCTTGAGGCTGCAAACAGCCCCGAATGGCTGAAAAGTCTGCTGGTTAACGGTATTATAGGCGGCGTAGGAGCGGTTCTCGGCTTTGTACCACAGATGCTTATCCTCTTTATTCTTCTCGCATTCCTTGAGTCCTGCGGATATATGGCGCGAATTGCCTTCGTGCTCGACCGTATTTTCCGCAAATTCGGCCTTTCGGGCAAGTCATTTATCCCGATGCTCATCGGGACGGGCTGCGGCGTTCCCGGAATCATGGCATCTCGCACTATCGAAAACGAACGCGACCGTCGTATGACCATTATAACGACCACGTTTATCCCCTGCGGCGCAAAGCTTCCGATTATTGCGCTGATTGCATCCGCTCTGTTCGGCGGTGCATGGTGGGTAGCCCCGAGCGCCTATTTTATCGGCATTGCCGCCATCATCATTTCCGGTATTATGCTGAAGAAAACCAAGATGTTCGCAGGCGATCCAGCCCCCTTTGTTATGGAGCTTCCCGCATACCACTGGCCGACTGTCGGCAATGTTCTTCGCTCTATGTGGGAACGTGGCTGGTCGTTTATTAAAAAAGCCGGAACGATCATTCTGCTTTCTTCTATCGTCATCTGGGCAGGTTCTTGCTTCGGTATGATAGACGGCACGCTAACATTCGATACTAAAATGGAGCTTGAAAACAGCGTGCTTGGCATGATCGGTAACGCACTCAGATGGATATTTGCACCGCTTGGCTTCGGTAACATAAAGGCCACCGTCGCAACCATCATGGGACTTGTTGCTAAGGAAGAAGTTGTCGGCGTATTCGGTGTACTTGATTTTGAGGGAATGACCCAGTTAGCTGCTTACTCCTTCTTAGTGTTCAACCTGCTTTGCGCTCCCTGCTTCGCGGCAATAGGAGCTATCAAGCGTGAAATGAACTCCGCAATGTGGACCTGGTTTGCAATCGGTTATCAGTGCGTGTTTGCTTATGCAATGTCTCTGATGATCTATCAGTTAGGGTCGATATTCAACGGGAATATGAATGGAGTCGGTCTGATTGCAGCAATTGCTGTTTTTGCAGTGATGGTGTATATGCTGTTCATCCGGCGCTGTTCCAAGGCGACAAAGCTTACCAAAAGCGTTAAGGTTACACAGTAAGGATTTTAGACAGGAGGCAAGAATATGCTCGATTGGCTTTTAAAAAACATTGGAACGATTATCATCTGCACCGTTATAATGGTTGTTATCGCGGCGATTATCGTCAGTATGGTGAAAAACGGTAATAAAGGGAAATCTGCATGTGGATGCGGATGTGCGGACTGTCCGATGAGCTGTTCTTGCCGTCCTAAGAAATAAAGTGCAAGGGGCCGCAGAAGTGTATGCTTCGATGAGTGTTTTATCTACGATGTGAGACCTAATTCCTTGAGCTAGGCCTTGTTTACTTCCTAACCCATTTATACAACATTCTTGGACTTGTTTGCTGTCTCTTCTTAGGATGGTGTGTCTCAACTTCATTCTGCCTGAGATCTGCAAATCTTATCTCTTTTTATGGTTTTCGATTTGCGCAAGTTATTACAATTTATCGAGCGGATTAGATTATATACGTGTATTCGGTAACAAAACGTGGGGAAACAGCAATTTAAGTGATGAATAAAGCAGTTCAGAAGTACGAGGGATGCCTGATGAAAACCCATCACAGGACAATGCGTCCTGTGATGGGTTTGCCATGTTATGATGTTATTAAGCCCTGGAATCGTCAAAATTTAAGTCTGAACATCTTACCATTGGTAAGATGTTCAGACTTTGCTGCTTGTGAAAAGGTAGCAAAAAAGGTATCGCCGACGGCCAAGGCGCAAATCCATAAAACGTTGAATGGAAAAGAGGAATCGAAGTATATCGGCGAATTTTTTTGAAACCAGCAAGTCAATTCTCAGAGCAACTTATTTACGGGTTAATTGCCAACCGAAATAACTATGAAAGTGATTTGCCCATTAAAAAAGTAAAAGGTGCAATTTCGCTTTTTTACTTGATCTGCGATGACGGTAATATGGGGCTGTATCACGACAACTTAATCAAGATGTATCTCTATCTTTCACGATTACAGTGGGAACGGGGTTATCACGACGAGGCTTTCGATTCGCTTGAACAACTTTGAATCACGCAAAAGCACTCGAAAAGTTGTGCGACGGAAAGGAGCACACCCTGACAGCTCCGCTTGTGTCTTTTGTTACATACAAAACAAGTGTCCATAAGGACATAGCTACGTCTTTGCTTGATGATTGGCCTTTCTGGAGTAACACAGATTATTGCACAGTTGAGAAAGAAATCAAAGCTGACCCACGTTGGAATGAATGGGTTGAAAAAACTCAAGCATAGCATCGATTGTCCATTTTAGGCTGTATCGCAACGAAAGGCAACATTATCATTCTCATAACCCGATGGTTTTCAAAATACAACTATCAACTAAAAAAGCAGGAGACGCCCCCAGCGTCTCCTGCTTTATGGTGCGGGAAACAGGACTTGAACCTGCACGATGTCGCCACCATACGGACCTGAACCGTACGCGTCTGCCAATTCCGCCATTCCCGCGGTATAAAAAAAGGTGGTGGATGGGGATGGATTCGAACCATCGAAGTCACTGACGGCAGATTTACAGTCTGCTCCCTTTGGCCGCTCGGGAACCCATCCACGATATTAAATTGGAGCTGGTGATGGGACTCGAACCCGCAACCTGCTGATTACAAATCAGCTGCTCTGCCAATTGAGCTACACCAGCATGCTAGAAACTAATGGCGACCCGGAGGGGGCTCGAACCCCTGACCTCCAGCGTGACAGGCTGGCATTC
>JAEDCW010000072.1 GCA_016293975.1 Clostridia bacterium
AACCATAGGAAACTCAGTTATGGGGAAACCCATCTACAGGCTCAAAATGGGCGTAGGAGATACGCAGGTCGGGTATAACGCTTCTCACCATGCGAACGAATGGATAAACACCCCTGTACTGTTGAAATTCTTAGAGCAGTACGCAAAGGCATATGTCAGCGGAGGAACAATATTTGGAAGGCTCGCCTCATCGCTATATACGACGTCAGAGGTGAACATGGTCGCCATGGTAAATCCGGACGGAGTCGACTTGGTAAACGGGGCGCTCACGGAGGGCAGGTATTACGAAAACGCAAAAAGAATCGCGGAAAGGTATCTGAATGTGCCTTTCCCTTCGGGATGGAAAGCCAATATAGAGGGAACAGACCTGAATCTGAATTATCCTGCTATGTGGGAGGAAGCAAAGCGTATAAAGTTCGCACTCGGGTATACATCGCCCGCTCCAAGGGATTATGTTGGCGAGACTCCACTTTCAGCTCCGGAGTCGAACGCCATGTACAGGCTGACGCTGGGCAACAACTACAGACTTATACTTGCATATCATTCGCAGGGAAAGGTTATTTATTGGAAGTTCCTCGGATATGAGCCGCCGAATTCATTGGAAATCGCGGAGAAGTTTGGGGAAGTGAGCGGCTATGCCGTTGAGACGACTCCCGAAGAGTCGGGCTATGCGGGCTACAAGGATTGGTTCATTCAGCAGTATAATCTGCCGGGATATACGATTGAAGTAGGTAGGGGCGTAAACCCTCTGCCTCTCAGCCAGTTTGACGAGATATATGAGGATAATTTAGGGATACTCGTGAGCGCATTACAGCTCAGTCAACTCGATTTAACAGAAGAAGATTGATGAGCGCAGCATACTCACGAAGATAGTTGTTGACGGCAAGCGAAGGGGCGTCAAAAGCTGCGGAGCATATGCAGTCAATTCCCACACGCTTTGCAAGCAGGTTGGCCCTTAATGCGTGGGAATGGCTTGTCACAAATACCGTCTGCCCGTCTGTGTCGATTTGGTTAAGCAGTTCTAAGCAATAAACGAAGTTTTCGTATGTGCTCGTGGACTTTTCTTCGAGCACTGTTTTTATTTTGGGATTTTGTTCACTTATAAGCTTTGCGATAAGCTGTGCCTCGCTTATGCCCGAAGCGCCTGTAAATCCACCCGACGCTATAACGATTGCATCGGGGTAACTTTCCCACAGCTCCATGGCACGGTTTACACGGCGCATGAGTGTACGCGATATGCCCTTTCTGGGAGCAGAACAGCCGAGTATTATTATTTTGCCGGGGTTAGTCGTGCGACAGCTCTTCAGATACCTGCATAGTGAAAAAACGTATACTAGAAGGCTGAGTATGAATACGGTGTATATGAAAAGCGCCAGTATGCAGAGTATGAACACAAAGTTGTTACCGGTTGCGGCGTTGATTATTTGACTGTAGAAAATGCCTGCAATAAATAAGGGCGCTCCCAAAACCGCAGGGAGCACGACTCCTATGTTACATCTGACTTGAGTCAGAGCATATACAGTGTCTGCAATAAGCAAGCCACCTATTAAGGCAAGAATACAGCTCATTTCTCGCCGAGATTTGACTTTGGATAGATCAATGTGAGCAGTGCTTCGAGCAGTCTCGAGGGGAGCAAACGCTTGAGGAAAACTAAGCATTTATACGACATACCGACTGTCCTGCGCACGGGAGGATTTGAGGATTCTACTGCCTTCATTATAACTGCTGTCACGGTCTCAGGCCCCTTCCCTGTAGACTCGTCATGCTCCATCTGTGCAATGGATGCCTTGAACTCCCTGCCGTAATTGCTGTGCTTTGCCTTTTCGGCATATACCCTCGACACAGTGAATGACGTCTTTGTGTCGCCGGGCTCTACAAGAGTTGCACGTACGTTAAAGGGCTTCATCTCTATACGGAGGCCCTCTGTGAGAGCTTCGAGCGCATACTTGGAGGAGCTGTAATGAGTCTGGAAAGGTATCGAGAATATGCCTCCGACCGAACCGATATTCACTACAAGGCCGTTTCTCGCTTCTCTCATATGGGGGAGCACTGCATTGAGCATGCGCACTACTCCGAGGTAGTTGGTGTCGATCTGCATTAACGCTTCGTCGCCTGACACCTCTTCGACAGAGCCGCAAATGCCAATACCTGCGGCGTTTATCAGAATATCGATGCGACCCTCGACTTCAAGCACGGTGTTTACAGCCGTTTGAATCGACTCGTCATTGCAAACGTCGAGCTTGAACATCTTTATGAACCCTTCGTCAAAATCGATATCTTCTCCGCCACGCCTTGAACCGCCGTAGACTTTATAGCCCTGCTTAGCCATAAACTCCGCCGTACACTTGCCGATGCCGCTTGACGCACCGGTGATAAGAACTACCTTGCCGTATTTGCTGTTCATATACTCCTCCTAACGAACTTTAACAGCCAGCGGCAAAACCGTATTACCGCCCGTCTGTTGTATAAATCCAAATTCGACCTGACCGTCTATAATAAACAGAGTTATTACACTTTCCTCGTCGATTGCGGCAAGCATTACCACTATGTCGCCACGCTTATCAACATCGGACGGGAAGCCCGACTCCTTAGACGCATCTATGATAGACTGCAAATCCTCGTCCGGAAACATGAGCGCAATTGACGTGTCGCTCTCATGGTCCGCAACGTAGAGGGCACTGGGGGAAATGCTGTAGCCACGCTCGGAGAGCATATCCGCAAGCAAGCCCGTTTCACCCATGTGCCTCGTAAAATAACTCCATGCAAATGCAACGACGAGCAGAATGCCCGCAAATGCGAAAAGTACGATTTTCGTGTTCCTGCTCACAGCCATACCGCCTGTACCGTAACGACCATAGCGATGAGTGCCGACATTATCAATGCCGCGTAGAGGTCTCTTGGCATAAATCCTAGTTTGTGTAGCTTTGTGCGACCTTCGCCCCCGTGGTAACAACGACTCTCCATCGCCATTGCAAGCTCATCCGCGCGTCTGAATGCGCTTATAAACAGCGGTATGAGTATCGGCATCATTCCTTTTGCCCTCTGAATTAGGTTGCCTGTATCTATCTTTGCGCCCCTTGCGGATTGCGCTTTCATTATCTTGTCTGCTTCTTCGAGCAAAGTGGGGATAAATCTCAGCGCAATCGTCATTATCATTGCGAGCTCATGGGCCGGGAATTTAATAACCTTGAGCGGTGAGAGGAGACTCTCTATGCCGTCTGTGAGCGAAATAGGCGTCGTCGTGAGCGTGAGCAAAGAGGTTCCGCAAACGAG
>JAEDCW010000044.1 GCA_016293975.1 Clostridia bacterium
AAGCGAATAACAATGTAGGTGGACTCTTCTATTACCTCAGCTATGGTGTGGAATACGGTATATACCCCACACTCATATTCCTTGGTGTAGGTGCGATGACGGACTTTGGACCATTGATCGCAAATCCGAAAAGCCTCCTGCTTGGGGCAGCCGCGCAGTTTGGCATTTTTATCGCATTCTTCTTGGCCTTACTGCTTGGGTTCTCACCGGAAGCCGCAGCTTCAATAGGAATTATCGGCGGTGCCGATGGTCCTACGACGATATTCACAACTGCCAGACTCTATCCGGATTTGTTAAGCACGATAACGATAGCTGCATACTCTTATATGGCGCTTGTTCCGTTCATACAGCCGCCTATAATGCGCGCGTTGACGACCAAGAAGGAAAGAAGCATAGTCATGTCACAGCTTCGTCCTGTTTCAAAACAGGAAAAGATTATTTTTCCGATTGTTGTCACAGTATTTACAGTATTGCTTCTGCCTTCAGCAGCTCCATTGCTAGGAATGCTCATGTTTGGTAATCTGCTCCGCGAGTCGGGAGTTGTTGATAGGCTTTCCAAAACCGCACAGAACGAATTGGTAAATATCGTAACGATTCTTTTAGGCCTTTGTGTGGGCGCAAAGGCACAGGCTGATGTATTCCTGTCTGTTGAAACGCTAAAGATTTTCGCTCTTGGTGTCGTGGCGTTTGCAGGCGGATCTGCAGCCGGCGTGCTGTTGGCAAGGTTCATGAACTTGTTTATCAAGGATGAATCAAAGAGAATCAACCCTCTGATCGGGTCAGCCGGTGTATCCGCTGTACCGATGGCGGCAAGAGTTTCGCAGGTAGTCGGACAGGAAGAAAACCCCACAAATTTCTTGCTGATGCATGCAATGGGGCCCAATGTTACCGGAGTTATAGGTTCTGCAATCGCCGCAGGCGTGTTTTTGTCAATATTCGGAGGTTAATATGTCAAAACTGTTTATAACAGATACAATACTTAGAGATGCACATCAGTCTCAGGCTGCAACCAGAATGAGAACCGATGAAATGCTTGCTGCGTGTGAGATACTCGACAGCATAGGATACTGGTCTCTTGAGTGCTGGGGAGGCGCTACATTTGACAGTTGCCTGAGATTCCTCAATGAAGATCCGTGGGAAAGGCTACGTACCTTGCGCAAGGCATTACCAAATACAAAACTGCAGATGCTCTTCAGAGGTCAGAACATACTTGGCTATAAGCATTATGCGGACGATATTGTCGAGCGTTTTGTACGTAAGGCAATAGAGAACGGAATAGATGTTATTCGCATATTTGACGCACTTAACGACGTCAGAAATCTGGAATCATCGATTAAGTTCACAAAGAAATATGGCGGAATATGCGAAGCTGCACTGAGCTATACCGTAAGCCCGGTGCACAGCGAGGATTACTTTGTAGATCTGGCAAAACAGCTCGTTCAAATGGGCGCAGACGTCATCTGCATAAAGGATATGGCAAACCTCTTGCTCCCGTACGATGCCTATTCGCTCGTGAAACGCCTTAAATCCGAGATCAGTGTTCCGATTCACCTGCATACCCATAACACAGCAGGAACGGGCGACATGACCTATTTGATGGCTGTACAAGCTGGTGTCGATATCGTAGACTGTGCGTTATCAGCACTCGGAAATGGCACGTCTCAGCCTGCCACAGAGCCGTTGGTTGCGAGCTTGAAGGGCACAGAGCGCGATACAGGTTTAGATATAGAGAAGCTTGCTAAGGCATCAAGACATTTCATGGGTGTAGCGGAACGCCTCAAGAAGGACGGCTTTATTTCTGACAAGTCACTCAAGGTAGATACAAACATACTCATGTATCAAGTACCGGGAGGAATGCTCTCAAACCTCGTATCCCAGCTCAAACAGGCGGGTGCGGAGGACAAGTATTATGAGGTACTTGAAGAGATACCGAGAGTTCGCAAAGATTTCGGATATCCTCCTCTTGTAACTCCCACAAGCCAGATTGTCGGAACACAGGCGGTTCTCAATGTAATATCGGGACAGCGCTATAAGATGTTCACGAAAGAGTCAAAGGCTGTGCTCGCAGGCGAATACGGTAGACTTCCCGGCGAGGTTAATGAGGAAGTACGCAAGCTCGCCATAGGTGATAAGGCCGTTATAACGTGCAGACCCGCAGACTTGTTACAGCCTGAGTACGACAAATGTGTCGAGCAGGCGGGACCGCTCGCGCAGTCTGAGGAGGATGTTTTGAGTTACGCACTTTTCCCGCAGGTTGCAGAGAAATTCTTCCAGGCAAGGGCGGCAAGGAAAGAAGCCGCAGAACAGCCTGTCGAGGATACCTCAAACGAAGTACGCGTGCTTTATGTGGACGACATGACAGTCTGACGATATATGCTCAAGAAAGGGTCAGCACATGCTGGCCTTTTCTTGTAGGAAAGCAAAAGGTTTGCTATAATACCTTGTGTGAATCGGAGGATATGATGAATATATTGCTTACCAATGACGACGGAGTATTCGCAGAGGGCATAAGCTGTCTTGCAAAGGCTCTGAAAAAAGAACATAATCTGCTTATCGTCGCACCGGATACACAGAGGAGCGGCGCTGCGCATTCATTTACCATGTATGTGCCTCTCAGGTGCAAAAAAGTAGAGCTTAAAGGACTTGAAGATGTACCTGCATATGCTGTGAGCGGTACGCCCGTAGACTGTGTGAAGCTCGCTTACGGAAATTTCGATTTTGATATCGATCTTGTAATATCGGGGATTAACGATGGGGAGAACAGAGGTACCGACGTATTTTACTCTGGGACCGTATCTGCCGCTGTGGAGGCGGTTTTACTGGGAATACCCGCTATAGCCGCATCGAATATCTCGTCGAATTGCAAGTATGGAGACGACACCGCCGAAGTTATCCGTCAGATAGTAGGTAAACTCATAGAGACCGGCATTTCCAAGAATATGTTATTAAATATCAATGTTCCTGACTTGCCGATAAGCTCGCTCAAGGGAATGAAGATTACAAAGCTCAGCGCACAAACCTATGAGAACATCTTCGACGAGAGAATAGACATGCGTGGCGGTAAGTATTATTGGCTTCCATCTGGGAAAACGACAGTCTGTGGCGAGAACGATGATAATGACGAAAGATGGGCAAACGAAGGTTATGCGACGATAACGCCGCTCGTACCAGATCTAACGGATTATAAAAGTATGGGATACTACAAAGACATACTGGGGGACAGTCTCAAATGAATCGAATTGCGGTAATCGGAGGCGGACCGTCGGGAATGCTTGCGGCATGTACTGCGGCGAAGAACGACTGCTTGGTTACGATTTATGAACGAAACGAGAAGCTTGGAAAAAAGCTATACATAACGGGTAAGGGAAGATGCAACGTAACGAACAACGCTACGGAAGAGGAGTTCTTTGCGAATATTCCTCGCAACCATAGGTTTATGTACAGCAGTTTCTATTCGTTTACAAACCACGACCTCATTCGGCTTTTGAATACACTCGGACTTGAAACGAAGGTGGAGCGCGGAGGCAGGGTTTTTCCGGCTTCAGATAAATCGAGCGATGTGTTGAAAGTCTTGACAAACTACGTGCGTCAGTGTAACGCAGAGGTACTGCTCAACACTCGTGTAAAATCGATCAGTAAGACCGGAGATAACAAGTTTTCGGTCAGAACAAACAACGGTGATTACACTTACGATTCGGTGATAATTGCTACAGGCGGCGTGAGTTATCCTACAACGGGTTCAGATGGCGACGGGTACAGATTCGCCTCTGAATTAGGTATAAAGACTATAGATGCAAAACCCGCTCTTGTTCCGCTTGTGACGATTGAAGAATGGCCTAAGGAACTGATGGGCTTGACACTTAAAAATGTCACACTAAGGGCATTTGACGGTAATAAAAAGGTGTTTGAGGATATGGGAGAGGTGCTCTTCACGCACTTTGGAATATCTGGACCGCTAGTGCTGACGCTTAGCAGTATAATTGCTGAACATCCTGAGAATGTCAAAGTCTTTATAGACCTGAAACCGGCACTTACGAGGGAAGAACTCGACAGGCGAGTATTGAGAGACTTTCAAACTGCTAAAAACAAGCAGATGAAGAATGCGCTTTTCGAGCTTATGCCGTCAAGCCTCGTGCAGATAATCTTACAGCTTGCGCAGATTGATCCTGATTTGGCGGTCAACTCGTTGACAAAGCAGGACAGGGCGAGACTGGTGGAGATAATAAAGGCGATTCCTCTGGTGATTAAGGGAACGAGACCTATTGAGGAAGCGATAATCACAAGGGGCGGAATAGATACGCGGGAGATAAATCCGACTACCATGGAATCAAAAAAAGTAAGCGGTCTTTACTTCAGCGGCGAAGTCATTGACGTTGACGCCTTTACCGGTGGATTCAATCTTCAGATTGCATTTTCTACAGGATATTTAGCAGGGAGGTCTGCAAGTGAGAAATAAAATCAATATAGCAATAGATGGGCCTGCCGGTGCAGGAAAGAGCACGATTGCCAAGGCGATTGCGCGAGAGCTGGGTATTGCATATCTCGATACAGGAGCTATGTACAGGGCGTGTGGGCTTAAGGCTTTGAATCTTGGCATCGATTGCTTTGACGCAGAACAGATTACGCAAATGATACAGGACACCTCTATAGACATTACATACGAAGGCGGTGTGCAGAAGGTTTGGCTTGACGGGACAGATGTTACGTCGCTTATCAGGACGCAGGAAGTTTCTAAGGCCGCATCCGATATAGGTACGAATGCGAATGTCAGAAAAAAGCTCGTGCATCTGCAGCAAACGATTGCGGCCGATAAAAGCGTCGTGATGGACGGTAGAGATATAGCGATGTACGTTCTGCCAAATGCGGACTTTAAATTCTACGTTACAGCATCGGTGGAGGAGCGCGCAAAGAGAAGATACAAGGATTTGTACGAGTCAAACACACTAAACGGAAGGAGCATGGACGACTTGATTGTCGAAATCGCTGCAAGAGATTATGTTGACATGAATAGAGAGGCCGCTCCGTTGCGCCCTGCAGACGATGCAGAGATAGTCGATACATCTTGTTTAACTGCAGATGAAGCGGTAGAATACATATTAACGAAGATTATGGATAAAGAAGAGGGCTGAGAGAATGCTGTACGTGTTCGCTAAAATATTTATCGCACCGCTCGTATGGTTGTTTTTGAGACCTAAGGTTTACGGTCGAGAGAACCTCAATATCCAGGGCAAGGCGATTATTTGCTGTAATCACAGGGCTGCTTTTGACCCTGTGCTTTTGGCGATAATTTCTCCGAGATTTATACACTTCATGGCCAAGAAGGAACTCTTTGAGAATAAGTTTCTGGCGTTGCTCATGCGTTCATTGCTCGCGTTCCCGGTAAATAGAAAGAATACGGATATTCAGTCGCTGAAGAGGGCGATTAAGGTGCTGAACAAGGGGAAAATCTTTGGCATATTCCCCGAGGGCAAGCGCGCAATCACGGATCAGGTGGATAAATTTGAAAAGGGTACTGCATACCTTGCCGTTAAGACTAATTCTCCGATAATACCTATGTATATCCATCCGGACAGCTATGGTTCAAGGCGTCCTACGGTAATTGTCGGAAAACCTATTAACGTAAACAAACTGATACCGTACGCCAAGAAATCTGACCTTGTAGAAGTGGCGACAAACGAGATTGCAGATGCAATCGACAGGCTCAGATTGGCGCTGGAGGATTTGCTTGAAGATAATCATATCGAATAATTCAGGATTTTGCTTTGGAGTTCAAAGGGCTGTTAATATGGCAGAGGAAGCCGCCAAAAAGATGGGATGCGTTTACTCCTACGGTGAGCTCATACATAACGAAGCCGTCATCGACGAATTAAAGGGCAAGGGCATATATCCCATTGAGAGCTTGGATAGTATCGGTGAAGAAGAGACTGTTATTATACGCTCGCATGGCCTACCGCCACAGATATACGAGCTGGCGAGGAAAAAGCATATCAAAATTGTTGACGCTACTTGTCCTTATGTTAGGCGTATCCATGAAAAGGTAAGCGAGTATGTACAGAAGCAGTATACCATAATCATAACGGGAATGGAAGACCATCCCGAGGTAGTTGGTATAAAGGGCTGGTGCGGAGGCAATGCGTATGTCGTGTCTACTCCTCAGGAAGCAGAAGCACTTATCGAAGAGGATAAACCATATTGCCTAGTCTCGCAGACAACATTTTCCGAAAACACATTTAAGGATATCAAGGCAATTGTAGAGAAAAAATGCAAGAATTATGTCTGCTTTAATACCATCTGCAAAACAACCGAGGAAAGGCAACGTGAAGCGGCAGAATTAGCTAAAATGTGCGACTGCATGGTGGTCGTAGGTGGCAGAAACAGCTCCAACACAGCAAAGCTGGGTGATATATGTAAAAAATATTGTAAAAACGTACATACTATAGCAAATCCGGCTGAACTTATGCTTGCATATATCAAAAAAAATGATATAATAGGCGTGATTGCTGGTGCATCGACACCGCAGTGGATGATTAGGGAGGTTAAAACCATAATGAGTGAATTGGAAAAGACGATGGCTGAATGCCCCGAAGAGCAGAGAACGGAGGAAATTGCAGAAGACGCAGCTACCGTCACAAAACCCACCGCAGCTGAATCAGCTGCAGCGACTGACGAACCTGTAGTTACTGAGACAGAAACGACTCACACCGACGCCGGTGAAGCATCTTTTGCTGAAGTTTTTGAAAAGACACTTGTGCGCATCAGAAACGGTCAAATCATTAAAGGTTCCGTTGTTCAGATTGTAGACGGCGAGGTTTGTGTGAACATAGGCTACAAGTCCGATGGGTTTATTCCTCGTAGTGAGTTTTCCCATGATGACAGCGTTCGTCCCGAAGATGTTCTCAACGTCGGTGATACCGTTGAGGTTGAAGTGCTCAAGGTAAACGACGGTGAGGGTAACGTTCTTCTTTCCAGTAAGAACGTTGAAAGCAAGAAGGTTTGGGAGAACCTCATTGAGGATCCCGAGCTCGAAACAAAGATTTTCGACGCAGTCGGTAAGGAAGCCGTTAAGGGCGGACTTATTTGCGAGATTAACGGTGTAAGGGCATTCGTCCCCGCATCGCTTCTCGGTCTTAAGAAGGATTCAGTCGATGCCGAGAGCTTCGTAAAGCAGCCCATCCGTGTGAAGATAATCGAGGTTGACAAGACGCGTAAGCGCATTGTTGCTTCACACCGCGCCGTTCTTGTTGAAGACAGAGAGCGCCTTAAGAAGGAAAAGTACGAGGCAATCAAGGCCGGTACAAGGATTAAGGGTACTGTCCGCAAGCTTACAGACTTTGGCGCATTCGTAAACATCGGCGATGTGGACGGTCTCATTCACATCACAGAGCTCTCATGGGCACGCACAAAGCACCCCGCTGAGGTTCTCACAGAAGGTCAGGAGATTGAGGTTATCGTCCTCAAGGTTGATTCCGCTAAGGAAAGGATTTCTCTTGGTTATAAGCAGCTTCAGCCCAAGCCGTGGGAAACCGCTCAAGAGAAGTATCCTGTTGGCAGCATAGTAGAGGGTAAAGTGGTTCGCATTCTTGAGTTCGGCGCATTCGTATCGCTCGAGCCTATGATCGACGGTCTGATTCACATCTCTCAGATTGGCGTAAAGCGTGTTGAGAAGGTTGAAGACGAATTTAAGATCGGTGACGTAGTTCGCTGCAAGGTTCTGGATGTCAATCCCGAATCACGTAAGATCAGCTTGAGCCGCAAACAGGCAATCCTTGAAGAGCATCCCGAGATTGCTGAGGAGATCGCAAAGGAAAGAGCAGAGCGTTCCAAGAAGATTGCTGAGGAGCGTGCAGCTCGCAAGGCACAGAGTGAGCAACAGGGCAACAATGCTTCTCATGGTCGTTCAGAGCGTACAGAGCGCCCCGACCGTGGTGAGCGTTCCGAGCGTGTAGAACGTCGTCCGAGACGTGAGCGCGAAGAAGCCGATTACAACATCCCACCGGTAGAGTCTGCGACAACATCACTTGCTGATTTATTTGGCGCTCTTACAACCGAGGATACCGAAGAATAAGAGATTCGTCTTATAACGTTTAAAGCTCCGCTTATGCGGAGCTGCTTTTTTATTCAATGCAAGAAAAAGGCGGCATACGCCGCCTTAATTCATTAGATGTTCACATGGCCTTAACCACGCCTATTTTTACATCAGTACCGTTTATATTCCAAGTCTTTGTATAGCCTTCAGAGAACACTTGTGCAACCAAGTCATCGGCTAATGTGTCACTCATTATCGACCCACGGTTCTTTGTAAGAACTTCGGTAAGTTCTGCAGATTCATAACCCACTATGATGTGGTCTGTTACGTCAAATCCTGCTTCCTTGCGCATTGTCTGAATCTTAGATACGAATTCTCTTACAATGCCCTCTTCGATGAGTTCAGGTGTGAGTGTGGTATTAAGTACAACAGCAAGGTCACCTTCACATTCAGATATGAAGCCCTCTTTCTTCTGTGTCTCGATCAATACGTCATCGGGAGTGAGTTCGACAACAGAGCCGTCAATCTCAAATGAAAAGACGCCCCTGGTTCTAAGCTCATGGACTATAGCGTCACCATGACATCCGGACTGGAGATATACGTTTATGCTTTTGAGCAGCTTGCCGTAACGCGGTCCGAGAGTCTTGAGCTGAGGCTTGACTTTGTATGAAACATACTCCGAAGCGTCATCGATAAATGTAACCTTTTTTATGTTCAGCTCATTCTCGATGATCTCGACATACATATCGGGTAGCTGAGCGCCCTGTACAAACATTTCGCCCAAAGGCTGTCGGTTCTTTATGTTGGCGGTATTACGGGCACTGCGTCCAAGCGTAACGACATCGAGAACTCGCTTCATATTCTGTTCGAGCTCTGTATCTATCATGCTCCCATCGCACACGGGATAGTCGCAAAGGTGTATGCTCTCGGGAGCTGTTGTATCAACGGAGCGCACTATGTTCTGATAGATTGCTTCGGTTACAAACGGCACGAACGGAGCGGATATTTTGCTTAATGTGACAAGAACGGTGTAGAGTACCATGTAAGCAGCTTCTTTATCCGGTGTCATCTCCTTGCCCCAATAACGCTCACGGCAACGTCTGACGTACCAGTTTGAAAGCTCATCGACAAAGCTTATCAATTCGCGTGCGGCTTCCGTTATCTTGAGAGAGTCAAGCAGAGTATCGACATTCTTTACAGTCGTGGCGAGTCTCGACAAAACCCATCTGTCCATTGCGGTGAGGTTTTCCTTTATGAGCTTGTGCTCAGTGGGATTGAAGCTGTCGATTTCCGCATAGAGCACATAGAACGCATAAGTGTTCCAAAGGGTACCCATGAATTTACGCTGAGCTTCGCTTACTGCGTCTGAGCTGAATCTGCTGGGGAGCCAGGGACTTGAGGCTGTGTAGAAATACCAACGGACAGCGTCAGCACCTTGAGCATTGAGCACCGACCACGGATCTACTACATTGCCTTTGTGCTTACTCATCTTGAGTCCGTCCTTATCGCATACAAGCCCAAGAACGATGCAGTTAAGGAAAGACGGGTCGTCAAACAGGCAGGTTGCTATGGCCAAAAGGTTATAGAACCATCCTCTCGTCTGGTCGACTGCTTCGCTTATAAAATCGGCGGGGAAGCGACGCTTAAACGTTTCCTGATTTTCAAATGGATAGTGCCACTGTGCAAAGGGCATGGAACCCGAATCGAACCAGCAGTCTATTACAACAGGTTCTCTGCGCATGGGCTTTCCGCACTTCTCGCAGGGGAATGTTATCGGATCAAGGAAGGGCTTGTGCAGTTCTATATCGAGGGGAACGTCGTTGTTGAGCTCATGGAGCTCTTGACGACTGCCGACAACATGAATATGCCCACATTCGCACATCCAAACGGGCAATGGCGTGCCCCAGTAGCGCTCTCTCGATAAGCACCAGTCAACTACGTTTTCGAGGAAGTTGCCCATACGACCATCGCGTATGCTCTCGGGTATCCAGTTTACACGCTTGTTTAACTCTATAAGCTTATCCTTGACCGCCGTCATCTTTATAAACCAACTCTCACGGGCATAGTAGATGAGAGGGGTGTCGCAACGCCAGCAGAACGGATAGCTGTGTTCGAACTCAAGCTTCTTAAAGAGCTTTCCGTGCTCTTCAAGGTTCTTCATTATTAGCTTATCGGCATCTTTCACAAACACACCGTCCCAAGGAGTACCGCCTGTGAGCTTACCTGCAGCATCAACAAGCTGTACATAGGGAAGATCGAATCTGTTTCCGACTCTGCCGTCGTCAACGCCGAATGCCGGTGCTATATGAACGACGCCCGAACCTGAGTCGAGTGTTACATAGTCGTCTTCTACAACTCTGAAGCCCTTCTTACCCTTGTGATTAACGGGGAAGTCGAACAGAGGCTCATATTCCATGCCTACGAGGTCGATGCCCTTGTAGGTTTCGATGGGTTCGAGCTGTTCACCAAAGACGGAGTCAACAAGTGCTTTGGCAAGTATGTAACGTCTGGAATTGAACTCTACTTTAACGTACTCTTCGCTCTTGTTTACGCACAGTGCGACGTTACTGGGCAATGTCCAGGGTGTTGTCGTCCAGGCCAAGAAATCGGCGTCTGTTCCTTTTGCGGGAAATGTTACGAATACGGAAGTTTCCTTGACATCCTTGTAGCCTTGCGCAACCTCGTGTGAAGACAACGCTGTTCCACAGCGTGGGCAGTAGGGGACTATCTTATATCCCTTGTACAGCAGACCCCTTTCATAGATGGTCTTTAATGCCCACCATTCAGACTCTATATAGTTGTCGTCGTAGGTGACATAAGGATGCTCCATATCGGCCCAATAACCGACCCTGTCACTCATCTGTTCCCACTCTGACTGATACTTCCATACCGAGCGCTTACAATGGTCTATGAAGGGTTCGACGCCGTATGCTTCTATTTGTTCCTTACCATCGAGACCAAGGAGTTTTTCTACTTCAAGCTCTACGGGCAGACCGTGGGTATCCCAACCGGCCTTGCGAAGCACGTCGTAGCCCTTCATTGTCTTATATCTGGGAATTATATCCTTGATGCTTCGAGTTAGAATATGACCTATATGAGGTTTTCCGTTTGCTGTAGGCGGTCCGTCATAGAATGTGTACGGACGCGCACCCTGCCTAAGTTCTACACTCTTTTGGAATATTCTGTTTTGCTTCCAAAAGTCAAGAACCTCAATCTCTCTGTCCACAAAATTCATCGAAGTATCGACTTTCTTGTACATAAGCTTCTCCTAATAAAAATTACCTTTCGCCCCAGTCGGGACGAAAGGCGAAAGCATTCCGCGGTACCACCCGTGTTAGTCAAATTGACTCACTCAATGTGCACAAGTATGCACAGCCTCTGTAACGTGAGGACACGGCGTTGGTTACTATTTGGTTCACCTCAGCGCTCATGGGTGATGACACTGCATACTCCTTACCGCCTTGCACCACACGCGGCTCGCTCCAAGCAGATTTGCAATATCGTGTCCCAATCATTGCTTTGAATTATCTTTAGTATTATAGACATCAATATGCATTTTGTAAAGTAAAAAACAAGCTTTTTTTCTTTTACTTGACGATTGACACGAATAATTCTATAATATACCAAGATTGTAATTATATATATAAATCAATTTTATTTTATGGGGGGATTTACATGGAACTTAAGCGAATTGCCGACGAGATGCAACCTCGTACTATGGCTGCACGTGACTGGGTATTCCAGGTTATTCGTACGGCAATTGTAAGGGGAGTTTTACCAGGAGGAATGCCGCTCAGACAGGATGAGATATCAGCAGCACTTAGCGTCAGCCATATTCCGGTGCGTGAGGCTTTCCGTCAGTTGGAAGCACAGGGTTTGGTGAGGATATATCCTAATAGGGGTGCCGTTGTTACAAAGCTCACCAAAGAGGAAATGGCGAATATTATGGATACTCGTATATTGCTTGAGTTGGGTGCTTTGAGAACCGCTTTTCCGTATCTTACCGACAGTGTTCTTGATGAAGCCGAAAGTATTATCAATCAATCCGAGAATGAAACGGATTTGCACGTTATTGAGGACCTGAATCTCAAATTTCACTTTGTATTGTATAAGTGCGCAAACAACGATGTATTGTTACAGTTAATCGAGCAGCTGCACGCAAATGTCGACCGATATGTGCGACAGTATTACAAAGTCGCTGAGGAAACCAGTAACTCTGACCACAGACAGCTTATCGAAGCTTGCAGAAACAAGGACATGGTCCTTGCAGATGCTGTCTTGAGGACGCATTTGGAGCTCGCAAAGAAACTGCTTGCAAGTCTTGATGAAAGTATAGCGTAATATCGTTTGATAAAACACCCTCAGAAATGAGGGTGTTTTGTGGTGTAAGTGGTGTAAAACGTAACCTCTTATAACGAGTGGAAGGTTTATAATCGAATGCTTCATATATTTGGAATATTTTGGAAGATTTTTAGATTATATGTTATAATCTAATTAGAAATTCACGGGAGGGAAAAAATCATGGTTTTCAAGCGGATTCTAGCAATTATACTGGCGGTTTTATGTGTTGTTTTTGCATTCGGGTGCGGAAAAGATAACGAAGGCGACGACAAACTGGTTGTTACAATAGTAGTTGCGGGAGGCTTGGGCGACAGGTCTTTCTACGATTCTGCCAATGCGGGACTTCAGAGACTTATCGAAGAATACGGTGTGGACGGAAGGGTCATCGAGTGTAAAGAAGACGCATCAATGTATCAGATTCAGCTTGTGAATGCGGCCGAGGAGAGCGATTTTGTAGTTGCAGTAGGCTGGCAGTTCTGGGATGCTCTCTCTGAGCTTGCTCCCCAGATGCCCGATGTTAAGTTCATATATGTCGATGAAGCCGTAGAGGGTGTCGACAATATTTTTAACATCAAGTATGCTCAGAACGAAGGTTCATTCCTCGTCGGATACGCGGCAGCTAAGATGAGCAAGACCGGAAAAGTTGGTGCGGTCGGCGGCATGGACGGCGACACAATTAACGACTTCATAGTCGGGTATAAGCAGGGCGCGGAGTATGCCAACCCCGATATTGAAGTTATGTGGAACTATGCGGGAACTTATGAAGATCCTGCAAAGGGTAAGGAATGCGCACTTGCACTATATGACAGCGGTTGCGACATCGTTTTCGCAATTGCAGGCAAGACAGGTGATGGCGTATTCAATGCTGCGGCCGAAACAAACAACTATGCAATAGGCGTTGACAGTGATCAGAAGTACATCAACCCCGATGTAATCATTTGCTCGATGATAAAGCAGGTAGGCAATTCGATATTCAAGACAATCGAGGACTTCATCGAAGAAGGTAAGTGGGAGGGCGGCACAATTTGGACTGCTAACCTCAGCACTGGCTTGGTAGGTATCGGTTATGGCGAGGAAACGGCACCTCAGCAGATTTCAGACGAGATTAAGGCTGAAATTAAAGCAATAATCGGAAAAATAGTTGCCGGCGAGATAGTAGTCGAAACTACAAGGAAATAATTAAAGTGCAGTAAATGATACCGTCAATCGTATGGTTGACGGTATCATAGTTTTAATCTATGAAGGATATTGCAGTTGAATTCAGGAACATAAGCGTACAGTTTCCAGGCGTGCTTGCCAATGACGATGTCTCAATGACCATCAAAAAAGGCGAGATTTTTGCGCTTGTAGGTGAAAACGGCGCAGGCAAAACAACGCTTATGAAGGTGCTGTACGGAATGCATCACCCAAGCGCCGGACACGTCGAGATTTTTGGCAAGCATGTAGAGAAATATGACCCGTCATACGCGATAGGTTGCGGAGTGGGTATGGTACATCAACACTTTATGTTGGTGCCGTCTTTTACCGTTGCTCAGAATATTGTGTTGAGCAAAGAACCCAAGAAGTTTGGGATATTCTATGACCAGAAGAAGGCCATAGAGATTACGAAGGAATTGATAAAAACATACGGGCTGGAAGTAGACCCGAATGCGAGAATAGACCAAATCAGTGTAGGGGCTCAACAGAGAGTTGAGATATTGAAAACGCTGTACAGAGGTGCGGACATACTCATATTGGACGAGCCTACTGCTGTTTTGACGCCAAACGAGGCGAACGAACTCTTTGCGATATTACGCAAAATAGTTGCCGAGCGTGGGATTACGGTAATCATAATCACCCATAAGCTCAATGAGGTAATGGAGGTTTCCGACAGAGTCGGCGTAATGAGAAGCGGCAGGCTAATAGGTATCCGTAATACAGCCGATGTATCGCCCAGAATACTTGCTTCGATGATGATCGGCAGGGATGTATTGCTATCTGATGTGGAGCGCAACACAGAACTGGGTGAGATGTATATCGAGGTCAGTAATCTCCGCGTAAAGGATGACAGAGGAATAGAAGCTTTAAGAGGCGTTAGTTTCAAC
Source organism: Clostridia bacterium (assembly GCA_016293975.1). Classification (GTDB taxonomy): domain Bacteria; phylum Bacillota; class Clostridia; order Christensenellales; family CAG-138; genus RGIG1693. The sequence continues at coordinate 14,452 of JAEDCW010000044.1, forward strand.
GTGAGGTCGGGCGAGATACTCGGCGTTGCAGGTGTCGACGGAAACGGTCAGAGTGAACTTGCAGAGGCCATTACCGGTATGCGCGAGATTGCAGACGGTACCGTAACCATTTGCGGAAAGAAGATTAATGGCTTAACACCCGGACAGGTGAGGGAATTAGGTCTGTCACATATTCCTGAAGACAGGATGAGCACGGGGGTATCCGCAGAATCATCCATAACGGACAATTTGATTGCAGGAAAGCAGAAGAGGAAAGAGTTTTCGAGTGGTGGCTTCGTAAGAAAGGTTAGCTCGGTTACGAGGTATGCAGAGAAGATTTTCAAAGAATTCGATATCAGAGCAGCCGATGTTTCGACGGAAGTAAAATCGCTTTCGGGCGGAAACATTCAAAAGACAGTAGTTGCGAGGGAGTTCTCATTTGAAAAGAGCAAGGTCTTTATAGTATGCCAGCCAACGAGAGGCGTCGACATAGGTGCGATCGAATATATCCATTCCTTGATAATAAAAAAGCGAGATGAGGGCTGTGCCATACTCCTGATTAGTGCGGATTTGGACGAACTGATGCGTATTTCCGACAGGATGATAACGATTTTTGAAGGTCGGATTACAGGTGAGTTTGTTACCGTGTCTGCTAAGGCATCTGAAGTAGGTCTGCACATGACAAAGGCTACCGAGCATGAGGTGAGCGATGTTGAATAAACTTAAGCGTTACATGACAAAGGATAGATCAAGTTATCTGATTGCTTTGGGAATAAGCGTGCTTGGGGCGTTTATGGTGGGTGCCATCATAATAC
>JAEDCW010000045.1 GCA_016293975.1 Clostridia bacterium
GGCACATCATTTATCGTCTTAACTTGCTCGATTATCCCCTCTCCAACGATACCATTGCCTCTGGTCGCCGCATACACGAGCTTACCTTCATCATAGGTCAGGTTAATGGTCAATCCGTCGAATTTATATTCAACGTAATACGAGACCTCGGGCAGATTACTGCCTGTTCTCTCGTTGTACTCAGTTATAATCTTATTTGTTCGCTTTATCCAATCTATTAGCTCGCTCTTTGAGCGTATCTTATCTAGGCTCCACAGTCGCCCGATATGCTCATGCTGTTCAAATCTCTCAAGGGGCTTTCCGCCTACACGCCGCGTAGGTGAGCCCGGGAGCGTAACGCCCGTTTGTCTTTCCAGCTCACAGAGCTCATCGTAAAGCTTGTCATATTCAGAATCGCTGGCGATAGGCGCATCGAGCTCATAATACGCCCTCGCCATCTCATTCAAGCGCTTTACAATATCCTGCATTCGTGTGTCCATACTAACTCCTAATCGATTGAAGTGAGCGGCGCATAGGCAGCCGCCAGCTTCTTTGAGACTCCCGAGTCAAACATTATTGTAACGAGCATAGCGTTGCCGCTGCCCGATACCGCCGTTACACTTCCGTCACCAAACTTCTCGTGGCGTACCCTCTGCCCCACAGTCAGATTCTTCTCAACGGGCTTGGGCGGCTTGGCTGTTTTTCCTATCGTTGACTGATAGCCCGAAGATGTCTGCGACCCTCTTCCTTTAATATAGCCCAATCCACGGTATGTATTTGAACCATAAGAAGTAACCGATGAATCCGTATATGACGAAAAGCCTGCAGCTCCGATTGAGTACGAGCCATCGGTACTTCTTGCAGTGGAGCTTACATCTATACCGTATGAGCCTGCCTCTATGTCCATAAGCTGATTGGGTATCTCACTTATAAACCTCGACTCGCGCATAAACGACGTATTTCCGTACAGACTTCTGGACTGTGCGTTTATCAGATACAGCTTCTTTCTGGCTCTGGTTATCCCAACATACATAAGTCTACGCTCCTCCTCAAGGGTGGAAAACTCGTTCTTTGCTCTCGATGTCGGAAAAATGTCGTCCTCAAGTCCCGGTATAAAGACCGTATCAAACTCAAGGCCCTTTGCATTATGCAGTGTCATAAGGGAAACATACCCCTTATCTTCCTCGTTCATTGCGTCGATGTCACTCATCAATGCGACATTCTCAAGGAACGCAGACAGCGGATCGTCATCCTTCGATAAGCCGTTTTCAGCTTCCTCAATGCTACCCAAAAGCTCCATGATATTCTCCCATTTGCTCTGGGCATCGGCGTTGCTCGTTTTTTCCAAATGCTCTCTGTAGTTGATTGTCACAATTATGCTCTGCGCCAGCTCTTTCAACGACGTTTCGTAACGCATTTTCTTAAACCCTTCCATCAGGCTTAAGAACGGATATAGCTTGTCCCGCACGCGCTTATCCAGCATTTCGTCTGTGAGTGCGGTCTCATATAAAGACATTCCTGCCTCATCGGCGCGTTTTGTGAGTGATGCAATCGTAGTGTTTCCAATCCCCCTCGTAGGCAGATTTACAATACGTTTGAACGATACATCGTCTCCGGCATTTGCAATCAGCCTGAGGTAGCACATAATATCCTTGACCTCCTTGCGGTCATAGAATCTATGACCTCCGAAGACCTTATATGGTATTCCATAGGATATCAGCGTACTTTCGAGTACACGGCTCTGCGCATTTGTCCTGTAAAGCATGGCATAGTCGCTATATTTTTTGCCTGCATTGATACCCCTAAGTATCTGTCTGCAGATATAACTCGATTCACCGCGTTCGTTGTCAACAACTACGTGCTTAATCCTTTCCCCGTCCGCATCAGTAGTCCAAAGTACTTTTGATTTTCTGTTGGTATTGTTTGCAATAACCGCGTTTGCGGCATTAAGTATGTTAGCAGTCGACCTATAATTCTGCTCAAGCCTTATCACTCTGACATTCTTAAAGTCAGACTCAAAACGGAGGATGTTACTGACGTCAGCACCTCTCCATCCGTATATGCTCTGGTCATCATCGCCTACCACACAAATGTTCTGATGCGAATCGCACAGCATTTTTACGATTCTAAACTGGGGCGGATTCGTATCCTGGTACTCATCGACCAGTATGAACCTGAAGCGCATTCTGTATCTTTCCAAGACGTGAGGACACTCCTCAAACAGCCTTACAGTCAGACAAAGTAAATCATCGAAGTCGAGCGCATTTGCCGCCAACAGCTCTTTTTGATACTCTTGAGCGATATCGCACTCCAAAGCATTTGCGTATAATCCCTCACTGAAGTATCGATCAAGAGGTATACCAGCATTCTTTGCCCGACTTATGCCTTCTTTTATTGCACGCTTGGGAAGAGTCTTCTCGTCAACTCCATGACGCTTCAAGATAGTATCCAATACGCTCATCTGGTCGCTGTCGTCATAAATGATAAATCTTCTTGTATGTCCGTCTCTCAGCTCCTCAATATGCATTCTGAGTATGCGCGCACAAGCGGCGTGGAATGTAGTTACCCACATATCCTCGGCGTTCTTTTCTCCAACGAGCTGAGCCGTTCTTTCCTTCATTTCTTTTGCCGCTTTATTTGTAAACGTGAGCGCAAGAATATTCCAAGCATTCACTCCATGCTCGATAAGGTTCGCTATTCGATATGTTACTACACGCGTCTTTCCTGACCCTGCACCCGCCAGTACAAGAAGCGGGCCGTCGAGACACTCGACAGCCGCGCGCTGTTCTTTATTAAGCGATGACAGATTCATCTTATCCCTCAATAAGGTAGTTGGCTATATTGGCGTTCTTGTCTAATATGCCTTCGATTACCGGAGTCTGGGCAGTAAACAGCGTGGTTACTCCGGGGCCGTGTCCGGTCAATATGCAATCGCTATGTACAACGACACCTATGGTTACCGCACCCGAAAGGTATCCGCGTCCGTAGCTCGTATCGCAGTTTTCAAGCATTACAATATCGCCGAACTTAAGGTCGTCGAGACCGCAATTCTTTATCTCTTCCCAGTCGCCAGTCATTATGTCGTAGTCACCGCTATATGCGCTTGCAGAGCCTATGCCCGATCCCATCAAATAAGCAGGAACCTTACCTGCAACGTGCACATACAGCTTTCCGTCTTTCTCGTCTATGTCCATGGCATTGTACAGTTTTGGATCCAAGTTCATCACCTTAATCGTGTTTTCAAATCCCTTTATGACCATGCCCTGGCCCTGAGCTCTGATTTGAATTCTGTCCTTGATGCACATTTTCTCAAGAGTTTCTTGCGCAAAGTACACCAGAACATGCTCTATGCCACCATGGGTTCCCGTTACGAACCCCTTGTCTCCCTTTGCGTCTCCGCTCACAACATATGCGGTGTTTCCTATGCAGGCGAGTACATTCAAAGCTGTGTTCTCATTCACATCCGGGTTCTTGATTGATACGCCTGGTTCAACATGGTCCGCTGCAAAGCCATAGACCGAGTCGCCGAGTTTAACGTTATATGTAATAGCTCCCGTACCCGGAAGTACATGAGGCATACCATTGTCCTCAAGCCTATATGGCGGCGTTCTCATTGCCGGATGATGTATTTCTCCCATAACGCTCTGCATCACGAGCTTGCTTTCATTGATTTCAGGTCTCATTTCCATACCTCCGAGTTTTTGTTTATTATAGCATATAGCTGCGCTGTCTCATAGACGATTGCAACTGTCAAGCAAAAGTCTTGACAGTCATATCAATTAGTCTCTAATTGCCCTCTCCCATCTGAGCAGAGCGCGTTCAAGTTCCTTGCGGGGCAGAGCCAGATTGATTCTCTCAAAGCCGCTTCCGTTTGTTCCGAAAATATAGCCCTCGTCGAGTTCAAGACCCGCCTTCTCTATATTCATCTTTTCAAGATCCTCATTGCTTAAGCCAAGTGCTCTCACATCCAACCATGCCAGATATGTGCCTTCGGTCTTAGTGCATTTAATCTTGGGCAGTCTTGTCTTTATGAAGTCATACATAAACTCAAAATTGCCGTCTATGTACTTTACAAGCTCCTCGAGCCACTCATCACAGTCTGTAAATGCGGCGATGGCAGCTGCCCTTGACAATGCCGGTATGCCGAAGCTGCTCTGCACTGATGCAACCTTCCTAAACCTGACGTTAAGCTTTTTGTCGGGAATAAATATGTTTGAACACATCATGCCGGCAAGATTAAACGTCTTACTCATAGCGGTGCATACTACATACTCATCTCCGGCGTCTTTAATAAGCCCATATGTTGTGTGCTTATTGCCAGGCAGAATCAACTCGCCATGTATTTCGTCTGAGACTACCAATACATTGGCTGTTTTGGCAATGCGTGCCAATCTTCCCAGTTCGTCTTCTGTCCACACCCTTCCAACTGGATTGTGAGGATTGCACAAGAACATCATACGGACATTCAGCATGGCGCATTTTTTCTCTAAGTCGACAAAGTCCATTGTATAGTGGCCGTCTTCATCGCATATAAGCGGATTCTCTACGACCTGCCTGCCTGAACTTAAAATAACATTCTTAAATGGCGGATAAACGGGAGGTTGAATAATTATGGAGTCTCCTTTATCCGTAAACGCTTCCACGCACAGTCTCAGAGCTTGTACAACACCCTGAGTTGTAACGAGCCATTCCCGATTTACATCCCAATCGTGATGCCTTTTAATGAATTGCTTTAGAGCTGTGAAGTATTCGTCATCAGCGTAAGTATAGCCAAATATGCCGTGGTCTACAGCCTTGCGCAATGCATCAATAATCGCTGGAGCTGTCTGAAACTCCATATCCGCTATGGACAGAGGTATGTATCCGTTTTCTTTGATGCTCTCATGTGCATTGTCCCACTTTGCGGCGCCGGTGTTGAGCCTACTTACATTTTGATCAAAACTATACATATTTCCCCTCCGTTTAAAACGACCATGCTTGGTTTCCCGAGCATGGCCGAATATAAGATACGATTTACAGCTCGTAGCCGCGCCTGAAAGCTTCTTTGTTTATATCAATGAACTTGGGCTTTACGTTTGCTTCTATAGCTTTCATCCATTGATCATAGCTAAAAGGAAGCTTCTTAGCCAGAACGCCTATCAAAACGACGTTAGCCGCACGATATGTTCCGCATTCCTGAGCTATCTTTGTTGCGTCAAGCTGTATGACCTTTCCGTGTTCGTTTACACGATCCAAGCAATCGGCAGGATACTCCGCATTACCGATGATAACCGGCATGGGAAGTAGCTCCTGTGTGTTTACAATCATTGTACCATCATCCTTGAGATAAGGCAACGCTCTGAGCGCTTCCAAACTCTCGAAAGCGAGGACAACATCCGCCTGCTTCTGCTCAACTATCGTAGAATACAAGGGCTTGTCATTCGATATACGCACATAGGTTACAACGCTTCCGCCGCGCTGGCTCATGCCATGAACCTCGCTGACCCTTACGTCATATCCGTTTTCAAGTCCGATGTATCCAAGTATCTTGCTTGCCAACAGTGTTCCCTGTCCGCCGACACCAACAATTACGATATTTGTCATATTCTTATTCCCCCTTCGCATTCAATGCGCCAAACGGGCAAATTGTCGAACAAAGTCCGCAGCCAACGCACTGTGTAGGATCGACCTCCACACCATCGGCAGTCTTTCTGATGGCGGGGCAACCTATCTTCATGCACATTCCGCACTTCTTGCACTTATCCTTATCACAGACAAACGGAATGTTTGGCTGTTTTACTATCAACGCACAAGGACGTCTCGATATGATGACAGACAACTCGTCTCTTGAGGTTTCTTCTCTCAATACTGCTTCAAGCTTCTTGACGTCGTAAGGGTCAACCACTACAACATGCTCGATTCCCATTGCTTCACAAAGTTTCTCGAGGTTAAGCTGAGGAGCTACATTGCCGTGAATGTCAAAGCCTGTTGACGGGTTATGCTGATGACCTGTCATGCCTGTAATCGAGTTATCCGCTATGATAACGGTTCCGACCGACCTATTGTACATCATGTTGAGCAGTCCGGTAATTCCGCTGTGACAGAACGTACTGTCACCAAGCACTGCAACTGTGTTCTTGGCTTGTTCTTTGCCTCTGGCCTTTTCCATACCGTGAGCCATGCCTATCGATGCGCCCATGCATACGCAAGTGTCTACGCCGGAAAGTGGCGGCAGAGCACCGAGAGTATAGCAGCCTATATCCGAACAGACCGTAAGCTTAAGCTTGCCGAGGATGTAATACAGACCCCTGTGTGGGCAACCGGGACAAAGTACCGGAGGTCTTACGGGTATACTCTGTGTCTCCATCGGGCCGGGTTCGGGTTTATCCATGAACTTTGATGCAATCGTCTCTGCAAAAAGCTCACCCTGTACGCCAGTCTTATCCTTACCTGAGCACTTGATTCCCCATGACTTTATTGTTTCCTCATAGAAGGGCTCCATGTCTTCGATTACATACAGCTCGTCAACACCTGCAGCGAACTCCTCAATGAGTTTTCTTGGCATCGGATATGCCAAGCCGAGCTTGAGAACCGATGCATTCGGCATAGCTTCCCTTACATAGTTGTAAGCGGCGCCGGATGTTATTACACCAACCGACCTGTCCACCCACTCGATGCGGTTGATGGACATTGTGTTAGCTTCTTCTGCCAAGCGATTCTCTCTGTCCTCGACAAAGATATGTCTGCCCCTCATGTTGCCGGGCATCGATACGAATTTCTTGATATCTCTCTTATACGGTCTAAGCTCGACCGCTTCCCTTTCTCCCAGCTCAACTATCGTTCTTGCATGCGCAATTCTCGTCGTCAGTCGAAGGATAACTGGAGTATCGTACTTTTCGCTGATTTCGAGCGCAATCTTCATGAAGTCCTTACACTCCTGACTGTTGGAAGGATCGAGACACGGTGTGTGTGCCGCCTTGGCATGCATTCTAGTGTCCTGCTCATTCTGTGACGAGTGCATACCCGGGTCATCTGCCACTACGACCACAAGGCCGGCATTTACACCGGTATATGCTGCTGTATAATAAGGGTCTGCTGCGACATTCAGTCCGACATGCTTCATACATGCCATACTTCTTGCGCCTGCGACCGCTGATCCAAGTGCCACCTCTACAGCTACCTTCTCGTTAGGAGCCCATTCACAGTAGATATCCTCATAACCCGCTATGTTCTCGTTTATCTCAGTGCTCGGGGTTCCGGGATAAGCGCTTGAAACCTTAACGCCTGCTTCATATGCGCCTCTTGCGACAGCTTCATTACCTAGCATGAGTCTTTTCAAATCCGTACACCTCCATATATTCCACCCGGACGGGCGAGTTTATAATCCTACACTACAAGTATAATTCAGAATTTTCGCCACTTAAAGCTTTTTTTGCATATATACGATATATATGATTCATAGCATAATACTGATTGCTTTAAAACACCATGCAATATATAATTACAGTAAAATATTAGGGGGATTTGCAAATGAAGCTTAACTACAAGCGCACATTTTTGGTCGGTCTGGCCTTCTTCTCTATTTGTGCTTTCTGGCAGATATACGACACAGTAATTCCGCTCATTCTGCGTGACACGTTCCAAATTAAGGACGGTCCCTCAGGTATAATAATGGCCATCGATAACATATTGGCGCTTGTGATGCTGCCGTTCTTCGGCGCCCTCAGTGACAAGGTCGGACGCAGGATACCCTTCATAGTCGGAGGAACAGCAGTTGCAGTCGTCATGTGTGTATTGATTCCGCTTGCCGACTTGAGCAGGAGTTTCTGGCTTTTCTTTATAGCTCTTGGCTTAGTACTCATATCCATGGGCGTATACCGCTCCCCAGCCGTCGCACTTATGCCTGACGTAACTCCAAAGCCGTTACGTTCAAAGGCAAATGCAGTTATCAATCTCATGGGAGCTGTAGGCGGAGCGTTCGCACTTTCAATGATAAAGCTTCTGACTAAAACAGCCGCAGGTGAAAAGGTAAACTATCTGCCTGTATTCATAAGCGTTATATCTGTAATGCTGATATCTGTAATCATACTTGTCATTACCATTAATGAAAAGAAGCTTAAAGCCGAGACCAATATGATAAACGACAAGTTAGATGCCGATGCCAATAACGATATCCATGCATCAACCTCCGCAACAGGCAAAAACAAGAAACTGTCTCCCGCCGTCCGCAGAAGTTTGATACTGATTCTTGCATCTGTATTTCTTTGGTACTTCGGATATAATGCAATTACAACGGCCTTCTCAAAATATGCTACTCAAGAATGGTACATGGCGGTCGGTGATGCCTCCATGTGTCTGCTCGTAGGTACCATCGGTGCAATCGCATCCTACATTCCCATCGGCATGATTTCAAGCAAAATCGGCAGAAAGAAAATGATACTTATAGGCGTAGCCATCCTAACCGCTTGCTTCATTACAGGTGCGCTTCTGTCAGTAGCTGTCAATAACACAGTAGGGGCTGAGAGCATCCGCATTGAAGCCGAAGTCGTTCCCGAACTAACAGCTCAAGGTCTAAATGCCGAAGCAATCGACGCTGAAGTATTCACCATGCTGGGCAAAGCCATTACCTCCAGGTTCATGATTCCCTTCTGCATACTCTTCCTGCTTGTTGGTTTTGCATGGGCAGCGATAAACGTCAACAGCTTCCCCATGGTAGTCGAGATAAGCAGAAGCGGAGATATCGGCAAGTATACGGGCCTCTATTACACTTTCTCAATGGCGGCCCAAACAATCACCCCTATCGTTTCCGGTTATCTGTTACAGCATATCGGCTACGGTATACTCTTCCCGTACGGCGCGGTGTTCGTAGGCTTGTCGTTTATCACGATGTTCCTTACGAAGCACGGCGACAGTCGTCCCGATTTGTTAAAGGATAAACTCGAATCGTTTGACGTAGATATGGACTAAAAGAATAGAGCTGCAAACGTAGCTATGTCCTTAAAACAGCAAATCCTCCGTAGGAACACAACCATGCGGAGGATTATTCTATGTCCCCTTGCAAAACGAAGTAGCTAGAACATTCTTTGCCGAATAGTACCACTGCTTACAGTTCCAGCAACATATATATAACTTCTTGATATCCACTTGTCCGAGAATTGTATCCCTTGGGATTTCGTCCATGCTTCACGAATCCCATTCTTTTATATAAAAAATCAATCTTGTGTTATCCGCCACCACATTTAATTCCAGCTGAATGTAGCCTGCTTCCTTGGCACACTATACATGCTTCCGTCAAAGCACTGCCTATTCCAATCCCCCAATACTCTCGTAAAAAACTTATACCAAATTCGGCTCGATGCCAACTTTATGCTTAGTTCCGGCAGCCTCAACCCCGGCAGTTCCAACAACTTTACCGTTAACAAAAGCAATTATCTCAAATTCATTCATACTCGCTGCTTTTTATTCTAAGAACTGTCCTTCTTCTTCCGGATTATAACTGTTCTCATTGGGGTAAGAAAGCAAGTAATCTGTTTCGGCGTACGTAGTATTTAAAATCTCAAATACGATATTTCCATTAGATGCTACACCATTTCTTAGATAAACTTCCTGCCATTTCCAGGGATTATCTTTTGGTTGTACTTCATAACTTGCCCCTGCGGCTTCCGATTTATCTCGCTCTTTTAGTAAATAAGTCACATCAGAAAAATGTAAGTATCCCTGCCTAATGCAAAAAACTGTGCCGTTTGGTTTGTGTGTATTGTAAACCATAGTGCTGAAAGAATCTGTCACGTCTCACTATGACTTCATCTAAAGCATATAAAACGCCTCTGCGACAGTTCTTCGCCGCAGAGGCGTGTGCTAACTCAATTTCTTTTTACGTACTGCCGATGTTACTTCCTTTTATTCTTCACAATAAGTACCACTGCTACGGCAATGCACGCACCGGTGACAAACGCCGCAGCAATGATAACTATCATCCATCCGAAAATAATCCCATTTTTGTCTTGCGTTGTATTCTGCGGTACGATCGGAGTAGGCGTGCCTACGTTGGAATTGACTTCTCCATCCGGATTTGTTGTAGTTTCACGATCTATAGCTGGATCTGCAGTCGACAACACCAAGCTGCAATCATCGCACTTGCCATCATCATTCGCGTCAGTGTGGCCCGTTGCAGGAAGCACCATATCGGTGATCTCAACTGATTCGTCGTTGGCATCGAAGTCCTTTCCACAGCGGTTGCAATGATAATGTTCGGCTACACCGTCCTCTTCACATGCGGGAGCGATCATAGCCACATACTCGTTATCATGTCCTTTCGGATTAATAGTAAACCAACTCTCGTCCTTTATGGGATTCATGCCGAATTCATCCGTAGAACGGCAACCACAATCACAGAGCCAATAGCCCTTGACACCGCTCTCGGTGCAGGTGGCATCTATTTGCCCTATGTACTTGCCCTTATGAGCATGATAGGTCCCTTCAAAACTTATTGTACGCTGACCGTCCCACTCGCCCTGCTCGGACTTGCTCGACAGCCAATCGACATTCTTAATAATGATTCTGCAGTCGTTGGGATAGGCATTGGGGTCGTTGAACACTAGCATCAAGCGATATACATAGGTTACCCCAGGTGTCTTTTTGCCGGAGCACATCGCTTCATCTCCGTTGCTTTCTATCTGATGCCACTGACTGCTATACACATAGTATACGCTTGTCTCTGCAATTTTGGGAAGCGAAAGGGTCTTATCGCCAATCATTCCCTTGCCGTCAATAACGATATTTTGATTCTCATTAAGGGCAAATGATGCCGTAGGTATCGAGGCACACAACAAAAGTATCGTCAAAGCCAAAGCAAGTACTCTTACTCTTTTCACATTATGTTTTTGCATTTCTAACAAACCCCCACTGCCAAGTACTTATGGAATAATTATACACAAAATATCGAAGTTTGCAATGTTAGCACCCTTTGTACTGTATTTTTTTATTACGTAACGGTCTTGACATGGTATTATGTTTCCATAGGGTTTCTTCCTAATTTAATTGTTACAAACAAGTTGACAGCACGACGCGGCGATTTCTTTTACCCGTCGCAGAGGCCGCTTAAAACTTATGTTTAGTAAACGATATATGCAGTACAGCAGTATATGCTTTATGCAGCTTTGTACGAGTTAAGGTATTCATTCGTGCAATAACAAAGACAGTGCCCGAAAATCTAAACGAAAAAGATCGGATAGTGCACTAAGGAAATAGTTGCGGATATCATCTATGGTCGGTCTCCACCTGTTCTGCTTTTGCTCGGGGCAGTATCTGCGATTGAAGTTCTTTCATTCAAAGCATAAACTGCCCCATATGGTCTATAGTCGTCTCAGTACAACGGCAATTACTTTCGTTTTAGAAGCCAAAAATGATTTTGTCCATCCTGCGAATCTCCGGTACTGCAAGTAAAGCATCTTTTCATTTCCGGATCCCTTGCCATAAGGATACCGAGGATTGTATTCCCAAATGCCTCGTTGTAAATGCCTTTCCTCCTGTCTACTCGGAAGACAAGCGCATATTCTATGCCGTCTTCCAATTCTCCGAATTTGTCAAAAAAGTCTTTGACGTGCGCCCATCCGTGCTTTTCATACACGGTTGTGTAGTTTGGATTGTTCAGCAGATCAAGGTATTCAGTTTCCTCATATGCCGTATCCCCATCACTGAACTCATCATAACTGACTTCTTTTGGAAGGCGTTCTGACAGTTTTTCAAAGAATAGGTTTACATTTTCAATGATCTCTGAATACTGAGCAGCACTTATACCAAATTCATCTGAGGGGTCGTACTGCCTCATTGACTGCAAAACTTTTCCCTCACCTCATGGATTTTTTCCTGAATCTGTTTCATTTCGGTCTGATATAACTTCTGGATGTGTTTTATTTCTTGCAATCTTCTTTCCGCCTCGGTGATTTTTGCATCGAAGGCCATATAGATTACATGATCATCCTGGTCAAGGAGTGCTTTAATTTCCTCTATGGTAAAGCCTGCTTTTTGAAGATTTTTGATTTTCACAAAAGTGAAAGCTTGATCCTCCTCATAAAAACGGTATCCGGACCATTGATCCACCTTTACCGGTTTCAGTAAACCTACATGATCGTAATAACGAAGTGTCTGAGGGTTGCAGCCACAAAGCCTGGCAAATTCCTTGATTGTCATATCATGTGCCTCCTTTCTGAAACGGTTATATCATTGCAGTTTGCTGTAAGGTCAACACTTTTTATTTTTCCGGTTTTTATTTCTAAAACCTTTCCTTTGGAATGTCACCATCTGCCAGTATATTGACATTTACTCAGCAAAACCAAACTGTTCAAAATGTTCTAACTCCTTCACTTGAAGGGATGTCATGTATCTGTTGCTGTTCTTCTTCCATCCTCAACTATGTTCTAGACGCCTTGCGTAACAAGCATCATCACAACTACCTGTAACTAAAACATTTCTATTTAGACGCGAGTGCTTAATAACGCCGTTTCTAAAATGTGTTCTCAGACCTATCAAACAAAATAATAAATCCGAAGCCATCTCCAATCGGAAAAGGGTTCGGATTATATCGGTTTGGTGCGGTCGATGGGACTTGAACCCATACGGTCTCCCATACGCCCCTCAAACGTACGCGTCTGCCTGTTCCGCCACGACCGCACAACTGCAGGTGCTATTATAATCAAAAGCACAACCATTGTCAACAATTTTTTTGTATATAAAGTTAAATTTGTTTATCACTTTATACACTGCCTTGTCTGTGTAGCCACGAGGCGAATAATCTCGGCATTTTGCCGCCTCACCTAAAGAATCACAGATGTCACGGCTGTTATCAACTTTAAGTTGCTCTGCAATCTTTTGGATTGCTTAATCCGGCAGTTCTATTTGCTTAAGCGGCACTGCTCTTTCAATGGGCGCTCCCCCGAGGCATACCTCACCGTCATACAGAACAACCCACTGTCCCGGAGTTACTGCCCTTTGCGGGATCCCAAACGATACCTTCCACCCGTCATCAGCTTTTGCAACGTGGACCTTCTGATCTGGCTGTCTGTATCTGAATTTTGCGGTACAGTCAAAGCTCTCCGACGGTGCTTTTCCGGCAATAAAATTCATATCGTAAGTATACAACGCAGTCGAGTATAGTTCCTCCTGCTCTCCCTGCTGTACAATAAGACGGTTTTTCTCCAAATCTTTGGCAATGACAAACCAGCTTTCGCCATTTCCTTTAGCCATGCCGCCTATACCTAAACCTCGCCTCTGTCCAAGGGTATAGTACATGAGCCCGTCATGTCGACCTATCACTTTACCATCGAGGTTCACTATATCCCCCTCCTGAGCCGGAATATACTGCATCAGGAAGCGCTTGAAGTTTCTTTCACCAATAAAGCATATGCCTGTAGAGTCTTTTTTCTTTGCGGTGGAAAGCCCCGCCTTAAACGCCATCTCACGCAGATCAGTCTTAATCAGGTCGCCTATCGGAAACATGACTTTTGCGAGTTGCTCTTGATGTAGACCCGCAAGGAAGTAAGTTTGGTCTTTTGATAGGTCTCGTGCTCTAATCAACTTGACATCAGAGCCTGATTTGTCCAGTCTTGCGTAATGCCCCGTTGCAATTCCATCACAGTCCTCTTGGAGCATTGCAAAGTCAAGGAATGCTTTAAACTTTATCTCACAGTTGCACAGCACATCGGGATTAGGCGTCCTACCCTTTTTGTATTCATCGAGAAAGTAACTGAAAACGCGGTCGTGATACTGTCGCATAAAATTGACGGTATAGTAAGGAATATCAAGAAACCCTGCAACACTTCTGACATCGTCATAGTCTGCAGTCGCCGTGCACACACCATTCTCATCGGGTTCATCCCAGTTCTTCATAAATACACCCGTAACGTTATAGCCCTGCGACTTTAACACAAGTGCCGCCACGGATGAATCTACCCCACCGGACATTCCCAGCACAATATTCCCCTTGCTCATACTCTTCCCATCATCCTTTTTACTTATCATCTGACAATCCGATGCAAAAAGCTTGCAAACGTTGTCATCGATATTATTGCCATTTTAACACATTCTGCAATACCAAGTTCAACTTCTATAGCGCATTAATAACGCATCATAGCAAGCAGCTTTTTTGGACATCATAATGACTGTGACTGCAACTCGTGAATAAACCACCTCAGTTAACGAGCCGCATTTTGTTTAGTATACCATCAAACGATTCTCGTAACACTACTATTTGGAAAGATTACATCATACTTCATGCAGGATATGCGCAAACTACAAAAAAGGAGGAGGAGTATGGTTTATATTCAAACACTGCTAAAGGCTTTGGCGTCAATCGTCATTCTGTTTTTTCTTGCCAAGCTTATCGGCAACAGACAGATTGCTCAGATGGGTCTGTTTGATTACATATCGGGAATCACAATAGGTTCAATCGCATCGGAGATGTGTTTTGCCGAGGGCGATGAGATAATTAACGCAATGATCGCACTTACCGTTTACGGCCTTGTGACCGTATGTATAGCAATAGTGTCGCAAAAAAGTCTTCGACTTCGTACGCTGTTCACCGGAAGGGCTTCGATTCTCTACGACGAGGGCAAGTTTCTCGTGGATAACATGAACAATGCAAGAGTCGATGTGCACGAGCTATTAGCGTTAGCACGCAATCAAGGTTACTTTGACATGTCAGATGTGCAGACAATTATATTTGAATTCAATGGTGCATTGAGTATATTGCCAAAATCAACGAGCAGATATCTCACGCCGGAGGATATGAGTATTAACCCGGCGCAGGATAAAGTCGTTAACAACATTGTCGTAAACGGAAAAATTATGCGGCAAACACTTGAAAATGTCGGAAAAAGCGAGGAATGGGTGTTGTCGTCAATCCGCGCTCTAGGCTATGGAGACATCAAGCAGCTGATGCTTGTGACATTAGACAACAAGGGCGTTTTATCAATATATCCGGAAAGGAAAACAAAATAATCTGAATACTCTTACCACTGCTACAAATACTATCCACGAAAGCAATCCAAGGAGGAACTAAACACATGAAAGCTACAGGAATTGTCAGACGCATAGACGAACTCGGAAGAGTCGTCATACCTAAGGAGATAAGACGCACGCTGAGAATCAGAGAAGGCGACCCGTCGCAGATATCATTGACACCGAGCGAAAAGTTCTGTTTTGGTA
>JAEDCW010000046.1 GCA_016293975.1 Clostridia bacterium
CGACTTCGTACGTACCTGCGGCAGGTGTCGTCGTGCCAAACTCGTTGTGGGAGATAGTTACGTCAACGCAATTCACAGGAGTGCTGTACGTAATCTCGGAGCGGTTTCTTACCCTCAGACGCGGAATGCTGTCCGCTGTCGTAACATCCTCGGTATCTACAGTTATTGAGCCAAGACCTATGGCCTCTACATCGTCACCTACTGCAATGTCGTCAAGACCGGTGTACTCGCTCATAATGTATCCATCGATGAATACTCTTGCAACGCCCGTCGAATCCTCAACCATTATTGTCTCAAGTGCGCCGTCCGAGCTGTAGCCGAGGCTCTGTACAACACCAACGACCTTCAGAAGCTTACCTGTATTTGCAGGACTCATAGCCTCTGCACAAGTTACCAAAGTTGGTTCAACGGGGTTAATCATCTCGTCAATGCACTCGATGGTGCTTACTGCGAGCTGACGCTCACCGTTGTAAGAGCTTGTAGTGCCCTGAACGCGTACTTTTTGTCCGATGCAGAAATTACCATCTACAGGGAATAGGTTAATACCGCCCGTAACATCCTGAACGTAAATACAATCGAAGAACGCTGTATCCTGATCATAGCCGGATGCGTTACTCGTCACGATACCTTCAATGGTGAACCTTACGCCCTCCTCAGCCGCATGAACATCCGCTATAGGAGTGATAGTGGGTTCGGGCTTGAGCATATTTATTATGTTCATGACGATCTGATAGTTGCTGTTCTGGAGCGTGGTCGAGTTCTCAACGGTTACAGAGACCTCGAATGTCGAGAAGAACGTTACGCCCGATACCAACAGCCATCCGCCGCCTGGTAGTGTCTCAGATACCATTACCGAGACCTCATCCTTGGGAACTACGACAGTATCTTCAGCATAAACCGGAACGTAAGAGCTTGAACCACCAAAGTCTGCCGTATAGTTGGCACCCCATGTCGTTGTGAAACCCTGAATGATTTCAGTTGCATTTGCACCCGGTATGATCGGAGCGCCATTGTAGCAACTGAACGAATTATTCGTCGTTTCGAAAACATTGTAAAGGAACGGTGAGTCATAGTTATAGTTGTACTCTGTATCAAAGTACAGTCTGTATGCTTCGTTCTCCTTCTCTACCTCGTCAACTACGATACCGTTTGCAACTCTGCTTGTTGCTCCAATCGCCTCGAGTATGGCGTTTGATATGTTATGTGCCATCTCTTCCTCGGCAGTGGGGTTGCCGCGGTCAGACTTCGAGCAGACAATAACATTGCCGCCGTTATCCGCATAGTACTTTATGGCATCGAGTTCATCCTGAGTATAGAGGTTTTCTACACCTACAGTCTGCCATCCGCCATAAGGTACCGTAAGAACGAGCAAAGCCTTATCTGCGAGTGCGTCTGAGGTGATATCATCGGTGATGTATTCAACTCTGATACCGTTTTTCGCACACAGCTCTATGAATGCCGCATCGCTTCCGGCGTAGTTGCCCGAGATATAGAAGTTTGAATGTCCGGCATCTATAGCTACATCAATAAGCTCTGTGGGGTCAAGCACGTCGAGATCCATATTGTATGTGAATACATACGGTGTCGTGCCGAGTGTCGCATATACCGTTACCTTGAGCGTCTGTGCACCTATGGTAGTGGGTGTGAATACATAGGACGTCTCGTTCTCGGTCATTGTCGTGACTGTAATGGGATTCTCAACTGTATCGAGAATCGTAAAGTCACCCTGACCTATACGCAGACTGTAAACGATACTGTCGACAGTCATATCCGATGTCTCGTAGTTGTAAATCTTTGTTGTAACTGTGGTCGGCTCGCCCTTGACCTCGATTACCGTGTCCTTTGTTACGGAGCTTATTCCGACCTTGCTTACTTCGCCTGTCCAAACCGGTGCGGTAACTGCGATATCTCCGTCTGCCTGATCTACTCTAATGTAGTAGTACGAGTAATCACTGGGCAGTGTTACATCGAGTATGCCGGTATTGGAATTGAACTCCTGGGTATATACAGTTACGCCGCCGTTTACAACAACAGATACCAGACCTATCACGTCCGAGGCATTCGGATCGCTTATCGATGCATAAATGTGTACGTTGTCCGTCGCATCGATAATCGAACCCATGGGCATGTTATTCAGAGTGTACATTATCTCAAGGTTATGGTCCTCTGTAGAATAGATAGCTCTGTCACGCATAGCCTGGTAGATGCCTTCTTCTGTGAAGTTATCTGTAAGTACTACTGTACGTGTCGTATTCGCGTTACCCCACTTGCCCTTGTGGTTATCCTGATTGTTTGTAGGCGCTACGTGCCAACCTTTGTCGAGTGCGAGTGTATAGTACTCGTAGCTGGGCCAGTATGAGCCTCCGCCAACCTGTCCTTCACCATTACCGACCTCGATCATCGTTACTATCGAGTCGATTGCAGGATCCCAATGTGCAAAATCCTCGAATGTTCCGAACGTCGTGCCGGGATGGTTGAACATACCCAATGCATTGGGGAACTGCTTAAGTCTATTGTAGAAGTTAGTCAATCCCGGGCCGCCCTTTATTACGTAATCGGGATTGTTGCGGCTCTCGAAACCGACGGTGTTGTATATGTTCATGTGACCATATTGTCCACTCCATGTCATTTCAAAGCCATAGCAGAACACCTTATCGGCAACAATCGAGTTGTAGTGCGCCGTTGTAGTCTTAGCCTCCTGCCACAATGTTTGTGTTCCGTCAGCAGTCAGCTTACCTGCAGATGCGTCTGCGAAGTTACCGAGATTGCTAGCGGTGTCAAAGTAGTTGGAGTGGTCCGTTACTGCGAGAAAGTCAACATTCTCCGAATCGGGGAGATTCATTACATACTCGAAAGCATCCTCGAGCGTACCTGCGCCATCGGAATACTCAGCCGTATGGGAGTGAATTTGTCCGAAGTACAACGAATACTGAGGCTGACCAACTGTAAATGTCCAGACCAATTCGCATGACTTGTTGTCACTTCTTGTAATGACGACCTTTGCGGTATATTTGCCGTCCTCCATGTTGGACGCGGGCGTGTACGTTGCAGTTTCGCCATCAACTACAACATCGGTAAGTGGCATACCGTCAAGATACATCTCGACAGTGGGATTCTCGCCCGCATTCTCAAATACTGCGATTATGTTCGGACGCTTGTCGTCATAAGTCGCACTGTTGGGTTCAGGCTGAACGCTTGTTATTCTGGGTAGATCGTTAACTGTAACCGTTGTGGATGCGGTACCGTTGTTATTGGCTTCATCCAAAGCGTTTATTGTCAATGAAAGGCTTGTAACTCCAACAACGATGCTGCTTCCGGGTATTACACACTCATATTTTCCGGTTGTCTCATTGTAGGTCATATCGTATGTTGTCGTAGCAGAAGTTCCGCCGTTGAACGTGCATTCAAGACTTGCGGATACCACTCCGACATTATCGGTTATGGTGGCGTTAACGGTGTAATCTTTGCCTACCTCAGCATCAAGCAATGTGCCGAATTCCACAACGGGTGCCGAAGTATCGTTCAGCACCACGTAATCGGTCTGGCTGCCTACGCGCAGCTGAGTTGTTGTGTTATATGCGGACAAGCAAGCATAAAGGTCAACTACTTCGCCTGCAGTAACACCTATAGGATATGAAGCCGCTCTATAAATGCCAATCTGTGTGCCCATAGAATCTGTAACATAAGTGGTTCCGTTGCTATTGTATTCGCCAAGTGTCACTTCCCTAAGGAGTACCCACTCAGAGAGCAACGTAGCCTTATTCTCGAGCATTGAAGCAATCGTTGTAAATTCCTGTGCCGGTATGAGTGTCGTCTCGGCAGCAGGCTTAACGAGCGTCGTAGCAGTCAAGCTCTGAACCTGTGGAACACCACCGTACACGCTCTTTGTACCCGTCACAACCACAATATCGCCTATATCGTAGTCGTCAAGCGAGTTGTAAAGCTGTATCGCTACTATCTCACCGTTAATGACATCCTGCAGTATTGCAGAATTCATCGAGTCGTAGTTACCGTAGCGGTATACCAGCTGTCCGATAACGCTTATCTGCTCGTTTGCAACGGCGGCAAGCGCCTCATTTATGTTGAGGACGTTTTCGGGAATAATTTCGTCCGAAATCGGATCGTCAACTATAAGCGTCTCAGTTATATCACTTGCGCTTGCAACTCTGAGCTGATAGACGTTGAACGAACTTACAATAGCGATAACATCTACTATATCGCCTTCAACAAAGCTTGTTTCGGGCATTTTGTAGATATTGATCGAATTACCATATGCATCTGTAACAGGTGTCGAACCCGACGTATTGATCGTGCCGAGCGTCAGACCTTTAATAAGTACGCGAGTTGACTCCATCAGCTGTATCGTCGTATCTTCGTCGGAAGCGAGCTCTGCGAGTGTGACTTCAGCCAAAGGAAGTTCATTTCCCGTAGAAATCACGTTAAATACTTCCGCATTGTTTCCGTCGATGCCCGACAACTCAAACAGCCCCCTGTATTCAGCAGTCGTTCCTGTTGCCTGCACCTTGTCGCCTATGGCGAGTGTCGAAGGGACAGTGCCCGAATTCAGATACAGGTCTATACCGCCTGTGCTGTCCTGAATGTATACGTTTCTGCCGTCTATGAACGTAACCGTTCCCTGTACTGTCGCTGAAACACCTGTCTCATATGCACGTACATCGGCTATAGGAGTATACGATACGTTTGTGTTTACATAGTCCTCTGATGACCCGACTCTGAGCTGATATGTGGTCTGACCACTGCTTACATACTTGCTTTGAGCGGCATAGATATCAACTACATCGCCTGCAACGATTCCTTCGGGGAATGCCGCACCCTTGTATATGTTCGTCGTATAAGTGCCCTGTGTAACACTTGTATTTCCCGATGCGGAATATGTGCCCAGTGTTGCATCACGGAGTACTACGTACTCGGATACGTATTTATCTCCTCCAAGCTGAAGCTGAGCTATTAACAGCTCCTGTGCTGGGAAAGGCTCCTGTGTTGTATCCGTTACGGTGACGTCTGTAACATTGCTTATCTGTTTGACGCCGCCATATACGCCGGTCGTGCCGCTTACCGTAACGACATCGCCGACTACATATGAATCGAAATTCGAATAGTCGTACACCTGAAGACCGATTATCTCGTTATCAATCAAGTCCTGCAGTATTATCGTATTGCCTGCGAACTTATACGCAACCTGACCTATGACCGTTATCTCCTCAGATGAAGCTGCCTGGTTAGCCTGCTTAATATTCAGCACATTCTCCGGTATGGTTGTTATCGGATCATGATCTGTGGGGTCAGCAGGAAGAGTTATCGCAGCGGTTATATCACTTGCGCTTGCAACTCTGAGCTGATAGACGTTGAACGAACTTACAATAGCGATAACATCTACTATATCGCCTTCAACAAAGCTTGTTTCGGGCATTTTGTAGATATTGATCGAATTACCATATGCATCTGTAACAGGTGTCGAACCCGACGTATTGATCGTGCCGAGCGTCAGACCTTTAATAAGTACGCGAGTTGACTCCATCAGCTGTATCGTCGTATCTTCGTCGGAAGCGAGCTCTGCGAGTGTGACTTCAGCCAAAGGAAGTTCATTTCCCGTAGAAATCACGTTAAATACTTCCGCATTGTTTCCGTCGATGCCCGACAACTCAAACAGCCCCCTGTATTCAGCAGTCGTTCCTGTTGCCTGCACCTTGTCGCCTATGGCGAGTGTCGAAGGGACAGTGCCCGAATTCAGATACAGGTCTATACCGCCTGTGCTGTCCTGAATGTATACGTTTCTGCCGTCTATGAACGTAACCGTTCCCTGTACTGTCGCTGAAACACCTGTCTCATATGCACGTACATCGGCAATGTCTGTATACTCAGGCTCAACTGCAGTATCGAGTTTGAATACTGTTATCGAATTGCCGTAATCGCTGGCTCCCAAATTCGACTGAGCATATGCTCTGTACTGGTCTGAAGAAATCCTATACATCAACTGTCTTGTAGACTGTGTTGACGGGACGATATTAAACAACCCGCCTGACACGTTAAATGCCCATGTTATACCTGTTGAATTGAGGGATATACCCGTTCCTGACGAGCCGCACGAAAGCTTTGATCCTGCGTTGTTTACAAGATAGAACCCGCCTGTGCCGGCTTCAAGCGTCCAAACCAGGTCTGTGCTTGGGTTTGTAATCTGATCGCCGGAAACATCGACTGCAACGGCATCCATCGCGTTACTGCCATCGGCTGTTCCTGCAACAGCTTTGTACGTTTCCTCATATAGGGTCGCCAAAACATACTTGCCACCATCAACAATATCGTCTGCACTTGTTACTTTTGTGTAGACATCCGTGGCCGCAAATGAAATATTTGTCGGCAATACGGCGATACACATAACAAGAGCAACGACAGCTGAGAGTACTCGCTTGCCTATTTTACCCATATGATAACCTCCATTTCTAAATGTCAATGTTTACTTGTTTAGCTAACATTTGTTACATAATTATAACATATGCACACTGTTAAATAAACCGTCGTAAGCTAATTCGTAAGTAATCTTGTTAAAAAGAAAAGGTATAAATACACTCTACAAAAGACAACGGCATCGCAATTGCTATGCCGCTGACAAACAAGTCATTATTTATCAATACTTGAAGAAACCCTCTCCCGTTTTTCTTCCGAGCAATCCGCCCCTTACCATCTTTTTGAGCAACGGATGCGGCCGATACTTGGGGTCTCCGGTTTCAGCCTGCAAAACCTCCATAATTGCAAGCACTACGTCGAGTCCTATAAGGTCTCCGAGTGCGAGCGGTCCCATAGGATGATTTGCTCCGAGCTTCATAGCCGTGTCAATATCCTCGATCGAAGCGGTCGAATCCGCATAGATGCCTATCGCCTCATTGATCATCGGAATAAGTATTCTGTTGACTACAAATCCTGCGGCTTCATTTACGACAACGGGTGTCTTGCCTATCTCCTCAACTATAGCGCATATCCTGTCGACTGCCTCTTTTGGAGCATTAAGTCCCGTGATTACCTCCACGAGCTTCATTACGGGCGCCGGATTGAAGAAATGCATGCCAACGATAGTACGATTAATGCCCTTGCCCATCTCCGTGATAGAAAGCGACGATGTGTTCGTAGCAAATATGCACGTCTCTTTGCAAATCAAGTCGAGCTGAGAGAAAAGCTGTTGCTTAAGCTCCATCTTTTCAAGCACTGCTTCTACGATGAGGTCGCAGTCGCACACGTCCTCTGCGAGTCCTGTGCTTATCTTGCCTATAATTCCGTCAGCTACAGCCTGCTCCATCTTACCTTTAGCAACGAGCTTATCCAGACCCTTCTTTATCCTCTGCTTTCCGTTATCGGCAAATTCCTGCGATACATCGCAGAGTACCACTTCGTAACCCTGTGTGCTCGCAAATGCCTGCGCGATTCCGGAACCCATTGTTCCTGCACCAATTACTCCGACTTTCATACAGCCTCCTATTTATTCTCAAAAGGTTTCGGCTCTTGCTTTGATACAAACGCCGTCATTGCATTTACTTGATCCTGAGTCTCGTAACAATTGGAATAATTCTCCAGCTCTATCGCCAAAGCCTCATCCATACCGCACAGAACGCCTGTGTTCACCGAGCGTTTCGCGGCGCGCACAGCTATCGGTGCATTCTTCGCTATTGAAGCGGCCATAGCAAATACCTCGTCAAGCAGCGTCTCCTGAGGAACAACGCGGTTTACTATTCCGAGTCTTAGCGCCTCCTCGGACTTAACTCTTCTTGCTGTATAAAGGAGTTCCTTGCCTGCACCGGGCCCTACGAGCCTTACTATTCTTTGAGTACCGCCAAATCCGGGCGTAATACCGAGCGTCACTTCTGGGAAGGCGAATGATGCATTCTGCGATGCGATTCTGATATCGCAGGCGAGAGCCAGTTCAAAGCCGCCGCCCAATGCAAAGCCATTTACCGCCGCGATCACGGGTATTGGAAGCATCTCAAGCTTTCTGAATACCTCGGAACCCTTTTTACCGAAACGCTTTGCCTCTGTCCTGTCCTGTGTACGCATGACCGATATATCTGCTCCTGCCACAAACGCCTTAGTGCCGGCACCTGTAACTACCAAGCATCTCGTATCCTCGTCAATCATACCCAATGCTTCATCCAAATCGTCCAGAACCTGCTCATTAAGCGCGTTCAGAGCTTCCGGACGATTGATTGTCAAAAGCACAAAACCGTCTTTTTTCGTTAATTCAACATAGGTCATTCGGTATCCCCCAGTCTTTATTCTTTAGCCGCCTATCTCCTTCTTAAACTCATCCACAAGGTCCAGTCTCTCCCAGCTAAACTCGGCATCGTTCCTTCCGAAATGACCGAAGGCAGCGGTTTTTTTGTATACCGGTGCACGCAGGTTAAGATGCTTTATGATTGCCGCGGGTCTTAAGTCTACGTGCTTCAAAACTATCTCTGTTATTCTTTCATCGGGTATAATGCCCGTTCCCTGTGTATCTACCATAACAGAAACGGGATTTGCAACGCCTATTGCGTATGCAATCTGAATCTCGCATCTCTTTGCAAGTCCAGCAGCGACTATATTCTTAGCAACATACCGAGCCGCATACGCAGCACTCCTGTCGACCTTTGTGCAGTCTTTGCCGGAGAACGAGCCTCCTCCGTGCCTTGCACATCCGCCGTAGGTATCGACTATTATCTTTCTTCCCGTAAGTCCCGAGTCGCCCTGCGGCCCTCCTATTACAAATCTGCCGGTGGGATTGATATAATAAGTCGTTTTCTCATCCAATAATGATGCAGGTATTATCGGCTTTATTACGCGCTCCAGTATTTCTTCCCTGATAGTCGAAAGTTCGACATCAGGATTATGCTGAGCAGAAACCACGACGGTATCGACCCTAACGGGCTTGTCATCTTCGTATTCAACAGTAACTTGCGCTTTTCCGTCAGGCCTAAGGAACGGGATGGTGCCGTCTCTTCTTACATCGCGCAGGCGGTGTGTAAGCCTGTGGGCAAGCGCAATAGGCATAGGCATGTATTCGGGCGTTTCATCGCAGGCGTAACCGAACATCATTCCCTGGTCTCCCGCACCTGTCGAATAATCCTCATCATCTGCCCCTTCCTTTGCCTCAAACGATTTGCTTACACCCATATCTATGTCGGGAGACTGCGAATTTATCGCTGATATGACCGCAAGCGAATTACCGTCAAATCCCAACTCCGGCCTGTCGTATCCGATTTCGATAACGACGTCCCTTACAAGACGCGGAATATCCACATAACAATCAGTGGTGACTTCGCCCATAACGAGAACCATTCCCGTGGTAGCGGCACATTCGCAAGCCACTCTTGCATTCGGGTCGCTTTCCAAAATAGTATCCAAAACAGTATCTGCTATTGCATCACAAACCTTATCGGGATGCCCATCAGTCACAGACTCTGAAGAAAACAAATATTTCGACATAGTTATCCTTTCAAATAGAGCTTAACAAGCCAAGATTTTTATAAGTGTATCACAAATCCCCATACTTTGTATAGACCGCCGGATCAAAGTTTATTTGCTTTACCATGTATAAGATGGTATAGTACAAGAAGTACGGTTAAACCGGCTTATTGAATAAATGTCAGGTAGGTTGTTATGTCCGATTTTCTTCAAACATATGGTATTGATGAGCTGTTTTACAAGAAAACGATTTCGAACTTTGTAAAAGACGGAATCGCGCAGATACCGACGCAGCAAAAAAAGCGCATTGCGGTTATTTATGAGCTTTCAAAGGACTTCGAGCCCGGATGTGAATACCCCGAGAGCGAAGTTAACAGGCGCATTATTGCGCATAATGATGACTACTGCCTCATAAGACGAGAAATGGTGTGTCTGGGGCTTATGAAGCGTCAAGCAGGCGTATACAAAAGAACAGAGTTGTAAAATAAAGAGCTTGGTGCTTACGCTGCCAAGCTCTTTTTGTCATCGATTTTATGCCACGTAACACATCGGCTAAGTGCCGAAAAGAGCTCTTAAAAATACTGTCAAATACCTCTCTATTTCAGGAACATCGATATCAGCTTGTCTTTCTTTTTGCTGTAAGGGCTGTACCTGATATTTACATCGAGCCAAGTGCCCTTTCTAACGATGCTCTTTTTGTGCGAGAATGTTTCAAATCCTGCCTTGCCGTGGTATGTACCCATTCCACTCGAGCCCACGCCACCAAAACCCATCTTGCTGGTACCAACGTGCATTATCGTGTCGTTAGTGCATGCACCGCCGAAGCTGCACCTCTCGGTCACATGGCCGATCGCATTCTTATCCTCCGAGAAGATATAGAGCGCGAGCGGATGCGGCAGCCTATTCAGATATTCGACAGCAGACTTAAAATCCCTATAAGCAAGTACAGGCAATATCGGGCCAAATATCTCTTCCTGCATTATCGAGTCCGTCCACTCGACATTTTTCATAACCGTGGGTTCAATTCTCAGCTTATCACTTTGACTGTTTCCGCCAAACACCACTTTATTTGCGTCTATCAGCGACAACAGACGTTCAAAATGCTTGTTATTTACTATTTTGCCGTAATTCGGATTATCCAATGGACAGTCACCGTACTGTGCTTTGATTTGGCGGATTATCTCATCAACGAGCTTATCGGCTATTTTTTCATCGCACAAAATATAGTCGGGTGCGACACAGGTCTGCCCACAGTTTATGAATTTACCGAATACTATTCGCTTTGCCGCAAGTTCAATTTTGGCGGTGTCGTCAACTATGCACGGGCTTTTGCCGCCGAGCTCGAGAGATACCGGAATTATATTTTCTGCGGCATGTCTTAGCACCTCTTTACCCACTGCTTGACTTCCGGTAAAAAACATGTAATCGAATTTTTCGTCTAAGAGACTTTTGCTCTCCTCTCTGCCACCGAGTACGACCGAAGCATATTCGGGTGCAAAGCTATCATCTATGATCGACTTTATCACAGCACTGACATTAGGTGAGTAAGCACTGGGTTTTATAACAGCCGTATTTCCAGCCGCAAGCGCATCAACAAACGGCTCAATGCTCAACAAAAACGGGTAATTCCACGGGCTCATTATCAGCACTGTACCGTAGGGCGATGGTTTTATTACATAAGTAGCCGGAAACTGGGCTATATCTGCAAGCTGTTTCCTGTCCGCAGAAAATTTCTTTATGTTCTTGAGCATATAGCCGATTTCACTGAGGACGAGTCCTACCTCACACATATAGCTTTCCGATTTGCTCTTTCCGAGGTCTTTTTTGAGCGCATCATACACTTCCTGCTCATGGCGCAGAATGGAAGCACGCAATCTCTTCAGCGCATCAATCCTGTATTGGGTTTTATGAGTCTTACCCAACGCAAAAAACTCTTTCTGCTTCCGTACAATGCTGCTTATCTCTTCGGATCTCATACTGTCCCCCTTGTTGATCGAGTATAGATAGCAGATTATAACCCTTGGTAGCCTGCTTTTCAACCACGCATAGTCAAATATAGTGTTTTTGTCGTAGCATAGGTCGTTTTATGGGCTTCAACTGCAGGTAACTTTAGAGTATAATAATGTAACAATATTAAAGCTACTTATACCGGAGGACAGATGATAGATTTCAAAAATGCTAAATTCCTTAAACTACGGCTTGTTTCCACCGATGCACTCGAATCTAAGCTAAATCCTATGTTGATATCAGACGAAAGAATACTCGGTGCGTACAGAACCGTACGCGACAGCGTTGTATTTACCACAAAGAGAATCATCGCTATCAACTTCCAGGGTATTACGGGAGTAAAAGTGGACTATACCACCCTGCCCTACAACCGCATACACGCATTCTCAATTGAAACAGCCGGACTTCTCGATATAGACAGTACGCTCGAGCTTTGGTATTCTGAATTGGGAAGCGTAAAATTTGAGTTTACCGGCAACACAAACCTGACCGATATCTGTCAGTATATCGGCAACGCGATGCTTTAACGGATTGGAAAAAGTATGAAAAAGAAACCAACAAAAGAAAGCATAAAAAAGCTGTCGATTGATATCCTTTTCGATATAGTCGGAAGCACCCTGTTTGCAATGGGCATATACAGTTTCGCTGCCAAAGCCGATTTTGCTCCCGGCGGGATATCTGGCCTTAGCATCATCATCAACCACTACACGTCGATTCCGATAGGTGTGTGCACATTGATACTCAACATACCCGTTATATTGATCTGCCTGAAGACATTGGGGAAAAAGTTCCTGTTTACATCATTGCGCACGATGATAATAGGCGCTGTAATAATGGACGTTATATTTCCCCTGTTCCCAACGTACAGCGGCGACAGCCTTATGGCGGCTCTATTTGCGGGAGCGCTTTCCGGCGCAGGACTTGCGCTTATTTACTGGAGGGGCTCGTCCACCGGTGGCACGGACTTCCTCATACTGAGTCTCAGAAAGAAGTTCCCCCATCTCTCAATAGGTACGATATCAATATTCATCGATGGCATTGTAATCGTACTTGGTGGATTTGTTTTCGGAAGAATCGATGCGGTTTTGCAAGGTATCGTCATGACCGCAGTAAGCACGACCATAATAGACAAGATAACTTCGGGCTTTATGACCGGTCAGGTCGTATTCGTGGTTACAGCACAGGGTCAAGAGATATCCGATTTGATAATGAACGACATCGGAAGAGGTGTCACGGCAATAAACGCAACCGGTATGTTCTCTGGAACGGGAAAGCGCATATTGATGTGCGCCTGTTCAAGAGCGGAAGCCTGTCGAATCAGAGGCCTTGCATATCAAATCGATAAGAGCGCTTTCGTGTTGCTCTGCCCGTATGATACGGCATACGGCTTGGGTTTCCAGCCTCCCGCCGAATAATTAACCGTTGAAACACAAAAGCCCCGGGGGGGGGCTTTCTTTATTTACGTCTGTATCAGACCAAGTCGAACTTTTTAGTTAGCAGTCTCTGCGTTACAAGGAACGATACAACGCACATTACGACCGATACACATATGTTGATTATCATGCTGTTTGAGGTCATCTGACCGATGTATGTAAACGCCTCAAACACTTCCGAATTATTAACAGTTGTGTTGATCGATGTCAACGTCATAACAGTGCTGAGAACGGATGAAAGAAGCAAGCTCACGCCCATGTAGACTCCTATCGCGACCAGTATCGGATGCTTGTGTGACACCTTGTAGCCTATTGTCAGACACATATATCCGAACAGTATCGAATAAAAAGGTGATAACAATAACTGAATTGCAATAAGCAGTATCTGACCTGAGAAAATCTCAGTAAGCTCCTGTGTGAAGTACCCCGCAATATCGATGCTGTCGACCGCATTTATGATCTCACTTCCGATTCCCGACATGCCAAACCCTACGAGTATGAATGAAGCACCCGCTAAAAGAACAGCAACCGCCGAAAGCACATACCATATCAACCCAGACAATGTTTTTGATACGAGATGGTCTGTACCCGTAACAGGAAGTGTAAAAGACAAGTAACCTTCGTTCGTCAAAAGATTGGTGTAGAATCTGCCCATTACGATTATCTGCACAGCTATAGAAGCACCTCCCACTACAAACGCTATCAACAGTATTGACAGCATTATGGTGATGGAAATCATGGCGCTTGATACTAAGGCATCCTCAGGTTGCTGGTTTTCGGATGCAACTATAGGTCTTAGGCCGAACCCAAACAACAACCCCGCGATTACGCCTGCTATTATTATAATGCAAAGAATCGGTATTAACGTGCGTGACAATGCCCGCAAATCATATTTTATTAATCTACCTAACATCTGAATGCCTCCCTGAATAATTCGTCCACCGACTTCCCGTACTGTGTTCTGACATTATCGACAATATCGTATGCCGCGATCTTTCCGTTGCGAAGGAAAATAAACTCATCAAGGACCCTTTCAATGTCGTATATGAGATGCGTCGATATGATTATCGTAGCATCGGGGTTGAAGTTTGAAATTATCATATCGAGAATAATATCCCTTGCCGCAGGGTCTACGCCGCCTATGGGTTCATCGAGAAGAAAAAGCTTTGCTTTTCTCGACATAACCAGAACCAACTGAACCTTCTCTTTTGTTCCCTTGGAGAGCGTCTTAAGCCTTGCCTTGAGAGGAACACTGAGGCGCCTAAGCATATTCACCGCCGTCTCATCATCGAAATCGTCATAGAAATCGTTGAAGAGCTCAATACAATCTGATACCGTCATCGCATTCGACAGATACGTATGCTCAGGAAGGTAAGATACGATTCTCTTGGTATCTACTCCGACGGGATTCCCGTCTATAGTAACGCCGCCCTTTGTAGGCGACAGCAAACCCGCGCATATCTTCAGAAACGTCGTCTTTCCGCTTCCATTCGGTCCGAGCAAGCCGATTATACGCCCGGTCGGGAGTGAGATGTTTATATCATCCAATACAAATCCCGCACCATAGTTTTTGCTTAGATTTGTGCATTTTAACAGTTCCTGCATATCATTCCTCCGTGTTATTCCGGGTATTACCGATAATACCCACTATGTCCTCATCACAATACCCAATCATATGCATACGGTCTAAATAGTCTTTCGTATACATGTCAGCCAGTCTGCTCCTCGCTGATGCAATTACCTCGACATTGCATGTAACATACCGCCCGGAAGTCCTCTCCGTATAACACAATTCGTAGCGTTCAAGCTCTGCCAATGCCTTCTGCACCGTGTTTGGATTGACAGACGCCTGCGACGCCAAATCGCGAACGGACGGAAGCTTCTCCCCCGGCTGTATCTTACCGGATGCTATCTCCATCGAAAGATAATTGACAATCTGGAGGTAGATAGGCAAATTGTTATCAAATACCCATCGCATTTTTGTCTCCCCT
>JAEDCW010000005.1 GCA_016293975.1 Clostridia bacterium
CGAGCTGCCATATCGCCGTTTTTGTTAATCATTGTGCTCCTCCAAAATTACTGATTCATACCACGAATATAGTCTACTCATCGCCGTCTGATAACTCCGAAGCCTTTGCGTGCGAACCGTTTAAAGCTTTTTTGTGCTCCGCTTCACGCTCGTTAAAGCGCTGACTCACAGTATCCACAAGTTTCTTCATATACTTCACATCATCGCTCGTAACCGCAGACGCTTTCGAATAGCGCGCCTTTATGTACATATTTCGTATCTCAGCATTTATACTCTCGTCAAACCCTCGCGCTGTCGCCATGCACGCGATGTCCTTTGTGGTATGGGTCGCTTCTGTGATTACTGAGCTCTTGCGGATAATGGCGATATAGCGTCTGTACTGCTTGCGAATCTTCTCGGTAGGCTCTGTGCGTCTAAAGAGAGACGCTATTCCGGCAGCTATATTGAAGTTTCGTTTATCATCGCCCAAATCCTCGGACGTATATCCGACGGTCTTACTGCGCTTTTCTGCTCTTGCCATGACCAGTATTGCTAACACGACCGCAAACAACATGCCTACAATGATTATAAGCACCCATAATGGTGCGGTCTCTGTGGGCGGAGGCAGCGGCTCAGGTGTTGGAGAAGGTGAAGGCGATGTTTCTATTTGTCCTCCCTCACCTACAGGATGTTCATTTGCCTCCAGCATTTCTTCAGCCATATCCGGACCCACAAACAGCATCATCACAAATGCGAGTACGGTCCTAAGCGCAATAAGTATATACCGCACCACCGTTCCCATGGCTACGAATACCCACATATATGCACTCGTCGCGGCCTTTGTGCTGAATACTATG
Organism: Clostridia bacterium; assembly: GCA_016293975.1. Taxonomy (GTDB): domain Bacteria; phylum Bacillota; class Clostridia; order Christensenellales; family CAG-138; genus RGIG1693. The sequence goes on from JAEDCW010000005.1 coordinate 837, forward strand.
CCGCAAATGCACATTATCACTATTGTTCCCGTATTTAACAGCTTAAACCGCCATTGCTTCACAACATCCTCGTCTTGTCTCAATGCCCTTATTACTACAATTGACACTGCAAGGAAAACTATAACACAGGGATATGTAAGTCTCTCAACAGATACACTTCCCGGCATCAAAATAGCGAATAGCAAAAACGGGATCATGAAAATAAGTCCACGCTTAAAGAACTTCGTATAGGAATCATAGTCGATATCGAGTCTGTTTGTGGCTATATTTATACCTAGCAGAAGCGCAGGAGGCACAAGGCAAATCAAATCTGCGGGAGCGTCCGTTGCTATCCAAATAACAGGAATCAGTGCCAATATCGGCAAGTACCGAATGAACCACTTCTTCTTGCGCAAATACCACGCAACTGTGCCTATGACGACAAATATAGCATACGGAATATACATCTCATGCCTCATGTTAAAAAGAGAAGCCGCATATCCGAACACCATATGGTAGAGTACCATTTCACATATAAATCTGCCGATTACAATAATCTCCATCAGCCGGCACTCTCCTCTTTATCCAATTCAGACGACACAATCATCAACACATCTAAGCCGCTCAATAGGCGCAGTCTGCTTATACCTTGCCTGTGCACGGGCGTGACATAAGGGGTGATCAATATATACGAGCGTCCCTGTTCCACCTTTTTTGTGGCACTATCCAAGAGCTCCGTAAATGACTTTGAAGGGAAGTATGTAGATCTTCCAAGGCCCTCGAAAATCGCCATCAAATGAGCAGTACCTAATCCATCACGTGCCGTCGGCCATATCTGTTCCGCACCTGCCGCCAAAGCATTGGTCATAAAGCTGAACTTAATTCCCTTGGCGTTGAGCGCCTCACAAACTACCCTCGCTATCGAGAAGCAATATTCCAGCTCGGTTTCTATCTCAGTGGGCGAAATATCAGTCGGATGGTCGACATTCAGTATAACTGCGGCGGTAGGCTCAAGCGTATAATCGCACTTCTTTACGAATATGTCGTCTGATCGTGCACTCTGTTTCCACGCTATAGACTTCATGGGCTCTGTACCCGTATACTCGTGTATACCGATTGTCAGCACCGGGTCCTCGAATATAAACCTGCGCACCGACACATCACCTAAAAAGCCGCCTAATGTGCTCAGTACAGCGTTATTCTCACAGCGCTTGGGCATGATTACGATTTCCTCATCGACGGCAAATGATTCTGTCTTTGAAAAGAAGCCAAGCAGGTCTCCGCAGGAAATGTACGCACCCTTAAGGAAGAAGCGTCCTCGTCTTGTAAACTGAACCGGGATCCTACGAACGATTTTCTGCCGTGGGAGCATGTACAGTGTGCTCGAAAGCCTTGCGTCATACGTCATTCTCTGAATAGTAATTTTACTCGAGAATCCGGCGTTTGAGAGCACCATCGTCACATTCGTGTTCTCGCTCGTTTCGTGTTCTTTGCCAGACTCAAGCATGCCGTCACCCGTATCGACCAGGGCATACGGAATAGTCTCGCTGAGACGAACATACGTCTTGGGGAGATATGTGCCGTTAGTTATTGTAGATTCGATGTAAAACGTTTCGTTGGGCTCTGCGGGAGTCGTCAACGGTCTTGAGCTGTAGGAGATTCCCTTCATCGCGTAAATATACGACAATGTCTCAAGTATTCCCGCAAGAACACACAAAACAATTATGAATATAAGCATTACTTTTCTTCTACAGGTACGGGGATACTGTCTATAATTTCGTCAACGCGCTTCTTTGCGTCCTCCATATTGAGATATCCGGATGTCGATATTCTGTGCCCGATAATATGCGGCGCTACAAACTTAACGTCCTCGGGAATCACGAAGTCTCTTCCGTTCATTGCGGCGGTGACCTGTGCGGTCTTATAAAGCGCAATTCCTCCGCGTGTAGATACGCCTGCCAAGAGCTTTTTGTTCTCCCTTGTTGCCTGCACTATGTCCATTATGTAGTTCTTTACATCGTCACATACCTCGACATTACAGAACTGCGACCTCACATATGCCGTCTCCTCGGGTGTAGCGACGCACTCAAGCGAGTCTATTATCGCTACGGTAGAAGGCCTTGCAATAACTTCCGTCTCCTGCTCGCGAGACATATAGCCCATTGAAAGGCGCATAAAGAATCTGTCCACCTGCGCCTCGGGAAGCGGGAAGGTGCCGTACGATTCTATGGGATTCTGAGTAGCCATTACCATGAAAGGCTCTTCGAGGCGATTTGTTACGCCGTCGACGGTTATCTGCCTCTCCTCCATGACTTCAAGCAAGCTCGACTGCGTTCTGGGTGTAGCTCTGTTAATTTCATCGACAAGCACGATGTTGGCAAACAAAGGGCCGCGTCTGAACTCGAATTGGCCCGTTGCCTTGTTGTAGAAGTTTATTCCGGTGAGGTCTGCCGGCAGCAAATCCGGTGTGAACTGTATGCGGTTGAAGTTGCCGCCTATCGTCTTTGCAAACGCCCTTAGAAGCATCGTCTTTCCGGTTCCGGGAAGGTCCTCCAAAAGCACATGACCCGAACATATAAACGTTGTGAGTATCAGCTCAATAACCTTTTCCTTGCCGAGAATTACCTTTGAACAATTTTCAACGACCTTATTTTTATAATCAACAAATGCTTGTATATTCATTATTATTCCCCCATTTTTAACCATAGATTAAATACCGCTACTAATTCTATATGAAAGAGATATTTTTGTAAACCGCTTGTATCATTAATCTTTCAGCACATCAATATAGCTGTAGCTTTCCTAATCCACATGTGTGCTCGCAGATGTTTATAACGTCTCAGACACTCCACACCCCAATATTGTCATTGCATAAACACCAACGGAATGCTAAAATTGAACAAATAAAATGGAGAGAAGTTTATGTCTTATCAGGCGCTTTACAGAAAATATAGACCCCGTTCTTTCTCTGACATAATCGGGCAGGAGCATATAATCACCATACTCAAAAACCAGATTATGTCGGGTCACGTTACCCATGCCTATCTTTTTTGCGGCACAAGGGGCACCGGCAAGACGACTACCGCAAAAATACTCGCAAGAGCGGTGAACTGCGAATCTCCGATCAACGGCAATCCGTGTGAGCGTTGCCCGTCCTGCATTGCAAGCGTATCGGATAATCCGGATATTATCGAGATGGACGCCGCATCAAACACGGGCGTCGACGATATGAGAGCACTGATGGACAAAGCGGCATTTCTCCCCCTTCAACTAAAGAAAAAGGTGTACATAATCGACGAGACGCATATGCTTTCGCAAAGTGCGTTTAATTCACTGCTCAAAACGCTTGAAGAGCCACCCGAGCACGTCATGTTCATACTCGCTACGACGGAGCCTCAAAAGGTGCCTGCCACGATTCTTTCAAGGTGTCAGAGACTCGATTTCAGGCGTATATCCGTCAACGACATAGTAAAGAGAACAAAGGCTGTGCTTTCGGACGTAGGCGCATGTATAGACGAAGAAGGTCTTCTCGCAATAGCAAGGGCGGCAGACGGCGCAATGAGAGACGCCCTTAGCTTGGCGGACCAATGTGTATCCTTCTGCGGAGACCACGTGACAGGAGAAATGGTTTTAAGCGTCTTAGGAGCGGTAGACGACACGAAAATGTTCAACCTCGCAGATGCGCTCATTTCCTCCGATGCCGGCACAGCATTGAGAATTCTTCAAGACATCATCTATATGGGACGAGATTTGAGCGTGTTCGTCCACGACCTCATAGTACATCTGCGTGCGCTATTGATGGCGGAAGTATGCGGGAACTGTGCAGGTATGCTCGATTGTACCGAAGAAACAATGTCAAAATACATTGAGCAGGCTCATCGCACATCCAGAGAGCGGCTTATGCGCTGCATCGACATATTGATGAAAGCCCAGAACGATATGCGCTGGCTCACTCTCCCACGCGTACTTGTTGAAAGCGCCATCGTTCGGATATGTAACCCAGCTGAAGAGGCCGATTATACCGCGTTAATCGACAGAGTAAATGAACTCGAATCCGGGCTTGCATCGGGCGCAATAGTACAAACCGTAGCAAGTACACAACCAATTGAGTCTTCTGTGCATAGCGAGGCCGCCATCAGTAACAGCGGTGAAGATGTGCAAAAGTCTGCAAGCCCAAGAAAGAGAATCACGGTAACTGCGATTCACAGTGAGCTTATAAATAACTTTGTCGAAGAACTGCATTCAACCGCTAAAACACTGTGGGCTTTACTCGAAAGTAGGGACCAGGCATTCGTTTGTAATAAGTCGCTCGTTTTCAGTCTGAGGGATAAAGGTCAGGTCGAGTTCCTCTGCCAGGCAAAGAACATGGATCGTCTCAACGGGATCATTAAGACCCTCGAACCCGACATGAATGTCGTGGTCGTCCATACATCGCAGACAGACGATTTTGCTGAACTGGAACGTTTCTGTGGAGGTTTTCTAAAAATAGAGGACTGATTCCTTGACAAACATTCGATACGAATGTATAATCAGCAAACGGCAATGAACGGAATAGTAGCAAAAGCATCCGCAAAGAGATGACGCCCATGGCTGAAAGGCGCTCGGCTCTGCGATTGTGAATGACACCCGGGAGCCTACCGATTTTCGGCGTAATCGGGCGTTAACCGAGTTATGAGAGGAGCTTTGGCTCAATAAGGGTGGCACCGCGGGTATCCCGTCCCTTGTGGACGCGATGCTTTTTTTATTTTATTTAGCTTAATTGGAGGAATTATGGAAATTCATGCACCAAAAGGTACAAAAGACGTAACCCCTCTCGACATCTACAAATGGCATCATGTCGAAGGAGTGATAAGAAGCATATGCTCAAAGTATTGCTTCAGCGAGGTAAGAACCCCCGTTATCGAGCATACTGAGCTGTTTGCTCGTGGGGTTGGCGATACCACAGACATCGTGCAGAAGGAGATGTATACATTCCTCGATAAGGGTGATCGTTCAATTACGCTTAAGCCGGAAGGTACCGCAGGAGTTGCTCGAATGTTCATAGAAAATAGGCTGTTCAACGAAGCACAGCCTACTAAGATGTACTATCTGAATAACCCCATTTTCAGGTATGAGCGTCCCCAGGCCGGTAGACTTCGCGAACATCACCAGTTTGGCGTCGAGGTATTTGGTGCAAAGCAGGCAAGTATCGATGCCGAATGTATACTGCTCGCACTTGAGCTTTTCCGCACGCTTGGCATTAGAGGTCTGAGTGTTCGTATCAACAGCATCGGTTGTCCCGAATGTCGTCCTGCGTACAACCAGAAGTTGAAGAATTATTTCTCGGCACACCGCGACTCGCTCTGTGAAACTTGCTTGAGCCGACTTGACAGAAACCCCCTAAGGATACTCGACTGCAAGGAAGAGAGATGCAGGCAAATTTGCAAGGGCGCACCGCTGACTATCGACTGCATATGCGATGATTGCAGAACGCATATGGACGAGCTTTGCAAGTGTCTGGATATCGCAGGCGTTGACTATGTAATAGACCCGTTTATAGTGCGTGGTCTTGACTATTATACAAAGACGGTTTTCGAGATTGTCTCAAACGACATCGGCTCACAGGGTACCGTATGCGGAGGCGGAAGATATGACCTTCTCATCGAAGAACTCGGTGGACCTGCTACTCCCGCAGTAGGCTTTGGTCTTGGAATGGAGCGTCTCCTGCTTGTGGCGCAAAACATCGGAGTAGACTTCCCCGCACCTCCTCCCATCGATGTATACATAGCCGCTATAGGCAACGAACAGCGTCCTATTATGTTCTCGCTCGCAAATAAACTCAGGTCATCCGGGTTTAGGGTCGAATGCGACCACGTCGGACGTAGTGTAAAGGCACAGTTCAAATATGCAGGTAAGCTGAATGTCCGCTATGTCGCCGTGATCGGGAGTGACGAGGCACAAAACGGTACTGTACAGCTAAAGAACATGAATGACGGTACATCAGACACCGTTTCAATAGACGAAATAGCAGAGAGGATTAGATAGTATGAGTGAGTTTTTAAGCGGCTGGAAGCGCACACATTATTGTGCGGAGCCTACGGCACAGAATGTAGGCGAAGAAATGCTTCTCATGGGTTGGGCTGCGACATGGCGCAACCTCGGTTCCCTGATTTTTATAGGTCTTAGGGACAGAACAGGCATAATGCAGGTCGTATTCAACGAGAATAAGATAGACAAGAATGTATTTGAGCTCGCAGAGGCGATTCGTACAGAGTACGTAATCGCAGTTAAGGGCAAGCTCGTAAACCGCGTACCCGAAATGGTCAATCCAAACATGGCCACGGGCGCATTTGAGCTTATTGCGACAGACCTCAAGATCCTCGCCAAGGCTCAGACTCCCCCCATCTACATAGACGACGATTTGGATTGCCAGGAGCAGATAAGGCTCAAGTACCGCTATCTGGACCTCCGCAGGCCGTGCATGCAGAAGATTATGAGGCTTCGCCACGAGATAACTCAGTGTGCAAGAAACTACTTCAATGAAAACGGCTTTATGGAGATAGAGACTCCCATGCTTTGCAGGAGTACACCTGAGGGTGCTCGTGACTATCTTGTTCCCAGCAGAGTACACCCCGGCGAGTTCTATGCTCTTCCGCAGAGTCCCCAGCTCTTCAAGCAGCTTCTTATGATGTCCGGCATGGACAGATACTTCCAGATTGCACGCTGCTTTCGCGACGAGGACCTCAGAGCAGACAGACAGCCAGAGTTCACACAGATCGACCTTGAGATGTCGTTTGTCGATGAAGACGACGTCATGCGCATGAACGAGGGCTTTATACAGCGTCTTTTGAAAGAGATCGTCAGTGTAGACGTTCAGCTTCCTTTGAAGCGTATACCCTACTCCGAGGCGATGGAAAGATTCGGTTCTGACAAGCCCGACACTCGCTTTGAGCTTGAACTTAAGAACGTATCAGATATAGTTGCCGATTGCGGCTTTGGCGTATTCACCGGTGCTATTGCAAATGGCGGCAGTGTTCGTTGTATAAATGCAAAGGGCGCGGCATCTAAGTTCACGAGGAAGCAAATCGATGAGCTTACCGAGTTTGTCAAGATTTACAAGGCAAAGGGGCTCGCATGGATGAGTATGAAGCCAGAGGGAATGCAGTGCTCGTTTGCAAAGTTCCTCACACCCGAGCAGATTCAGCTGATTCACTCCCGTACCAATGTCAAAGAGGGCGATATAGTATTCTTTGTAGCTGACTCAAATAAGACCGTGTTTGCGGCTTTGGGCGCATTGCGTATTGAGCTTGCAAAGAGGCTTGACCTCATCGACCCGAACAAGTACGAGCTGTTGTGGGTAACGGACTTTCCGCTTCTCGAGTGGAGCGAAGAGGAAAACAGATTCATGGCGATGCATCATCCCTTCACCAGTCCCAAGGATGATGACCTACAGTATTTAGACACAGACCCCGGTCGCGTGCTTGCAAAAGCGTATGATATGGTGCTTAACGGAAACGAAATAGGCGGCGGTTCAATTCGTATCCATTCCATCGAGCTTCAGGAGCATATGCTCAAAGTCCTCGGCTTTACCAAGGAACAGGCTTGGGAGAGGTTCGGATTCCTGATGGAAGCATTCAAGTACGGCACTCCTCCCCACGGCGGTCTTGCATACGGACTTGACAGACTGGTTATGATACTCGCAGGTACGTCCAACATAAGGGATGTCATAGCATTCCCCAAGGTACAGACAGCTTCTTGCCTCATGTCCGATGCGCCCAATGTGGTAGATAGTAAGCAGTTGGAAGAACTTCACATAAAGCTTGACTTGGAGTAATAGTATGAATCCCATCGGAAAGGTAACTCGCATAGACGGAAACAAGGTACATGTTACGTTCAAGCGCACGTCTGCCTGTGGTAGCTGTCATGCTTGCTTCACGCTTAGCCCCACGGAAGCCGAGGTAGAACTCGACAACGACTTAGACGCAGAAGTCGGGAATTACGTCGAGATCATGATGCACCCGAGCAACATAGTCAAAGCAAGTCTGATTATGTACGGAGTACCTCTTACCGGACTCATTGTCGGCGTGTGTATAGGTGCATTCTTCAACGTTTATGTGTCTTTTGGACTTGGGGTTGCCCTCTCTCTCCTCTCTTTCGGGCTGATAAGATTATTGGAGCCGAAATTCAGCAAGATCGACAACTTCAAGCCTCGCATGCTCCGCATAGTCAGCGAACAGGAGATTGCTTCACGCAAGGATGAAGACTGATTGCCGGTGATGAGATCAAAGCAGTAACTGAGCTAAGATGAAAAAGAGCACTGTCTGCAACAAACAGTGCACAAAAACAGTATCACATTTTGTAATAGCGGCATGGCTTGGGTCATGCCGTTTTCCATTTCAAAGGGAGTTATTCAGAAGTCACAGTGGTTACACTTGCTCCGCGTTCGCTTAGTCGTCAATTCGCAGAAAGCAGGTGCTAGTCCGGCTCGAAGAGCAATGTTCTGCGATGCGATATGTGATAATGCCGTACCATAGAACGGAGCTTTTCCACGCCGCGTGATCTCAGGTCCTGTGTCAACACCGACAAAAACGCATAGCATTTCCCTTCTGCAAACGAATTCACGTCCGTCTCACACATGCGCTCACTATTCGTTGTTTCACCTGCTACAGCAAGAAGGTTACGCTTCAAACTCATTCCAATTCCTGCACTCCGAGTACAACACAAGTGATTCTAACACCCCTCTTTATGCGCGTTCGTGCAACGGGCGACATTCTATTATGTGTGTTATTAACCCAGTTGGTCGTAATACTTCGGAACCTTTGGCGCTCCATTTTTTTCTACATCCCTGCCTATTCGTATAAGCCTGAACATCCTGTCTGCGGCGGCGTCAAACAGCTTCTCTGCGTTTTTCATCGCGTACTCCGTGTTCATTGGGAAATTGACTGCGGTCATAATGCCAACATTTCCGACTTCGTACAACTCCTCCGCACCTTCGCCCATGCCGCCTGTAATTATGCATACGGGAATCTTCCTGCGTGTACATCTCTTAACTATGCCGTAGACCGCCTTTTTGTGCTTTGCTGTCTGTGCGTCGAGCATTCCCTCACCCGTCACAACAACCGAAACACCCTTAAGCAGCGACTCAAAACCCGTCACATCGAGCAGTGCATCTATTCCGCTTGTCAGCTTCGCATCGAGCAATCCGTATAGCATTGCACCCATGCCGCCCGCAGCACCAGCGCCAGGGACTTCTGCCACATCCTTTTCGCACAATGCGCTGAGTTTTTCGGCACAATTCTTCATTCCACACTCAAGCAGTTCTGTTTGTTCCTGTGTAGCACCTTTTTGCTTTGAGTACACCATAGTGCTTCCCTCTGCTCCAAAAAGCGTGTTATCCACGTCGCACATTACCGTAAACGATGCGTCCTTTATACACGGATGTATGAATTCGGTGTCTATCCTATCTATCTTTATAAGGTTCTCGCCGTTACCCTCAAGCTCGTTGCCATCACAGTCGTAAAATTTTACACCGAGTGCAATTGCACAGCCCATTCCGCAGTCGTTCGTTGCGCTTCCGCCGATTGCGATAACGACATCGCGGATGCCCTCGTCGAGCGCTCGCCGTATCATCTCGCCCGTTCCGAACGAAGAAGCCTTCATAACATCCCTCTCAGATTCCGAAACAAGTGTAATACCGGACGCCTGCGCCATCTCGATTATAGCCTTTCTGCCGCTTATGACGCCATACTTGGCTTCTATGCGCTTGCCCATGGGATCTGTAACCGTCATTTTTCTGATAACGGCGTTGCACGCGGTCGTTATGGCTTCAAGAGTACCTTCGCCGCCGTCTGCTATAGGTACGGGTACGACCTTAACACCGGGGAAGTTTCTCCTTGCCGCTACTGTCAATCGCTTTATGGCGTCGATTGACGAAATCGAGCCCTTAAACGAATCGGGTGCCAAGAGTATTTTAATGCCCTTGCCGACCGGACGTTTTTTTCCGTGGTTCGTGTGTACCATGACAGATGACATGCATTCGTCACCGCCTGTGATTCTTCCGCTTGATTCAACCACACCCAAGTATGTCAGCCCTTCAATGCTTTCGAGCCTATTGTTTTCATAGTATGGGTTTGTCGAAGCGAGGTACATATTTATACCTGCATCCGAGTCTACCTTCCTGTATATTTTTCGCATCCTCTTTAGTGACCCACCGTCTATCACAAGCATATAAATGCGCGATTCTGACGGATGGTCACACGGAGCAAAGCCGCCGTGCAAACGCAGTCCCTTCAAATCGGAAAGCGTCAAAACAGAACATAATTCATCCATTATGTGTGAAAGGACCACATGCTCCGAAGCGTCGAATATGGTGTCGAATCTAATCCCCAGTGCGAACCTCTTGACCTTCACTTTTATCTCTCCCCATTACGTTAAAATGTATTTTTCCATCCTGTACGTCTGCCATTACGGTGTCTCCCTGCTTTATCTCGCCCGAAAGTATTGCCTCACTCAAGCCGTCTTCGACCTGTCTCTGCATCTCTCTCCGCAGGGGTCTCGCACCGAATTTTTCGTCAAATCCATTTGCCGCGAGCAACGACACGGCTTCATCGCTCATATTCAGCTCAATACCGGCGCTCTCGAGCCTTCTTACCACGTCTTTTAGCATTAGCCTGACGATTTGGCAGGTATGATCCCTGCCCAGAGTTCTGAACACAATAATCTCGTCTATTCTGTTTATGAATTCGGGCATAAACTGCTTTTTCATCTCGGCTGATGTCAGCTCTTTAAGCCGTTCGTACGAATAACCGTGCTCTGCCTCGACAAAGCCCAATGTCTTTGAAACAGCCACTGCAGAAGCGCCAATGTTCGATGTAAGCACGACAATCGTATTCTTGAAATCTACCGTGCGCCCCTTAGAATCGGTCAGCGTACCTTCATCCAAAATCTGCAATAAAACATTGAACATATCTGGATGCGCCTTTTCAATCTCGTCGAACAGTATGAGACTGTACGGCTTTCTGCGTACCCTTTCTGCGAGAGTGCCGCCCTCATTATAGCCTACGTAGCCCGGAGGCGAGCCGATAAGCTTCGATATTGAATGAGCTTCCCTGTACTCGGACATATCTAGCCTTATCATTGCATCCTCATCCCCAAACATTACCGATCCAAGCGCTTTCGCCAATTCCGTTTTGCCCACACCCGTTGGTCCAAGAAAAAGGAATGAACCTATAGGTCTTTTGGGATTTCTAAGTCCAGCACCCGAACGTCTCATCGCCCTTGCAACAGCAGAGATTGCATCGTCCTGTCCTATTACTCTGTCGCGCAGTATCTCTTCGATGTGCAGTAGTCTCTCGCTGTCCTTTTCGGTGAGCTTTTTGACCGGTATTCCCGTCCAGAGACTTATGACTTCCTCGATATCGCCTACTGTCACGGTATTCTCTACACCCGCGCGTGCATTCGACCACTTCTCCCTGAGAGTTGCTATCTCATCGGATATTCGCTTTATTTCGTCCCGAATCTGTGCGGCTCGCTCATAGTTCTGATTGCTTACCGCCTCGTCCTTCTCAAGTATAAGCGCCTCGAGTTTCAGTTCAAGCGATTTTATATTGGGCGGTGCATTATATCTGATTAGACGTACTCGGCTTGCGGCTTCATCCATCAAGTCTATCGCCTTATCCGGTAGGAATCTGTCGGTTATATATCTGTCGGACAGCTCCGCCGCCGCATGCAGAACATCATCGGGAATACTCACCTTATGATGAACTTCGTATCTGTCCCTTACTCCCTTAAGTATGAGGTATGTTTCCTCTACAGACGGCTCACCGACATTGACCGGCTGCAATCTCCTTTCAAACGCACTGTCCTTCTCTATGTATTTCCTGTATTCGTCCGGAGTAGTAGCTCCTATAAGCTGTATTCTGCCGCGCGCAAGCTCGGGTTTTAGCATATTCGATGCATCTTGACTTCCGTCCGTCGCGCCGAGTCCTACTATTGTGTGGAGCTCATCTATAAAAAGTATTGTATTCCCCGTTTCTGCAATCTCTGAAATACACTTGCCGAAACGCTCTTCAAAATCGCCCCTGTATTTCGTGCCGGCAATCAGTGCTCCCGTATCCAACGATACGACCTTCTTGCCCTTTAATATGTCGGGGACGTCCATGCTTACGATTCGCTGCGCCAGTCCTTCTATAATCGCAGTTTTTCCAACACCCGGGTCACCCACCAAAACAGGGTTGTTTTTAGTACGCCTGCAGAGTATTTGAATTATCCTCTGCACCTCGCTGTCCCTGCCTATTACAGGATCGAGCAGTCCCTGTTCCGCAAGCTTTATAAAGTCCTTGCCGTACTTGTCGAGCCAAGGTGTATCGTCTTGCGGCTTTTGTTCCCGAGGTTTCTGTACTTTTCTGTAGTTATGCGAGCCTTGATACTTAGCTGAGTCTGTTTTTTGCGCCGTAAGCTCTGATCTTATCAGGTCGACATTTACACCGAGAACTTGGAGCAGTCTCGTTGCAACGCATTCCTTATCATCAAGAATCGCAAGCAGAAGATGCTCCGTGCCGACGTAATTACTCCTCAGCTCTCTCGCTTCATACAGGCTTGTCTCCAATATCTTTTTTGTGCGAGGTGTGAACCCGAAGCTGTCCGTAAACTCAAACGAGCCCTTTCCAAGAACTTCGTCGAGTTTCTGTACAACATCCGAAAAATGCACACCGTGTGTCGCAATTGACCTTGCCGCCTCGCAATTCTCGTCCTTCAAAAGACCCATCAACAGATGTTCACTGCCGATATAGTTGTGACCGTAGGAACGCGCATAATCCTGTGCTGCAACAACAGCACGCCGTGCGCCTTCCGTAAATCTGTCAAATATGCTCATCGGTCACAGTTCCTCCAAAACAAGATACCATCTTTGGTAATTATATAATGCTTTGTTTTCCCTGTAAAGCCAAACGCCGTGCCATACGGTGAAAACAAACCTCTCAAACAAGCTGCATCTCTCACTTAGTATGCGGTTTGAATATAATTGCCGCAAGATACCCGAAGAGTATTGCCGCCCCAATCCCTGCCGCTGTGTTCTTTATCCCTCCTGTCAGTGCGCCCATAATGCCATCCTCTTCTACCGCCTCGATCGCACCGTTTGCCAACGCATAACCAAATCCCGTAAGAGGAACAGTAGCCCCCGCTCCACCAAGTTGCACTATAGGTTCATATAAGCCAAGTGCTGTCAACGCAACACCCAAAACGACAAACAGCACCAGCAGTCTTGCGGATGTGATTCTCGTATAAGAAAGTATAAGTTGTCCTATCGTACAGATAACGCCTCCTATTATGAATGCAAAAACAAAGTCCATTAACATACTCACGCCCTCCTCTCAAGCACTATGCCGTGCGCTATTCCGGGTATAGTCTCTCCCTGCAGACCCGCAACGGGACTCATAAGCGCACCAGTAGCCATCATGAATATCTTCTTTATATCGCCGGCCTCAATCCTTTTCAATAGATATGAGCCGAGTACCACGGACGCACAACCGCATCCGCTTGCTCCGCATACAACCTTCTGTGAAGGCAGGTATATCGTCGTCCCGCAGTCGAGATGCAGATCCGCAACCGATACTCCCTTCTCCTCACACAACATGTAGAACATCTTTGAACCAAACGTGCCGAGGTCCCCTGTGACTATCAGGTCATAGTCGTTTACGCTATGTCCAGTGTCCTCAAGATGCATAAGCAATGTATCCGCCGCGGCAGGGGCCATCGCCGCACCCATGTTATTCCCGTCTGTTATTCCTAAGTCCACTACTCTGCCGATTGTCGCTTGAGTTATATAGACATTCTCAAAACATTCTGGCTGTGTGGCCTTTGACGTATTGTCGGAATCTTTACTTATCAGCAGACAGCCGGCTCCTGTCACCGTTCTTTGAGCCGTCGGTGTCGGTTGAGTGCCCAATTCAAGCGGCATTCTAAACTGGCGTTCTGCTGTGGAGAAATGACTGCTTGCGGCACACGCCACAGAATTTGCGCATTCGCTGTCGACCAAAATGCTTCCGACCAACGAGGCTTCGATTATCGTAGAACACGCACCGTACAATCCCAAAAACGGAAGTTCCAGCGACCTTGCGGCATATCCTGCGGAGATTATCTGGTTGAGAAGATCTCCGCCAAGCAAGACATCGACATCCTGTGTGGTTTTACCTGCCTTCTCTATCGCGATGCACACGGCATTCTCATACATCTTGCGTTCACACAACTCAAATGATTTTTCACCCCATTTGTCGTCGGTTATAACCTTGTCAAAATGTCCTGAAAGTGCCCCTTGTTCCTCAAAGTGACCCACTACCGTACCGGCAGCTACAACTCTGGGGGAATTAGTAAATGTAATAGTCTGTTTACCGATTTTCCTATGCCCCATACTTACCTCACAAAAAACGCAATGACGCCTACTACTATCGAGGCAATCGTACCGTATACCAAAACGGGACCTGCCAAAGAAAACAGTTGAGCACCCACACCGAGTACAAATCCCTCTACCTTATGCTCCATGGCGGGAGCTACAATCGAGTTGGCAAAACCCGTTATAGGCACAATCGAGCCGGCACCTGCAAAATTTCCTATCTTATCATAAACTCCTATGCCCGTCAGAAGCGCTCCTAAGAATATCATTACTACGGATACAAAACCCGATATGGTTTTCTCATCCATATCCAACAAAAGTACGCCTATTTTATTGATACCTTCCCCGATACAGCAAATGATACCGCCCACAAGGAACGCCTTAAGCACCTGTGCGAGTACATTGCTCTTGGGCATGGTCTCGTTAACGACAGCCTGATACCTTTTACTCTGGTCAGATGTTATTTTCATCGTTCATATTCCTCTCCGAATAAACATCAGCTATGGGTTTACACCTGATTTCCTTGTCATGACGACATGGATCTATCCCCATCAGCGCGCCGATAGACGACTCTATCTGCTTCTCTCCGTTTCTGCTATTTTTCATGCTTGCCTCCAATCTAACAAACTTGATTCGTGGGCCGATAGGCTTCTCTTTGCGTAATAAGATGATACTTCCGGCAATAACGGCCATTACGGCGAGTATCAGTAATGTCAGGGTTATTACACTTCTGCGCTTCATAGAGTCGCCTCCTCCGTATGATTATTCTGCACATAAAAAACCAAAATTATAATGAAAGTTAATTCTATTGTGTCTGTTCTATCTGTTATAATGCATTTAGAATTTGATTTGGAGATCGACATGAAAAAGGTTAAATCAGGTGTCTCGCCCATAGACGCCGCACTTAAGTTCCTCACCCCAAAAGCACGCACGATTCGCGAGATAGAGGACTATCTCGACGACTGTCAGTATTCCGAATATGACGTATATGCAACTGTCGAACGACTCAAGGAGTTAGGGTATGCCGACGACCTGCGCTACGCTCATGATTTTATCGACTCGAGGCTTGCAACAAAGCCCGTCAGCAAACAGAAACTCAGAGAGCAACTGATTTCTCATTCCGTAAGCCGTGACATAATAAATGAAGCGCTGGCAAATATTACCCCCGAGACCGAATATGCCAACGCATTGGCGACCGCAAAGAAGTATTTTCATCAGCTTTCCGATTTGCCTCACGACGAGCGTATAAGGCGCACCGTAAAACGCCTAGTTTCACACGGCTATGACTACTCGGATGCCAAACTTTGCATGGAGGAATTGTGTGATGAGCGCATCGACGACGAGCTCGAATAATCTCATATCCTACCCGATACGCAGTGCACCGACATCCGATGACATACAGTCGGTTTTAGCTGTTTATGATTATTCCTCCGACTCTACAAACAGCGCCGCGAAGCGCTTTGTTAGGAGCGAGCAAAATTGCGACTATACCCTTTTTATAGCGCAGACTCAAACGCAAGGTCGCGGTCGCAAGGGCAATGTGTGGAGCTCTGAGCTAGGAGGGTTGTATATATCTATCATACTCCCGTGTGTCTGTGACATTTCAAACGCTTCACTCTATTCAACTGCAGCAGGTGTCTGCGTTCAGAAGGCGTTGTGCTCTTTCTTGCCTACTTGCCGCATAAAGTGGCCAAACGACATGCTGGTATCGAATAAGAAGCTTTGCGGTTTAATGTGTGAGCTTGTCTGCGACCCAAGTGGTAGATATCATGTTATTATCGGCATAGGTGTGAACGTAAATTCGTCTTTTTACGATTCGCCTCTTCGAGATACCGCCACCTCTATTCGAGATGAACTCGGTCACGAGATGACTATAACCGATGTCTGTAAAGCGATCGTGCATGAACTCATGCTTCTACCCTTGCTTATTGCCGATAATGATTCTCTGATACAAGCGTATACCAATGCTTCCTGTATTGTCGGCAAAGATGTGAAGCTTTTAGCGGCAGGAAATGTAAAGGCGCACGGAAAAGCGGTCGGTTTCGATAATCTCGGAAGAGTGCTGATCCAAACCGAAATCGACATTAAAAGTTTTGATTACGGGGAAATATCTCTCAGGCTGGAAGGATGACTTATGAAACAGGTTTGTTCAACACAGCAGATGCGCAACTATGACAGATTTTTAATCGAAAGCAAGAACATTCCGGGCATAAAGCTCATGGAGAATGCCGCTTCGGGAGTTTTAGCATACATTTTGGAAAACACCGTTCACGAGAACGTGCTCATCGTATGCGGCAAGGGCAATAACGGCGGCGATGGGCTTGCGCTTCTCCTGCTTCTCAATAGAAACGGCATAAATGCTTCGGCGGTTTTGCTCGCAGATGACAGTGATATAAGCGGCGATGCTGCTTACTATCTATCACTTGTCCGCAAGAATAAGCTTAACTGCGTCAATGCGACCGATGACGAAGGCGTTATAAATAGCATTATGGATAACAGATACGATTTGGCCGTAGACGCAATTTTTGGAACAGGATTGTGCCGCGATGTAACGGGGCACTTCAAAACGGCGATCGATTGTATAAATTCGCTTGGCGCCTCTAAGCTTTCGGTCGACATACCTTCGGGTATAAACGGCGATGACGGACAGATCTGCGGTACATGTGTAAACGCCGATGCTACGGTGACATTTGTCGCATACAAGCGCGGACTGTTGCTTTTCCCCGGAAGAAACTTTTGCGGCACTACTGTTGTTTACTCGATTTGCGACGATTATCCCGAACCCGACTCATCTATGGACAGCTTTCTCATGCAGGAAGTTGATGTAAAGAAACTGCTACCGCCAAGGTCACTCGATTCACACAAGGGCAAGAACGGTAAGGCGCTTGTTATCGCGGGTTCTTTCAAGTATCGCGGTGCCGCGGCATTATGTACAAAGGCTGCTCTTCGCGGAGGCTGTGGACTTCTTAGACTCATCTGCCCCGAAGTTGTAGTAAGTCACATATCACAGATTCCCGAGGTCATGCTCTCTTCTGACTTCGACGACTACGACAGTATCGACTTCTCCGTTTTAGCTGAGGCATTAAATCTCTCGGATTGCATAGCCATAGGACCGGGAATGGGAAATAGCAATGGGGTTGCCGATGTCACAGAGATCGTACTGAACACAAAAAAGCGGTGCATCGTCGATGCCGATGCTCTCAACGCCATTTCATTGCACGAAACTCTTTTGGAATGCTTGCACTCAAACGTTATTTTGACCCCACATTATGGTGAGATGGCGCGTCTCACTAAAACGACGGTTCACGAAATAGCAAAAGACCCGTGTGGTGCCGCGATGGAACTTTCACGTAAAACAGGTACAGTAGTTTTACTCAAGGGTGCAACTACTATAATCTGTGATGGCAACAAAACCTGTTTCTCAACATTCGGAAACCCAGGACTTGCAAAGGGCGGCAGCGGCGACGTTCTTTGCGGCATAATACTCGCTATGCTTTCTCAGGGACTAAAACCTTTTGAAGCCGCCATTGCAGGAGCATATATACTGGGACACTCGGCTGACGAAGCCATGCAAATACTCTCAAACAGGATGCTAATAGCAAGTGACGTAATTGACGCCATCAGCCTAATGTGAATATACACACTATACACGCAAAGACTATAGCAGAAAGCAGTATTGCTCCTACCGTCGAACCTTTCTGCTTTTTTCTTGCGCTGAACACAGCATATAACATTACATACAGTGCAATCATTATTCCGCCTATTACCATTGCAACCATATCAGCCCTCCACCATCAACACCACGTTGAAATTGGCTGTCGCATTCCTAAAGCGAGTTTTCCAATCATACGCTTTCCATTTCTCAAGCGTTGCAAACTGCTTTACCGCATAGCGCCCGAAGCAGAATGCATCCGATCCCAAGTCCCTCGAAAACTCGAATATGGCGTTAAGCTCGTGCTCAATTTCATCCTCTATTTCAGCCCTAATATCATCGCTCAAGAGACCTGTATACGCCTTCTCGTAATTGATTTTAAGCTCCATAGTTACGTTTATTTGAGGCTTATCGCTTGCTGTCAGCTCTACACTGTGTTTTTTGATGCGCTTTATGTCAAGCTCTATCGAGTTGTTTCCATCCCTTTCGAGCCAAAGGCTACCCGCTCCGAACTCTCCTCTTCCCAGTGACAGAAACTGTGCCTGTTTTGGCGTAAGCAAACCAACGAGTCTCATGCCGTCAAATAATGCGGCACCTGCCATTGTAATAGGCGTTGAGCCCATAAGCTTTGTTCCCCTCAGTAAATCCAAATCATCTTTGTCCCTACTTTGCGAATTGCCGCCGGATTCAACTCCCGATTCGGCCTTTGTTTGCTCATCAAGCAGAGCGGACGCCGCTTCGTCAGACATACCTCCTGATTGTTGTTCCTGTTGGCCTTGTGATTCCTGACGCTCCAGCTCGTTCAAAATTCTCTCGTTCACATATCCGAAAGTCAGCGGTTGATCGCCTGTACCGTTTACACAGTGCTGATGAAACAGCGATGCATTGGCATACGCTACCGTCGATGTTCTCTTATACAGTTCTAAAACACCTATCTGAAGTTTTGCGATACTTATGCTGGACGACTTGCGCACGACTTCCAAGAATTCATTGACATTACCATCTATGATAACCAACAGCACCGAGTCCCTTAACTTTATGCTGTCGAACTCAAATCTGAAAAACTCGTCTATAAGCCCCTCGGCGGCTACCTCGTTCGACACATCTATTGTATTAGCTCGCGTAAAGCTCAGCGTCTGTGGGTTTATCGATTGCACGGACTCGATCGCTTCGTATATGCTGTCAGCTTCCGCTGCTAAAACAGTTGCGGCGTCCTCCATAGAGCCGCTTTCGGTTACAGCATCCTTTTGAATAAGGAATGATACATAATACTTCTTGTTCTCACCCTTATCGAGCCCAATCGAAAGCACGTATGCATGCCTGTCGAGGTCCCTTGGATTAAAACAGCCCGACATACAAAGTATCAACGCAATCAGTACTATAGAAAATATTGCCTTCAGTTTTGACAATTCAGTGTTCTCCTGTCCTTTTTATGTCTGATTAAAGCAATAATGGCGGCAGCAAGCGCAGGCAAGGTGATCGCCCCTGCCAGGCATAAGCGCATGATCGTAATGATGTTGCCGTATGTATTTATTTTATCCGTGTTAATGCAGAAAAAGCAGGCAACTGTAATCACGAGAAACGACATTGCCGCAATACACGGTCTTATATCCTTCTGTGCCAGAACAGCAGATGTAAGCCGAGACGAGCCAAATACCGCATATGCGCAGGTCAATATACATCCGACCATAAGTATAAACATCATCAGTTTCTCCGTGCGCTCAAAAAAACCTTCCGCCTCAAAAAGCGTATTCATTCTGAATAACGGTACCCACTGTTCGGACAGCAATGACGACGGAAACACGAGAGAGATACAGAATAACGTTGCGAATACCAATACTAAAGACACTGACCCGGCAATCACAATAGGTTTGCGTAGGTTGTTTAGTCCGTGTACGGAATTTGGTATACATAGCGGCAACAACAGTAGAGATACAAAGCCCATGAAAGCTTCTCCCATCTGTGGCCAAACGAATGCCGCATCCTTTTTTACCAAAGGATAGAGTCTGTAAAACTCGTAGCTTTGTGCCGGCGCAATCAGCAATACCGCAAGTGTCACCAATAATACGGCCGACAGAGCATTTGACGTCCTGCCAATACACTCAAATCCGAGCATTGCAAGTACAATGATACCGATCAAAGCACAGAAGGCAATCGAGTAATAGTCAGTCCTGTAGACATACCTGTACATCATCTTCATGAATCTCACTATAGGGGCTACTGCTGTCCCTGCAAGTGAGATCGCGAGCACAGCCTTATAGATTGCAGCAACAGATTCTCCAAAGCACGATGCAATCATCTCCAGCAGACCTGCTTGATTCGATTTTTTATTTGACCACCATACAAAAAACGAAAGTAGTATGGCAAACAGCAGACTCACCGGCAAAGCTATATATGCAAGGTTTCCCTCCTTGTATAGGGAATTCGAATCAAATGTGAATATGCCGATACACACCAACGATATCGCCAGTATGTTGGTTATTTCAGCTTTTCCTATGCTTCCTTCGCGCATATTCATATGCGTCTGTCCCCCCTAACGTTTGTATAGTCTGAACCTCTCGTATGATTCTTCACCACTCCTCGGAATATAGGTGGGCGTTGACTCATTGTTTTAGGCGCGTACGGACTCAAAAATGGTACTCCGAATGATTTTGTTGATGCAACAGCGGCAATTATTATCAGAAGCGCTACGAATAATCCCATAAAACCCGCAGCCCATGCCGCCAAAAGCAAGAGTATTCTCGCCCAAGTCGATGCAATCATAAGCTGGAAGTTAGGTATGCAGAAGTTTCCCAAACCTGAAAGCGATACTATTATCAGCGATGTCGTGCTGACAAGATTTGCAGAAACTGCGGCTTGCCCAAGCATAATACCTCCGATAATTCCTATCGCCTGACCTATTCCTCCCGGGACTCTCATACTCGCCTCGCGTATGAAATGAAACACAAGCAGAAGCAACAGCAGTTCGTATCCCAAAGGCATATACACCATCTTTCGGGAGGTTATTATGGTCAAAAGCACCTCTGTAGATAGCATGCCCTGATGATAAAGCGACATCCCCAGAAATGCTCCGGGAAGTATCAAGGATAGAAATGCGCCCAAATAGCAGACGGTTTTCAAAATACTTCCAAGAGGTCCTTTGAGATACACATCATCAGTCGTTGCCATGAGAGCAGGCAATGTCGCGGGCAACACGAGTGCCTCCGGACTTCCGTCTATTACAATTGCTATATGTCCCTGCAGTATATGTGCGGCTGTTCTATCCGGCTTTTCAGTCAAAAGTATTTTTGGCAGTGGCATATACTTTGGTTTCTCTAAGAACTGGGCAACCGTACCCACGTCTAAAACAAGCGTCGTATCAATCGCGGCAAGCTTTCTCTTTATGTTATCCACAAGCGACATATTCGCTTTTCCTGCGAGGTAGATTATTGCAAACGTTCCCTTATTCAGCGTATCGCTTACCCTAAACTCCGCAACGAGATCCGGTGATTTGATTATTCTTCTGAGCTGGGTTATAGATGTTCTGAGATTCTCCGTGAATGCCTCTTTAGGCCCCAAGACGCACTTTTCGCCCTCCGATTCGCCTATGCTCCTCGTTTTAAAGCCTCTAACATCCGCAATTATCGCACTGTTTAAGCCATCGATAAAAAATGCCGCTTGTCCCGAGGCTATCGCATCCACTATCTTATTTATCTTCTTTTCCGATGAAACCTCGTCAGCTTCCAATACCTCATTGAGTATCTCATTAAGGAGCATATCGTCCGATTTATAGGTCTTCTTCCGCACGAGAGGTCTTATGAGGAAATCGTTCACGCGGTCAGAATCAATCATGCCGTTTATATAAATTGCCAGACCTTTGATTCCGGACGCAGTGATAAACGACCTAAATATTGCGTCGCTGTTGATGTCTCTATGGAATATCTTGATGAAGTCGACTCTGTTCTTCTTCAAATCCGACGAAATCTCATCCGTCTGCTTTGTAGATATTACCGGTACGCTGGGGTAATCCTCGCTTGCATACCGGTCGGGAGTGCCTCTTTCGGTTTCCAAAAGCTCAAATTCCGCATTATCCCTGTTAAATTTAAAAAACTTTTCAATCCAATCAAAAAACCGCATATACCTCTCCTATCATTTGATAGTATTGGCAATGCGGTTAAGTCTAATACAAGGGTATTATTTGCCTTTGTTGTAGGCTTCCCTGACGCAGGCTTGATGTCTGGGGCATGCAGCGCTCGTGGCGTGTACCTTTGAATTTAAAAGGTGTATGCAGAAATGTCCGTCAAAGTTATTGCTGGGCGTCGGGTTGACCATATGAGGCATACAGTGCATACTCGCCGCAACTGTTTTGCCGTTAAGCGTTACCCAAATCGGCCTTCTGTTCCACGACCATTTACCACCTGCGACTCTGAACATTATCTGAGTATCGTAAGCAGTAAGAGGCTCGCAGTCGGCATGGTACCATCCGCCAAATCTCCTGATTCTGAAGCTTAAGCCCGTGCGTACATCCGTAACCGTTGCGACAGTATACTTCTTGAACCACTCATTTCCGCCCTTAAACCAGTCAAGCAGTTTTACGGAACCCTTTAGCTGGTTGTACAGCGCGTTTTCTTTCCTTATGCTACCATTCTGAAGCATCCTTTGAGTTGCGCCTCCCACTATGCCATCTTGGGCTATACCCGCTACCTTCTGGAATTCCTTTACTGCTTTGAGCGTGGCTTCATCAAATACGCTTGTCTTGTTTTTATTGTCTAAGAAACCCTTACGTATAAGCGTAGTTTGAAGTACTTCTATTTCCTCACCCTTCATTCCGTATCTGAGCTGAGGAGTTTCCGCGCTGTCTGATGATATGAGCTTAAGCCGGTTCAACTGCACGTAGCCCGAATCCGTTCCTGCAACACAGAAGTACCAACCGTCTACGATTCCCTTTACCTTTACGCCAAGGCCTGCGGTAAGCTCCGTCACCGCGTATGAATTTACCGTAGGACCGCCCATCAACATCGTTCCATCGGAAATAACATATGCACCTCTGGTGCCCGACTGGCTTATCACATACACATAATTATTATGGACATATCCAACCTTGTCATTGTACATTATTCTGTACCACGAGCCTTCGGTCGCGAGTATCTCGAATTTCTCACCGGCGGCAATCTTTCCAATCACGTTAGAATCAGCTGAACTGTCGGGTGAAGATCTGAAATTGAGGTCGTCGGTGGTAGACTGACCGTACTGGACGCCTTCTTTTTCGGTATCTGCCTGTATCGCTGTCATGGAGGTAAGCAGTACCATAACCACCAGAACAACCAAAAATGCTCTGATTAAAGAACTCCACTTCATATGTTTTCCTCCTTCGGTCGGTTCTCTACGGCAATGTTGCCTAAGGCTACCATGTCTTCCTCAAGCACTTGCTTTAGTGTACGATTATAAATAACGCTGGCAGGATGGTACAGCGCAAACAGCGTTCTCTTCACGCCGTCAATCTTGACCTCTCTCGCACTTCCGTGAACATCGCCTATGCGAATCTTTGGTTCTCCTGCCATAATGCAAACCGCACTGAGCGGTGTGTTTCCAAGGGTAACTATTATCCTCGGGTTCAATGCTTCGATCTCCGATTTTAGGCACGGGATTCCACCCAGAATCTCGTCGATTCGAGGCGTTCTGTTGGAAATACTTGTTATCTTGCGGTTTACAGGTCTGTACTTCACAACATTAGTAATAAATATATCATCTCTCGGCATTTTACACAAGCTCAGCAATTCGTCAAGCTGTTTTCCCGCTTTTCCTACAAACGGTCTGCCCTGCTTTGCCTCATCGGCACCCGGTGCCTCACCTATGAGCATTATACCCGACACTATGCTGCCCGAACCAATAACGGGATGTTCGAAATCTCCATAATCCCCGTCTTGCGCAAGCAGTTTGATTCTATCGATCTCTTTTTGATATATACTGTCGAGCATAAATCATCCCACAGGCAACGGATACTTTCCGCTTATGACTTCGTAATTATGCCTCAACTGTTCGGTATACGTATTGACTTTGCCTACGTCCTGAAGCTCAATGGCGTATCTGAGCCAACTGATTCCGAACTCCAATGTCTGCCTGTCCGTCCTCGGTAGATTCTCCACCTTATCCAGATAGTTCTCAACTGTCGCTATAAGGCGATTTGCTATGTGCGCCGCCTCGTCGAGGGTACCCGCCCCGGAGCCGGCTCTTATGTACCACGGCGTATGCACGCTGCACAGTGCGCTCGATTCACGATCTGTTATACCGTAGACATCCGCAGGTATATCCGTAAAAATACAGTTCGGCATTGTTTTTATCAGGTCATCCGGGTTGAACCGCCTGTATATCGAGTCAGAGTTAACCAGTATGAATCCTCCGGACTCAACGCCTGCCGCTGAGCAGAACATAGACGCCGGCTGACCCGATACCGAACAAACGCTGATTATCGTATGCATGTCACAGCGTTCAGTGGGTACGTCGTCGGTATAGAACCAGTCCGTTATCGGAATGTGCTCGCAATAATCCTCATAGCACGCATCCGTAGCAAGTTTTCCCGAAATAGAGCATACTGTTGCTCTAACCAAGCCGAGCTCCACGGGCGACTCATCTATTATCGGCTTATCCGCCAGTCCCTCGTGTATCTTTGACATAAATGCCTGCCATAAGGGTGCGGCATACTTTCCACCCGTCGAGCCTGTACGGAGTTTTTGATTGTAGTTGTCATGTCCTATCCACAATGACGCCGAATAGTACGGAGTCACTCCGGCAAAATAGACAGACGTATAATTCTCGTTTGTTCCCGTCTTTCCCGCTACAGTCATGCCATTGATCTTTGCAGATGTACCTGTACCGGTTTTTACAACATCCTCCATCATATCGACTAGCAAAAATGCTGTCGCGCGTTTAAACACCTGTCTGCGAGCTTGGATATCCTCGGCGCTTAGCACTATCTTGCCGTTTGACGCAACGACTTTAGTAAACGCTACAGGCTGAATGTACTCTCCCTCGTTTGCTACTGTGCCGAATGCGGCAGACATCTCTATCGGTGTTATGCCTGATGTACCGAGTGCAAGTCCGGGTCCGTCCTGGTTTATTCTGTCCTCGTCTACTCCGAGGTTTACGAGGTATTCCTTACTCGTTTGAGTCGATACATAGTCAAAGAGTACCCTTGCCGCTACCACGTTAAGCGATGAAGTTACACCACGTCTTACCGTCACAGGGCCTACCCACTTATCCGAACCTATCGACGGATATCCGTTTCCGCCGTAGCCTTCTATCTCCCCTTCAAAGTTGGGAATTATAGTCGCAGGTGACAAGCCTAAATCGAGCGCAGGTCCGTATACGGCAATGGGCTTAATCGATGAGCCAACCGGCATACTGCTCTGGTATACCCTGTTCCACTGCTTCTTTGATGTCGGTACGTCGCGCGAGCCGACAAGCGCACGAATCTGTCCCGTATGATAGTCGATAATAACCGCGGCCGCCTGAGGCTGAACGACCTCACTTATAGTGCCATCGGCATTTGTCGATGTGACCAACGCAGCAGACGGGTTGGCAAGCTCGGGGTATTCATCCCAGTTTACAATCGTATCCTCAAGGATGTGCTGCATATCGCTGTCAACCGTCGTGTAAATCTTGTATCCGCCGTTTCTCAACTCGCTCTCAAGCGCTGTCCTGTTGGCCTTTGTATCGCTCAGTCCTTCCTCAGACAGCCAGCAGGTGATGACATCGTATATCGCATACTCGACAAAGTGCGGCATATCGTACATATCCGATGTCTGCGAATGCTCCACTATCTTTACGGTATCGTGCAGAGCCGTTTCACGCTGCTCAGCCGTTATAAAGCCCGCGTCGTACATCGCCCAAATGACCGTATCAGTACGCGAATTGGTTCTATCCATCTTATTTTTGCCATCTTCATAGAACCTTGAATAGGTATTTGCCCTGGGATTTGTATAGGAAGGCTGCTGAATAACACCTGCCAACATGGCACACTCGCGTATCGTAAGCTCGCTGAGTTCCTTGCCGAAATAGTCGTTGGCGGCAGATTTTACTCCGTAATTTGCTTCACCGAGATATACGTCATTTAGGTATGCTTCGAGTATCTGGTCTTTACTGAGAATCGTCTCAAGCTCGAGCGCCAAATATGCCTCTTGGATTTTGCGCTTATATGACTGGATATTTGTCAGTACATTGTTCTTTATAATCTGCTGAGTTATCGTGCTTGCTCCGTGAGTATTCGAATTTCTCAGCGTATTTACAACCGCAGAGATAAGGCGCTTGAAGTCTATACCATCATGTTTCATAAAGCGAACGTCCTCAACTGCGATTACGGCATTCTTGAGCATGTCGGGTATTTCGTCAATAGGCGCCCAGTCCCTGTATTCCATGTCGGCAAACGAGGTTATTACATTGCCGTCCTTATCGTAAATATAAGATGTAAGATTGGTGTCTGACTTGCTGAAAACCGCAACATCCATCTCCGGCGTTGTGTCGATATATGCCTTAGCCACTCCAAGCACAAGTCCGCACACGGCAAAACCGGCTACGACAGCTATCAGTGCCAATACTTTTAGTGTCGTAAACAGAACCTCAAGCGGGAATGGCCCCCTGTTGTCGCGCTTCAAATACATAGGCGTTTTGGCGTGCTCATCCTGCTTATTGACAAACGAGTCATGCTTAAGCTTCATACTTTCAACCACTCTATTAAAGAACAGTTTTGTTTTATCCCAAAGGGATTTAAAAAAAACTCGGATTCTCGCTATCAAATCAATACCTCTTTTGTGATACATTCTCACGAGCGTATTATAACATATTACATATTTGCAGGCAACGCAGTTAACAGAATGTTCAAAACTGCGTTCAAAGAGATACAAACCTATTTACAATGGCTCGAGTTGCTACTATAATATACCGAATAAAAAATTAACCAGTCGGAGGTAATGCATGGAAAAGAAAAATGTACTAAGCGGTATACAACCATCAGGCATAATCACGCTCGGCAACTATGTCGGCGCACTCCGTAACTGGGCAAAGCTGCAAACGGACGATAGGTTTTGTTTTTATTGTGTGGCGAATCTACACGCTATGACGGTCAGGCAGGATCCCGAGGTGTTCAGACAGCGCACCATAGAAGCTGCCGCCTTGCTACTTGCGTGTGGAATAGACCCCAAACGCTCTGCCCTGTTTATACAGTCGTCGGTACATGAACACGCAGAGCTTTCTTGGGTGCTTAACTGCAGTACGTATATGGGCGAGCTGAACAGAATGACCCAGTTCAAAGATAAGAGTGCCAAGCACGCGGACAATATCAACGCAGGATTGTTCACGTATCCCGTGTTGATGGCCGCAGATATTCTGCTGTATCAGGCCTCATATGTGCCAGTGGGACACGACCAAAAACAGCACGTTGAGATAGCTAGGGACATAGCGGAACGTTTTAACAAGCTGTACGGTGAAACATTTGTCATACCCGAACCCTTTATACCCAAGGTCGGCGGCAGAATAATGAGCCTGCAGGACCCGACAAAGAAGATGAGCAAATCCGATCCAAACCCGTCTTCTTTTATCGCCATTACAGATGAACCCAATGTGATACTCAAAAAGTTCAAGAGAGCAGTCACCGACAGTGAAGCTCGAATAGCCTATAACGAGAATCAGCCCGGAATTGCAAACCTTCTGTCTATCTACTCAATATTTACCGGAAAGACCATAGAAGAGGCGCTTGAGATATTTGACGGGATGGGTTACGGTCAGCTCAAGGTAGCGACCGCAGAGGCAGTTATCGAGGAGCTCACGCCCATACGCGAAGAATACAACCGCATACTCGCCGACCGCGTATACCTTGAGGGTGTTCTAAACGAAGGAGCACGTCAAGCAGCGGCGGTTGCAGAAAAGACGCTTCACAACGTGTATGCAAAAACGGGTCTCGGTTCATTCTTTGCTTGACGATTCGGTTTGCACTTCGCATGCTTCGTGAACCCAGCCGTACAACGGGATAATTCCAATATTAAAAGGTGCTCCCATCGGAAGCACCTTCATTTTGCTTACTTCGCCGTCAATTTGCCATCAACGCAATCTACAGTCACCGTGTCGCCCTCATGCAATTCACCACGGAGTACCGTTCTCGCTATAAGCGTCTCGACATTGGATTGCAGATACCTCTTTATCGGCCTTGCACCGAACATCGGGTCGTAACTATGCTCGATTATGAACTCCTTTGCTGCGTCGGTCACTACGAGTTTAAGCGACTTCTCCTCGAGTCTGTTCTCAAGTCCCTTAATTAGCAGGTCGATTATGCCGCGTATGCTCTCCTTTGTGAGAGGCTTATAGAACACTATTTCATCTATCCTGTTGAGGAATTCGGGCCTAAATGTCCTATGTAGGAGGGCATCTATATCTTGCCTTGCCTGTTCGGATATCTCGCCGTCACTGTCCATACCGTCGAGTAGTATCTGAGAACCCAGATTTGATGTCAGTATGATAATCGTGTTCTTGCAATCTACCGTCCTGCCCTGAGAGTCTGTTATCCTACCGTCATCCAATATCTGTAATAGAATATTGAACACATCTGGATGTGCCTTCTCTATCTCATCGAAAAGCACTACCGAGTAAGGCCTCCTGCGGACAGCCTCAGTCAACTGACCGCCCTCGTCATAACCGACATATCCCGGAGGCGCACCTATGAGCCTGGATACACTGAACTTCTCCATGTACTCCGACATATCAATTCTGACCATGTTGTGTTCATCGTCGAACAACGCCTCGGCCAGTGCCTTTGCAAGCTCCGTCTTACCTACACCCGTAGGTCCGAGAAAAATAAACGAGCCTATTGGTCTGTTGGGGTCGGCAATACCCGCACGCGAACGAAGTATTGCATCGCATACGGCTCTCACAGCCTCGTCCTGACCGAC
The DNA here is from genome assembly GCA_016293975.1 of Clostridia bacterium. GTDB lineage: Bacteria > Bacillota > Clostridia > Christensenellales > CAG-138 > RGIG1693. The sequence continues at coordinate 29,752 of JAEDCW010000005.1, forward strand.
AACTCTCTTATGAAGTATTGAATCGAGATTAAGTATCTTCTCCCTCTCTCCCTCCATGAGCTTCGCTACGGGAATTCCTGTCCAACGTGCGACTATTTCGGCTATCTCCTCCTCAGTAACGGTGTCGTTAACCATCGGGTTTTCGTTCCTGAGTTTAGCTGCTTCCTGTGCGTCTGCAAGTTTCTTCTGAAGCTCGGGCAATGTGGAATATCTAAGCAGAGATGCCCTCTCATACTCGTAGTTTCGACTTGCCTCCTCGATCTCGGCATTTGTCTTCTCGATTTGCTCCTTTATGCGCTTTGTATCCTCCGCCGCGTGCTTCTCGATTTCCCAACGTGACTTCATTTCGTTGAAAGCATCGCGTTCGTTGGCAAGCTCCTCTTGAAGTTTGCCGAGTCTCTCACGAGATAGGTTATCGGTTTCCTTCTTAAGAGCGACCTCCTCGATTTCAAGCTGCATTATGCGCCTTCTGACGTCATCCATCTCAGCAGGCATGGAGTCCATCTCTGTCCTCAGCGATGCACAGGCCTCATCGACCAAGTCGATAGCCTTATCCGGCAGGAACCTATCGGTTATGTACCTATGTGACAGTGTTGCCGCCGCAATCAGTGCCCTGTCGTGTATGGTGACGCCGTGGAATATCTCGTAGCGCTCCTTAAGACCTCTCAGTATTGAGATGGTGTCTTCTACCGTAGGCTCATCCACCATAACCGGCTGGAATCTTCTTTCGAGCGCAGCATCGGTCTCGATATACTTTCTGTATTCGTCGAGCGTCGTAGCACCTATACAGTGCAATTCACCTCGTGCAAGCATCGGCTTAAGCAGGTTACCCGCATCCATAGAACCTTCTGTCTTGCCTGCGCCGACTATCGTATGCAGTTCGTCTATAAACAGTATTATCCTACCCTCGGACTTCTTTATGTCATTGAGAACAGCCTTAAGCCTTTCTTCAAACTCGCCTCTGAATTTGGCACCGGCAATAAGCGCGCCCATATCAAGCGAGAATACCGTCTTATTCTTCAGTCCATCCGGCACGTCTCCACGCATTATACGCTGTGCAAGTCCCTCCGCTATCGCCGTTTTACCTACGCCCGGTTCACCGATTAGCACAGGATTGTTCTTTGTTTTTCTCGAAAGAATTCTTATGACCGAACGAATCTCTGCGTCCCTGCCTATGACAGGATCCATTTTTTTGGTTCTTGCACACTCCACAAGGTCAGTGCCGTATTTCTTCAATGCGTCATATGTGTCCTCTGGGTTATCCGATGTCACTCGCGTATTTTTGACCTCGGCGAGTGCTTTCATGAACAGCTCTTTTGTGAGCGAGAAATCCCTGTAGATGCGCTTTAACTGCTCCGTGCCTTCCTCAAAGCTCGCGAGCATTATGTGTTCGACCGAGATGTACTCATCCTTCATCTGAGAGGCGATTTTCTCGGCAAGGTTCAACATTCTGTCGGTCTCGGGCGCAACGTAAATCTTGTCGAGTTCACGTCCGCTGCCCGTCACTCCCGGTATTCTATCTATAGCTGCATCGAGCGCACGAGTAAATCTCTCTGCATCTATGTTCATCTTTGACAGCAAAGATACTATCAAACCTCCCTGCTGCGAAGCAAGCGCATACACTATGTGCTCGGGAGTTATCTGCATATTATTGTGATCGATCGCTACCGTCTGAGCGTTTCTTATCGCTTCAATCGATTTCTGTGTTAATTTATCGGCATTCATCACTCTATTCCTCCTTCACAGATTAAATCATATTATTCCCATTCCGTTTTTCAGTCCCTTTGTGTATTCTCTCTCTACATCATTCTCGTCATACTCTCCGTAGATATATCCCTTAATGAGCTTATCTATCAGACGAATATAGTCCGAAAGCGACGTGGCAAGACTTTCACTGGTATACTCCCTGCCCTCGCGCAATGCGAGCATACGCACGTATCTGCCGCTTTCTATTCTGCATTGAATCTCTACAGGATAGATATCGGCCAGATACTTGTTCTCAAGCATCGACCAAAGCCTGAAGAACATGTCCGTTACCGCAAGCAACTTATGAGACTGTGTCCTAAACGTTATCGCAAGCTCTCCTATATAAGCGTCCACGGGACGACAATACAGCCTAACATCGTACTTTACCGTCGGTCTGTATCTGTACTCAAGTGAGGACTTCATCGACATAATCGACTGATTGGGCGCAACTGCCGTGACAAATTCCTCGTAGTCGTCAAAAATTCTTGCCACCGACTCGAATACGCCTTCTATCCTCTTTTCTGGCGTCAGAATCGAACAGTATTCCGCCAATACCTGATTTATCATGTTAGATCTGTTTGTGTTGTTTCTCGTGGCGAGCTTGTCAATTCTATTTACGACCTCGTCTGAGAGTATCAAACTGTACAGACTCTTTTTCAACGTCATCACCTCTTTGTTCACGTAATATGATACATCTATTATTTATTTTGTCAATACTTTTATATAAATATTAAATCATTTTTTATAATTTCTTATTGTATCAAAAACGGGACGCATATAACGTCCCGCTCAGTATTGCTTATAAGCTTGGTGTGGTTTAGTATAGTCTGTCACACTATTTTTTAATTACACCTAATGCGGCATCCACAACGCAGTCGACTGTCATTCCGAGTTTCTCGAATACGGTCTTTGCAGGAGCGGAAGCGCCGAATCTGTCTATAGATACGACCGCACCGTCGAGTCCCGTGTACTTATGCCAACCATAGCCCGACAACGCTTCGACAGCTACCCTAGCGCGCACCACTGAGGGCAATACAGATTCCTTATACTCCGCAGTCTGCTTATCGAAAAGCTCGATGCATGGCATGCTTACGACCTGTGCCGTATAGCCTCTTACCGCAAGTACATCCGCCGCCTTAATAGCAAGCTCAAGCTCTGAACCCGTTGCCATGAGTATGCAATCCGGCGTTCCCTTCGGCTTTCTTATTATATAGCCGCCCTTCATTGCGTCCATACCCGTAGCTTCATATGTTGGGAGGTTCTGTCTCGACAATGCAAGTACGGTCGGGCACTGTGCATTCAAAGCACTCAAATACGCCGCCGCAGTTTCCTTGCCGTCTGCCGGTCTGAACACCTGTGCATTCGGTATAGATCTCAGCATTGCAAGTTGCTCAATGGGCTGATGTGTAGGTCCATCTTCGCCCACACCTATGCTGTCATGCGTCATTATATACATAACAGGAAGCCCCATGAGTGCACTCAGACGCAGAGCAGGCTTGAGATAGTCTACAAAAACGAGGAACGTGGAGCAGAATGCACGCAAGCCGCCGTAAAGTGCTATGCCGTTTGATATAGCCGCCATTGCGAACTCCCTAACGCCGAAGTGAATGTTCCTGCCCGCGCGGTTTTCCACTGAGTAATCCTCAAAATCTGCCAAGCGGGTGAGGTTAGAAGGTGCCAAATCTGCAGAACCACCGATAAGTCCTGGAATATGCTTCGCCAGCACATTGAGCAGCTTTGAGGATGCGCTTCTTGTGGAAACGCTTCCGCTGAAGTTAATGAGCTCGGGGTCATTTGCGATCGCTTCGGGGATTTTTCCGTCCAAGTCACTCATAAGCTGTGCATAAAGCTCGGGCTGTACCTGCTTGTACGCATTCATCATTTCGTCGTACTCGGCATTTTTACTTGCGCAGTTTTCAGCCAGCGTGCGGAAGTGTGCGTAGACTTCCTCGGGAACGGTAAACGGCGCTTCGTACTCCCAGCCGTAGTTTGCCTTTGTTACCGCGATATTCTCATCGCCCAAAGGTGAGCCGTGTACACTGCTCTTACCTTCTTTGGGTGTTCCGTAACCTATCTTTGTCTCTACAATTATTGCTGTCGGCTTATCGGAGAGCTTTGTAACTGCAAGCGCCTTGCTTATGGCATCGATGTTATTTCCGTCCGGGACCGATATAACTTGCCATCCGCATGCGGCAAATCTCGCGGCTATGTTCTCGTTGAACGCAAGCTCTGTGCTTCCTTCGATCGTTATCTGATTTCTGTCGTAAATCAATGTGAGTTTATTGAGCTTGAGCGTGCCTGCAAGAGATATGGCTTCATAAGCTACACCCTCCATAAGGCATCCGTCTCCGCACAACACGTAGGTACGATTGTCGAACACATTGAAACCGTCAACGTTATACTTTGCAGCCATATGGGTCTCGGCAATCGCCATGCCTACTGCCATTGCAATTCCCTGTCCGAGGGGGCCTGTTGTGGCTTCGACGCCGGCTGTATGCTTGTATTCGGGATGTCCCGGTGTCTTGCTTCCCCACTGACGGAACTGCTTAATGTCGTCCATGCTGATACCGTAGCCGTAAAGATGGAGCATTGCATATTCCAGCATTGAAGCATGGCCCGCAGACAATACGAACCTATCTCTTCCCAACCATTTTGTGTTGGCGGGATTGTGTTTCATGTTCTTCCAAATGGCATAAGCGATCGGCGCAGAGCCTATTGCCATACCAGGATGTCCGCTGTTGGCCTTCTGAATAGCCTCGGCCGCAAGTATTCTGATTGTGTCTACGGATAACTGCTCTATAGTCTTCATAGGTCCTCCAAGATTAATACTTCGGTCAGTATACCACAACGCTGTTAGGATTGCAAAAATTGCCTAAATAAATGCATTTTTGCTTTGTGGAAATTATATTATTAAAAGATATTGACAACATAATTTGTAGAGTAATAAGATAGCCTTAGTAGCAATGTTTACCCATACAGGGTGTTGCTTATTTTAAATTTTGTGGAGGTATTTCATGAACGCTTACATTCAAGAAGTTCTTGATCGTATCAAGAAGCGTGATGCAAACGAGCCCGAGTTTCTTCAGACGGTAGAAGAAGTTTATAAGTCCCTCGAAGTAGTCGTAGATCAGCATCCCGAATACCAGAAGATGGCACTTCTGGAGCGCATGGCTGAGCCCGAAAGAGTTATCGAATTCCGTGTAACTTGGGTAGACGACAATGGTCAGACACAGGTCAACCGCGGTTTCCGCGTACAGTTCAACAGCGCTATCGGTCCGTACAAGGGCGGTCTGCGTTTTGCTTCCCACGTTAACCTCAGCGTTATGAAGTTCCTCGGTTTCGAGCAGACTTTCAAGAACAGCCTTACATCCCTCCCCATCGGCGGCGGTAAGGGTGGTTCAGACTTCGATCCCAACGGCAAGAGCGATGGCGAAATCATGCGTTTCTGCCAGGCCTTTATGACAGAGCTCCAGCGTCATATCGGTCCGTCAATCGACGTACCCGCCGGTGACATCGGTGTTGGCGGTCGTGAGATTGGTTACCTGTTTGGTCAGTATAAGCGCATTCGCGGTGCTTATGAGAACGGCGTTCTCACAGGTAAGGGTCTGTCCTACGGCGGTAGCTTGATTCGTCCCGAAGCAACCGGTTACGGTGCTGTTTATTACCTCGAAGAAGTCCTCAAGCATGAGCATGACTCCATCAAGGGTAAGATCATCGGTATCTCCGGTTTCGGTAATGTTTCTTGGGGTGTTGCCAAGAAGGTTGCTCAGCTCGGCGGCAAGGTCGTTACACTCGCAGGTCCCGATGGTTACATCTACGATCCCGACGGCGTTGTAACAGATGAGAAGATCGAATACATGCTCGAGATGCGTGCATCCGGCCGTAATAAGGTCCAGGATTATGCCGACAAGTTTGGCGTAGAATTCTTCCCCGGCCAGAAGCCCTGGAGCCGCAAGTTCGACATCTGTATGCCCTGCGCATACCAGAACGAAATCGGCATGACAGAAGCCAAGCAGATTCTCGAGAACGGTACAAAGTACTACATCGAAGTTGCTAACATGCCCACAACAAACGAAGCTCTCGCATTCCTGATGGACAATGGCGTAATCGTTGCTCCTTCCAAGGCTGTTAACGCCGGTGGTGTTGCAACAAGCGCACTTGAGATGAGCCAGAACGCAGAGCGCCTCAGCTGGACAGAAGAAGAGGTCGACAGCCAGCTCAAGACAATCATGATCAACATCCATAAGGCTTCCGCAGAAGCGGCTGCTGAGTACGGTCTTGGCTACAACCTCGTTGCCGGCGGTAACATCGCAGGCTTCAAGAAGGTTGCAGATGCTATGATTGCTCAGGGTTTAGTCTAATAACTTACAAAAAAAGAGGGGCCTCAAGCCCCTCTTTTTTCTGTCTGAATTGTGAAATTATAAACAAAATCTCGCCAGATAATTCCTTAGATTGTAGTATGTTATTTTTGCGACTTCATCCTCTGTGAAGCCGTTCTGTATGAGTGCCGCCGCAAGGTTCTGAAGCTCCGAAGAATCCCTAAGGTCAACAGGGGTAACGCCCATGCCGTCATAGTCACTGCCTATGCACACGCAATCAATTCCGCCGACTTCCGCTATATGCGCTATATGCCTCACAACATCCGCAGTCGAAACATTTATCGTTCCTGCAAGATGGGCGTAGTAGAAATTCGTGCCTATAACACCGCCTCTTTTGGCTATTTCACGAATATGTTCATCGTTTAGGCTTCTTGGATGATTGTACACAGCCCTTGCGTTTGAGTGTGAAGCATACACTGGAACGCTCGTAATGCCAAGCACGTCATCTATGCACACATCGGAAAGATGCGCCAGGTCTATCGCCATGCCCAAATCTCCCATCTCCTCCACGACGTATTTGCCGAATTCGGTAAGCCCCTTTTTTGATTGCTTTGTAGCCGGATAAGCGAGCTGATTAGGGTAATTCCACGTAAGTGCCATCGCTCTTACGCCCAGCCTATAGAAATTGTGCAGGTTGGCGATCTCGTAACCTATCGGTTCTCCACCCTCCATCGTTAGCACAGTGGCTATTCTTCCGCTATTCTCGTCGAAATCTGCATCGAACTCGCATATGTCGTCGTAGGTTTCGAGTATACAGTGATATACGTCAATCATATTCATCGCCTGCTGTAGAGGCGTCATACTGAGCTTTTTATCCGTCCATACGGCAAAGCACTGCAATTTTACGTTGCCCTCAAGCATTCTATCTATACTCATCATCTGTCCCTGAATAGGGTTTACTATATCGTATTCTCTAAAACAATCACAGTAAAGATAGTCGCAATGCGCATCTGCAAAAGGAAACCTCATAATACACCTCCTCCAAAGACTTAACAACACTCTATTGTATTGTATCAAAAAAACAGCCCCGGAGAACAAACCCCGAGGCCATAAACAACTATTTTATTTTGCGTATTCAATCGCACGAGTCTCACGCATAACATGAATCTTTATCTGTCCGGGATAATCGAGCTCGGATTCTATCCTCCTCGCTATATCCCTTGCCATCACGATAGTATCCGCATCGCTGACAACCTCGGGCTTTACGATTATTCTGACTTCGCGTCCCGCCTGGAATACGAATGTCTTTTCAACGCCCTCGAAAGAATTCGAGATGTCCTCGAGCTTCTCAAGCCGCTTGATATAGTTTTCAAGTGACTCACGCCTTGCACCCGGTCTTGCCGCTGAAATAGCGTCCGCCGCCTGTACAAGTACGGCCTCAACCGTAGTCGCCTCTATGTCGCCGTGATGCGCCGCTATAGCATGAATTACCTGATTGTTTTCACGGTACTTCTTAGCAGCATCCGCACCGATCTGAATGTGTGTGCCCTCGTATTCGTGGTCAAGCGCCTTACCTATATCGTGGAGCAGTCCGGCGCGCTTTGCTATAGCTACGTTTGCACCTATCTCTGCGGCCATCATTCCTGCAAGATGCGCGACCTCTATTGAATGTTTGAGTACATTCTGGCCGTAGCTTGTGCGGTAACGCAGTCTGCCCAGTATCTTTACAAGCTCATGATGTAGTCCGTGTACACCCACCTGGAAAACAGCCTGCTCACCGGCTTCTCTGATCTTGACATCGACTTCCTTGCGGGCTTTCTCGACCATTTCTTCGATTCTTGCCGGATGGATTCTTCCGTCAAGCACCAGTTTTTCTAATGCGATTCGCGCAACCTCTCTTCTAACAGGGTCAAACCCTGAGAGGATTACGGCTTCGGGTGTGTCATCGATTATGAGATCGATTCCCGTTGTGGTCTCGAACGTGCGGATATTTCTACCCTCACGACCGATTATTCTGCCCTTCATTTCATCGTTTGGCAACGGCACGACTGATACCGTCGTTTCTGCGACGTGGTCGGCCGCGCAACGCTGTATGGCGAGCGAAACAATGTTTCTTGCACGCTTATCAGCCTCGTCCTTGGTCTTTGATTCTATTTCACGAAGCATCACGGCGGCCTCATGTCTTGCTTCTCTTTCAATGGACGACATGAGTACATCCTTTGCCTCTTCGCGCGTCATAGATGCGACACGCTCCAACTCCTTCTGTTGCTGTCCGAGCAACGCCTTTGCCTCGCTCTCAAGAACATCGGCTTCTTGCAGTTTCTTTGTAACAGCACTCTCTCTTTGCTCAAGACTTACGGATTTGTTGTCGAGAAGCTCTTCACGCTGTTGAAGTCTTCTCTCCGAACGCTGTATCTCGTTTCTTCTTTCTCTAAGTTCCCTCTCGTTATCGGATTTAAGACGATATACTTCTTCTTTTGCTTCCAGTATTTTTTCTTTCTTTATTGTTTCAGCTCTCTTCTGAGCATCGTCAATCATACGACGCACCGCGTCTTCGGCTCTTGCAACCTTAGCTTCGGCTATATCTTTTCTGTATCTATATCCACCGACAGCACCTACGGTCAGAGCAACAAGCGCGGAGGCGACAGGGATTGCTACATCAACCCACGACAAGTGTAATATCCTCCATATTAAATTGATATAAGTAACGGAATGAACATTCCTGTATGCATTTCATGATATTCAGCATGCTTGCGTACACACTTATTCAAACTTAATTATAAAGCAAGCGTGTTACATAAGTCAAGGGTATGCGTAAACGCATACCCAAGTAAGTTTTTATATACTGTTTTGATTACTCGTCTTCGCCCTTTTGAGCCTCTCTCGCCTCAAAAAGTTCCCTGACCTTGTGGTCGATTTCCGCACAGAACTCTGGATTTTCACGGAGGAATGTCCTCGCATTGTCTCTACCCTGTCCTATCCTCATATCTCCGTAGGAGTACCATGCGCCGGCCTTGACAATTATCTTCTCGTTAACCGCAATGTCGAGCAAGGAGCCCTCTCTCGAAATACCTTCACCGTAGATAATGTCAAACTCTGCGATTTTGAAAGGCGGAGCGACCTTATTCTTTACGACCTTGATTCTAGTTCTGTTTCCGACAAGCTCGTTGCCGCTCTTTATTGTGTCGACCTTTCTGACATCAAGACGGATTGATGCGTAATACTTAAGCGCGCGGCCGCCTGTCGTCGTTTCGGGATTGCCGTACATAACGCCGACCTTTTCACGCAACTGGTTGATAAACACCACAATTGTATTCGTCTTGCCTATTACGCCTGCAAGCTTGCGCAAAGCCTGTGACATAAGTCTCGCCTGCAAACCGACATGAGAATCCCCCATGTCACCCTCAATTTCCGACTTAGGAACGAGAGCCGCAACAGAGTCGACGACCACTACGTCTACCGCTCCGCTTCTTACGAGAGTCTCGCAGATTTCAAGTGCCTGTTCACCCGTATCCGGCTGTGAAACAAATAGTTCGTCCACATTAACGCCCAAGTTTCGCGCATAAACAGGGTCCAATGCGTGCTCTGCATCGATAAATGCCGCAGTGCCACCCTGTTTTTGAGCCTCTGCAACTATATGCAATGCAATTGTTGTCTTACCTGATGACTCCGGTCCGTAAATCTCTACTATTCTGCCGCGCGGAACTCCACCTACGCCTAACGCATAGTCAAGTTCTATACAGCCGGTCGAAATAGTTGAAACCGAGATTTTTGAAGCCGCATCACCCAGTTTCATAATTGCGCCCTTGCCGAACTGCTTCTCGATCTGTGCCAACGCAGCCTCTAACGCTTTTTCCTTTTCTACCGTAGCCATCTAATTCCCAACCTTTCCATTACTGTTGATGTATTATAGCACACTTGTTCGCATCTGTCATCACCACATTGCGCAAATGCACCGAAATTGTCGCAATTTATCCGGCAAAAACCTGCTTATTTTTAGCTGTGTATTCTACACCCGAAGTCACTGTCAGTCCCACCGAGATATAGAAAACTATCATGTCCATTGGCACATCGATAATGCTGAATACAGGGTTTCCCATCATCACCAAGCTTAACGCAATCGCCTGTGATATTGTCTTGAGCTTGCCTAGCTTACCTGCGGCGATAACCCTACCCTTTGCGGCAGCTACCATTCTGATACCACTTACCAAGAACTCCCTTGCTATAATGACGATCGTCATTATCGAACCTAAAGGCCCAAGCATTCCCTCACTTACAAGCATAATCAGTGCGCTTGCGGTCAACAGCTTATCGGCAATAGGATCCATGAGTTTTCCGAAGTCGCTTACGATGTTTTGCTTTCTTGCGATAGCTCCGTCAAGTATGTCGGTTATAAACGCGACGATAAACACTCCCGCAGCGATGTAGTTCCAGTATGGCACGATATCCCTAGGGATAAAGAAACACGCAGTCATAATCGGTACCATCACAATCCTTCCAACGGTGAGCTTGTTCGGTAGATTCATGCCAATTCTCCAATCATATCGTATTCTTTTGCTTCAACGAGCTTAACGGTAATATAGTCGCCCTCGTTTATGTCCTCGGGTGCATCGTTGACTACAATGAAACCATCGATTTCCGGTGCCTCTGCATACGACCTGCAATACAGCGTATCGCCATCTCTCATCTCCACAAGCACCGTCCCCATACTGCCTACGCGCTTTTTGTTGAACTCCAATGATATCGGTTGCTGCATACTATAAAGCCTATCGTATCTCGATTGCTTTACATCCTCATCGATTTGACCGTCGAATTCGCTCGCCGGAGTCCCGTCCTCCTGAGAGTAGGTGAAAGCGCCCAACCTGTCAAACGGATTCTCCTCCATAAACCTCACAAGCTCGTCAAACTGCTCATCGGTCTCACCCGGGAAGCCCACAATGGCGGTAGTGCGCAGAACAAAGTCCGGTGCCGCCTTTCTGATGTACTTAACTATATCCTCGATATGCTCGCGCGTGCCGTGTCTGTTCATACGCTTGAGCATTTCCGAGTCTATATGCTGAATGGGCATATCTATGTAATTCAAGAGCTTTTCTTCGGATACGATAGTATCTATGAGTTTCTCATCTACGGTGTTCGGATATGTATACAGCAATCTAATCCACTTTAGCTTCGCGATTTTTGCGAGTTCACGCAAAAGCTCACAAATCCTTGACTCCCCGTAAATATCCGTTCCATAGCTCGTCGTATCCTGTGCAATTACCGTAAGCTCTGTGACACCGTTTTCTGCCAAGCGTGTTGCCTCTTCGATAAGATTCTCCATGGGTACGCTCTTTCTGCCGCCTCTGATAAGTGGTATTGCGCAGTACGTGCAACGGTTGTCACAGCCGTCCGCTATGCGCAGATATGCCCTGAAATTAGGCGTGGTCAGCAGTCTTCCGCCGCAGTTTATCGTGTTTTTATCAAGTCCGCATAAGCTCGCCAATCTCTTTGCGAGCTCCTCGTATTCGGACACACCGTAAAACATATCGACCTCGGGCAATTCGGTTTCGAGGTCTTCCTTGTAGCGCTGGCTAAGACAACCGGTCACAACGAGATACTTGCAGTTTCCGTTTTCTTTAAACTTCGCCATCTCCAGTATGTTCACAATAGAGTCTTCCTTGGCGGCATCTATGAATCCGCACGTGTTGACTATTATGACATCTGCCAAAGACGGGTCGCTCACCGTTGCAAAGCCACAGGATGTCAACATTCCGAGCAACTGTTCCGAATCAACGCGGTTTTTTGAACATCCAAGTGAAACCATTCCTACTTTATTCAGCATCTTCCTGTTCTCCTCCGCTGTTCTCAAATATCTGTCTGAATTCAGACTGGGTAATGAGCACCTTTCTGGCCTTGCTCCCCTCAAAACCGCTCACATATTTCTTTTCTTCCATTATGTCTATGAGTCTCGCCGCTCTCGCATAGCCCACCCTCAACTTTCTCTGTATGAGCGATATACTTGCAACCCCCGTCTCTATGCAGACCCTTACCGCATCGGGTAAAAGCTCGTCTTCCTGTTTACCTTTTCCGAATGCCGGGTCTGCTGATTCGTCTATGCTGTCGACCTCCTCGATATTCTTCTCGACAGAGGGCACAATCTGTGCAGAGTTTGCAAAGTAATCAGTGACCCCTTCGACCTCTTCATCGGACACATACGCCGCCTGACAGCGCGTAGGCTGTGGACTTCCGTTGGGATGGAACAGCAAGTCGCCGTATCCTAACAGCTTTTCCGCTCCCTGTGAATCGAGTATGACCCTGGAATCCACTTGGCTTGCAACCTTGAGTGCTATCCTCGAAGGTATGTTGGCTTTTATTGTACCTGTTATAACGTCGACTCTCGGGCTCTGCGTCGAAACAATAAGATGGATTCCGCAGGCACGACCGAGCGCAGCTATTCTGTTTATCGAGTCCTCGACGTCCTTTGCCGCAACGAGCATCAAGTCGGCAAGCTCATCTATGATTATTACCAGTCTCGGTATAACATCTTCAGGATTTTCCTGCATTGCATTATACCGATTGAGGTCTCTTGCATTATGCTTTGCAAATTTCTGATAGCGCTTGTCCATCTCATGTGTTGCCCACTTCAATGCACTTGAAGCCCGCTTTGGGTCCGTAATCACAGGCATCATGAGATGAGGCAGTGTTGAGAATATGCTAAGCTCAACCACCTTTGGATCTATGAGTATAAGTCTTAAATCGTTCGGTGAAGATTTATAGACAAAACTCAGTATAATGTCGTTGATGCATACACTCTTGCCCGAGCCCGTCGAGCCTGCAATCAGAAGGTGTGGCATACGCTCAAGGTCGCCTATCATAGGCGCACCCGCGATATCCTTACCAATGGCAAACGCAATAGGAGACTTGGACTTCTGGAAAGGTTCGCTCTCGATTATATCGCGCAACAAAACGGTAGCTGTGTTCTTGTTTGGTATCTCGATGCCTACAGCTGACTTGCCAGGTATGGGTGCCTCTATATGTACCGCTTTTGCGGCAAGCGCGAGTGCTATGTTGTCTGCAAGATTGGTTATCCTGTTTATCCTTATGCCCGGCCCCGGCTGCAACTCGAATCGGGTAATGACCGGACCTACGGATATGTTGACTATTTTCGTCTCAATACCAAAATTAGCAAGCGTATCGACGAGAAGTTTCCCCTGCTCTGCAACGGACTCACCCGAGCGCATATATCCGGGCTCTGTAGCCTTCAACAGAGACAACGGAGGTCTGTTATACTGCGGCACGGCACTTGCTTCCGGCTCTGACGTCACATTTGTTTCTTGGGTCACCGCACTTTGCTGAAGTCTTGCCCCATCATTGCTTGTTCCAGCAGTTGCCGCTTGAGTCGGCTGTGTTTGCTCCTGCTGTATGGTGGGCGTGTGCATGTTCTTTGGCGGTATGTATGTTATAACCGGTTCCTCGGAGGCCTCCTGCTTTGGTTTTTTCTTAGAGACTATACCATCGTCCGTCTCCGCGCGCTCGACAGCATATCCCTCCGGATATAACGAACCGCTGTGGGTTTCGTCTATCATAGCAGCAGACAGTTTTGGCAGTCTGCCCTTGCTAAGCAGCGCTGAGCTCTTCTTTGCGCCTGAATCCCTCCTGCTTTCTCTGTAGTCAAGCAGGTTATTAAGCGTAGTGCCGGATTCTTCTTTCTCATCGTCATAGTTATCTGCATCAAAATCGGCACCGAGCACCCTCTCTCTACGTTTCTGGCGTGAGCTCTCAATCGCATTCTGAGCCGCTTCACCTATCGAGAATCTTGAGATGAGTATTATAAATATCAAGATGCATGAGCAGACAAATATGTATGCACCGATTTTTCCTATAAGCGTAAGAAGCAAGTATGGCAGCAAAGCTCCCACAAAGCCCCCACCGAGATGCTGGCCTGCACCTATGCTGTAAGCCCGAACATAAAACTCCCACGCATTCACCCCCGTTATAGAGGAATCCGTCAAGAGCGATATAAGGTTGAGCAGCGAGAAAACCAATAGAAGCGCAAATATTATCGCCTTTGAATCTCCCGACGTTTTTTTTGCCGTTATAAGCATATATAAGCCTATACCGAACAAAACAAACGGGAATGCATAACCGCCGAGTCCGAATACACCAAATATAACTGACATGAAAGCCTTAATCGCTATGCCGCTGTCTTCCACAAAGAGACCAACGCCAATAATCAGTCCAAGTGCGATAAGTACAACCGCAGTTATATCTCGCTTGATTCTCGAATTTGACTTGCGCCTTTTTCTCTTCGTTCCGGACTTTGTTTCTAAAGCCGAAGTCTTATTCTTAGTTTGAGTTTTATTACCGGGCATTTTATCACCTCATACATTTATGTAAGTATACCCTATGCTACTTATAAAATCAAATGCAGCTTGCTACACCGGCCTGTTTAGACAGAAGAAAAGGGCCGTCTGACCGACCCATTTGCTATACATTAGTTCACAGGCAAGACTATGTCATGCTCAAACGGAAAGCTCGTAACTTCTTTCTTCGTGAAATTGATACTGTAGCCGCGGCCGCCTGTTTGTATGAATCCCGTGGATGGCGTAATCTTTATAATGCACATATCCGCATCCTTCTCATCGTTGTGCAAAAAATACCACGCCGCAAACGCCGCAACGAGCTTGCTCCTTATCTCTGCGTTTTCGGGTCTAAGCGGATGCCCGATATTCTCAGCTATACCCGAGAACGAATGAATATCACTGCTTGCAATTGAGACATTCGGGTTCTTGGCTATCTCCTTTACCTTTCTCGAAGTCACATATGTAACGACATAAAAACTGCCATCACAGTAATACGTATCGACAAACCTTACCGATGGTACGTTTCCCGACGCAGTCGCCAACGCAAACACGCAGTCCTTTGCAAATAGTTCATTCATTAACCTTTTTACAGAATTAAATCCCGCGGACATAGCCCCTCCAAAACCCCTGTTTGGCAATACATCTCCTTATAATAGTATCACCTAACGGTTATTTGTAAATAGGAAAAACTTTAATAAACGCGATAAGCCGTCCGAGCTTACGACAGCCAAGTGCCAAAACGATTCTGCGCGCATATCGACGACACTCAAAGCACGTCAAAGACTGCTCAAATTGCTTCAGCACCTCTGCGAATTATGCATACACCCGAACAATACGAACACTTGATGAACTGCACATCCATGTCACAGTCGTTCATCAACTCATCGACTACAATATAAACCTCTTCATCATCCCATTCGTCGCCCGATGAAGCGATACAGCTATCCATATCGGCCTGTGATTGGAAGATGACATCACCAATCAATATCTCGCCATTGGCATTCAGAACGCCTTTCAAGAGCGAAAGCAAGTTTATCTTGTGTTGCCTATCGATGTGATGGATAGCATAGGTACATATGACGTAGTCGAACTTCTCTGTCAGCAATTCATCAGGAAGCCCTTTTGTAAAGTCAAACTCATAAAACCGTGCATTTGGCATTTTTTCTTGGGCAATCTGTATCATTTTAGGCGAAAAATCGATACCTGTCACCGCTATTCCGTCCTTATATAGCTCCGTCGTGAGTGTTCCTGTACCTAATCCAATATCCAGAATCTTTTTTTTGCCATTCTCACGAATTCTGTGGTAAATCGTATTGAGAACCTGCTTATATCCGGCAAATGGGTATGTATTGCTCTCATCGCTAAGCTGAACGCTTTTGTCATATCCGTCTGCCCACAAGTCAAAGCCTTTATTGTCGAGCATATAATCGTACCTCACTTCGTCTGAATCTCAGAATCATGCGTCCTTTAGCGATGGAGGAGCATATTAACAGCCATGCTAAATGCGCCTCTAAATCATATAATGTGTGTTAAACTTTGTAAAGCTTATTAGCATTTGATTGTTTATAGGTTTTCCAGGGCGGCATGCGCTGTATTATATTAATAAGTA
>JAEDCW010000047.1 GCA_016293975.1 Clostridia bacterium
AACCTGATTGGTCTCTGAACGGAACACTTCGTCCTTCTCGATATTCTGGAGAAGTTTCTTATAGCGTTCTTCATGTTCCTTCTCGATCTTGCCTACGGCCTCGAACAGGAATGCGATGCTTGTGAAACCTTCTTCGCGGGCGTCCTGAGCGAAACCTGCGTACATGTCTGTCCACTCGTAGTTTTCGCCGTTTGCGGCATCGAGCAGGTTTGTCTTTGTGTCCGGTACCTTGCCGTCATGGAGAAGCTTGAACCAAAGCTTTGCATGTTCACGCTCGTTGCCTGCTGTCTCCTCGAATATAGCGGCGATCTGCTCATAGCCTTCCTTCTTTGCTGCGGAAGCATAGTATGTGTACTTGTTTCTTGCCTGCGACTCGCCTGCGAATGCTGTCATCAGATTCTGTTCTGTCTTTGTTCCCTTAAGTTCCATTTTCTTTCTCCTTACTAATGATGATTTTTTAATTATCCGCTTGTTGTGTGCAATTGTGACATATTCCGTAGAATAGCAACTTAATGTTACAGATTTCACAATTGCTTGCCTGCTTAGCAATCTGTGCAAGATTCGGCAGTGATTGCTTCTCAATGTCTACCACGCGTCCGCAATAATCACAAATCAAGTGGTAGTGACCATCGTTGACCGCATCGTATCTGTCGGGGGAGTTTGGTACGCTAATGCGCATTATCTCTCCTTCCTCGCACATTTGCTTCAAGTTCCTGTACACTGTCGCGATGGATATGTTACATCCTCTATCGCTCATGAGCCTGTAAAGCTCTTCTGCTGTGGGATGCAACTTATCACTTGACAGAGTGGTGAGTATTTCATTTCTCTGTTTAGTGTTATACATTGCACCTCCATAAGAATAAGAATCATTCTTAAATTAATTATAACTGATATTTAACAAGTGTCAACAGTTTTTTTAATATATTATAAAAGAGCGGCGCATATGCGCCGCCTCGATATTATATGTGCTTAGTCGTGTACACGAGTACTTATCTCGTTGAGTATTCTCGACTCAAACTGCTCGAGTGTCATAGTGCCGAGGTCTCCGTCTTTCCTTGCTCTAACTGCTACAACGCCATTTTCGACTTCCTTGTCGCCGACTATGAGCATATACGGTATCTTCTGCATCTGCGCTTCCCTTATCTTGAAGCCTATCTTCTCGCTTCTGAGGTCGGTTTCAACGCGAAGTCCGAGACCTTCGAGCTTTTGCTTGAGTTCCTGAGCAGCACCATGTGTGCGGTCGGTCATAGCAAGCAATCTGACCTGAACGGGAGCAATCCATGTGGGGAGTGCGCCTGCATACTTCTCAATAAGCAGTGCAAGTGTGCGCTCGTAACAGCCCATTGATGTGCGGTGGATGACGTAGGGATATTTCTTTTCACCGTCAGCATCGACATATGTCATACCGAATCTTTCGGCAAGCTGGAAGTCTATTTGTATTGTGATCAGCGTATCTTCCTTGCCGTGTACGTTCTTGATCTGTATGTCGAGCTTAGGCCCGTAGAACGCCGCTTCGCCGTCTGCCTCAGTGAAGTTGACATCGAGGTCGTGAAGTATCGTGCGCATCATGGACTGGGTCGCCTCCCAGCTCTCCTTGCTGCCTATGTACTTATCGGTATCGTTTTCGTCCCACTTGGAGAACCTGTAGGTTACATCGTTCTCAAGACCAATCGCTGTAAGGAAGTATTTTGCCAGATCCAGACAGCCGCGGAACTCGTCCTCTACCTGATCGGGGCGGCAGGCAAGATGTCCTTCGGAAATCGTGAACTGTCTCAGCCTAATAAGGCCGTGCATCTCTCCGGAGGACTCGTTGCGGAAGAGCGTTGAGGTCTCGTTAAAACGCATGGGCAAATCACGGTAGGAGCGTGCGCGGTTGAGGTACGCCATGAATTGGAATGGGCAGGTCATGGGGCGAAGTGCAAATACGTCGGCTTCTTCATCGTCCGGGTCGCCCATTATGAACATACCTTCGCGGTAGTGATCCCAGTGTCCCGATATCTTGTAGAGGTCACGCTTTGCCATGAACGGCGTCTTTGTGAGCAGGTAACCACGACGCTGTTCCTCATCCTCGACGAATCTCTGGAGGATCTGTATGACTCTTGCGCCCTTGGGCAGGAGTATGGGCAGACCCTGACCGATTATATCGACAGTTGTGAACAGCTCAAGCTCGCGTCCAAGCTTGTTGTGGTCGCGCTTCTTAGCTTCTTCGAGCCTTGTAATGTATTCGTCAAGGTCGTTTTTCTTATCGAATGCGGTACCGTAGATTCTCTTGAGCATCTTGTTTTTCTCACTGCCGCGCCAGTATGCGCCGGCTACGCTCATGAGCTTTATGTTCTTGACTCTGCCTGTGCTCTCGACATGGGGGCCTGCGCATAGGTCCACAAAATCGCCCTGCTTATAGAAGCTAATGACGGAATCAAGAGGCAGGTCGCGTATGAGCTCTACCTTATAAGGTTCGCCGAGCTGTTCCATGTAGGCAATGGCATCCTCACGGGGAAGCTCAAAGCGCTCGAGAAGGATGTTCTCCTGCTGAATCTTCTGTATTTCCTTCTCTATCTTGGCAAGGTCGTCTTGAGTGAAGCCGGTGTCGATATCGAAGTCATAGTAGAAACCGTTCTCGATTGCGGGTCCGATGGCGAGCTTTGCCTCTGGATAAAGGCGTTTTACTGCCTGAGCGAGCATATGTGAGGCGGTGTGACGATATGCAAATCGTCCGCCCTCATCCTCAAATGTGAGGAGCTTGAGCGTGTGGTCGCCAGAGATAGGCATTGACGCATCAAACAAAACGCCGTCAAGCTCTGCGGCGTATGTTGCCTTTTTCAGACGTGGGCTAATGCTTTCGGCTATCGCCATGGCGTTCAGTCCGTCGTCGTATTGACGAACGGAGCCATCGGGGAATGTAATGTTCATAGAAAAAACCTCCATGTTGTTTTAATAAATAAAAAAACGTCCCTACAAAAACATAGGGACGGGATATTGACCCGCGGTTCCACCCTAATTGGATAAACCCACTCAAAAAGGACTATAACGCATCCAAGGCGTCGAAATCGCACAGTGGTGGTTCACATGCTTACGTGCGATGCTCACAGCCACGGCATCGCATCTCTTAATTCGTAAATACGCAAGGAATTTCTGCGGTCATATTCCAATAATGCTACGCGAATTATATCCTCAAGTATTAGAAAAGTCAATACAGTAAATTTTCTTGAAAAAAGAGCTTATCCCCTGCACATATTAAAACACAGCTGACGAGTTTGGTGCATATCATACCATGAGCGCCGAATTTGCGACGTAGTGGAGGAGAGAATGCGTACGATATCAATCGGTACAGCCGAATACAAAATAGATCTGAAGAAGATGCTAGAAAGACGGCTCGTATCACTTGGGGAGAGAATGAAGCTCGATTTTTTAAACAAGGAGGAGTTTATCGTTTATGCCCTTGTTAAGGACAATGCGCAGTTAGACATGTGGGTCGACGCCGTGGTACAGCTTATACTGTGCGATATAGCGCATTTTGAGATAGCCGCGCTATTAAACGCATTACCACTTACACTCATACAGAAGCAATACGCATTGCCGCAAGCGATAAGCTATGCCGTATCATTTGCACAGGACGAACAGGTCAGAGAGTTGCTGACGGAACACTTTCGCGATAACGACCATCTTAATATAGAGGGCTTTCTGCATTTCAGACTGCACGATGTGCTGACGTGCTGGGCACTTTCCGTGGACTGTGCAATACAGAAGTTAGCATTGGCGCAGGACTATATGGAATATATTGGTCAGGGGGATAGGGAAGATTACGCAGACTTTTTCCCGGGAAGGGTGGAGGAACTGTGTGTTATCATAAATCCCGACGGCACATGCACGATAACCGATGAACTGGATACGAGGATAGATTGTCAGAGCGGCAGCGTCGACGGCATAATGCGGCTGATACTGGGCTTGTCTCCCAAACAGATAGCCGTTTACGATTTCACCGGCGGTGGGGACAGTAGTTTGGGAGATATGTTAAAACACGTATTCTGTGGGAGGATAAGCTTCTACTGCTCGTTCATGCATAAATAAGTAATTAAAGTAGATTCATGACATATTCTGACACGTTGCTTTTTTTCCATTTAGTTCACATTTTCGCCCTCTCAGTGTCTTATAGTGCACGGATTACAACTATTCACTGTGATATAATAATAAAAAAAGTGGAATGGTGGTACTATGCTTCCGTCTTTTAGCGTTAAAAAACCGCTTACGGTTATAATTGCCGTATGCCTGGTTATCGTATTGGGCGTTATTTCTTTTACAAATCTTTCGACAGATCTTTTGCCAAGCATGAATTTTCCCTACGTGGTTTTATACACGACATACGCCGGCGCAAGCCCTGAGAAGGTCGAGACAGCTCTCACAAAGCCTATGGAATCGGCCATTGCAACACTCAGCGGTGTTTCAGAGGTGAGGAGTATTTCTGCTGAGAATGTTAGCATGATTGTGATCGAATACACCGAAGAGACAGATGTTGACAGTGCGATGATCGAGCTTTCCAGCAGAGTGGACATGGTCACGGCTCAGCTTGAAGATACCGTTGGCTCTCCGGTGTTTATGAAGATTAACCCGGATATGATACCGATTGCGGCAATAAGCGTATCCGTGGACAACATGGGCGGCGCAGACCTTTCACGCTTTGTAAATAACAACATAATGCCGAGCCTTGAGAGGGTAGACGGCGTGGCACAGGTGAACGCTGTCGGCATGACGGAGGAATACATAAGCATTCAGCTGAGCTCTCGCAAAATAGGCAGGATAAATCATCACATACTTGCCGCGGTAGATGAGGAGCTCGCCAGGGTAGAGACAGAGCTCAACAAAGGTTGGGACGAACTTGACAGCGGACGCGAACAACTGGATGCTCAGACTGAGGGCGGCGAGGCACAGATAGAGCGAGCGAGAATAAAGATAGCCGCGGCAAAACAGCGGATAAATGCGGCGCTTGCCGAGTTGAAGCTCAGGGAACGCGAAACAAAAGAGACACTTGTAACTCTTACCGAACAGAAACAACAGATTGAAAGGCTCATTGATGGAGTAAACAATTTGAGCGCCCTCAATGCGAGCATTCAGGTGGCAGAGGGCGCAATTAACGCCCTTGACGCAGTGATTGCGGAGACGGAGCAGGGCTTAGCGGCGCTGTATACGCGCCTTGCAGAGCTTGAAGCTGAGCTTGCGGCACTTCCCGAGGGCGAGGAGTACGACGCCGAGAGAGAGCGCCTCGAAATGGAGATAGCAAATCTCAACAAGGCTATAAGCAGTGCCGTAAGCGCGATAGACTCACTCAACTCACAGCGGGAGATATTGGTTTCAAAGTACAATGAACTCGTAGCGCAGAGAGACGCCATAGTTGCAGCACTTGAGAGTATGGGCAATCCGTCTGCCGCAGAGCTTTCAGAGATGCTCGTTCAGATTAACGCCGGTATAGAGGTGTGCGAGGCCGGACTTGAAACTATCGCAGAAACGAGAGCTGAACTTGAGGCCACACTCACAGAGCTCAACAATCAAGAGGCCAGTCTAAACGCAGGGCAGATACAGCTTATAGTCAGTTCCGCAGAGGCTGAACAGGCGCTTGCGGAAGCGGAAGCAGAGCTTGTTGCCGCTCAGGAGCAATTCGAGCTTGCACGCGATGAGGCACTTAAAAAAGCGGATATAGGCGGCACAATAACCGCAGATATGATAGCAAATCTCCTTACAGCCGAGAATTTCTCGCTCCCTGCCGGATATGTCTGCAGGGATGAGGACAGACTCGCTGTGAAGGTAGGCGAGCCGTTTGCAAGTATCGACGAGGTGAAGGACCTAGAATTGATAACGATCGAAGAGGCGGACATTGGCACAATAACGCTTGAAGAAGTGGCGGACGTTGCGATTTTGGATAGTTCTGACGAGGTATATGCAAGGCTGAATGACTCTGACGGACTGCTTATGACATTGCAAAAGCAGAGCGAATACTCCACAACGGGCGTTTCGAGAAATCTCAGGGAAGCGATAGAGGAGATCAATGAGACGGTTGAAGGTGCGCACGTAGTAATGCTCATGGATCAGGGCGTGTACATCGATATAGTTATCGGAACGGTAATAGAAAACCTGCTGTATGGCGCCGTGCTTGCCATAGTAATACTGTTCCTGTTCTTAAGGAGTGCGAGGTCGACGCTGATCGTCGGTGTAAGCATACCTATAAGCCTTATGCTGGCCATAGTACTCATGTACTTCAGCAACGTCAACTTGAATGTACTTTCGCTTGCAGGGCTGGCATTGGGAGTCGGTATGCTGGTAGATAACAGCATAGTCACAATAGAGAACATATACCGACTTAGACAGCGCGGTACGAGCGTAATGCGCGCGGCGGTAGAGGGTGCAAAGCAGATAACAGGGCCTATAATCGCCTCAACGTTGACAACAATCTGCGTATTCCTGCCAATAGCGTTTACGCAGGGACTTACAAAGGAATTGTTCGGAGACATGGGCCTCACCATAGCATTCTCGCTTATTTCGAGCTTGCTCGTTGCATTGACGCTCGTGCCTGCGATGTCTTCGACTATATTGAAGGACAAAGAGCAGAAAGAAAGCAAGCTCCACAAGAAAGTGACCGAAATATACGGCAAGATTCTTGCGTGGTGCTTGGATAGAAAGTGGGTACCGCTTGGACTCGCGGTCATACTGTTTGCTGTGAGCATATTTGCGGCATTGAACATGGGTTCGGAGTTCATACCGGATTCCGATTTCTCCGAGATAATGGTAACTATGACAGCCGAGGAGGGTACGACACAAGAGGAGCAGAGACATGCCGCCGAAGAATTCATGAACAGATTACTCAACATTGAATCCGTAAAGACTGTAGGTTTGATGGAGGGCGGAGGCACGATGTCTCTCTCTACTGGCGAATCGTCGATGTACAGCATGTACGTTGTACTTGAGGAAAACCGCAAAGTTACGAGCATGACAGTTTCACAGGAAATAGTCGATGCGGCGGAGGACCTCCCGTTCACCGTGAGTGCGAGAAATACGCTTTCAAACCTGACGAGCTATCTCGGGTCGGGTATCGATCTCTATGTGCAGGGCGACGACTTGAGCGAGCTGTCGCGCATATGTGATGAGTTGGCGGCAGGGCTTGAGACAATCGAAGGTGTTTACAATGTAAAGACGAGTCTGAGTGAGACAAGTGACGAGCTAAAGATCACAGTCGATAAGAACAAGGCTATGAAGTACATGCTTACGGTCGCTCAGGTATACCAACAGCTTGCGGAAAAGCTTCAGAGTACGGTAGATGCCTCTAACATAACTATCGATGAAAACGAGTATGCCGTCACAGTCAGCAAGGACAGGGATATGCTTCCCACTGATGAGAACATACTCAACTTAGAGCTGACATCGGGAAACAGCGATGAGAAGGTATTGTTGGGCGATATAGCGACTCTAAGCACACAGGACGGTTACGCATCTATCGAGAGGAGCAACTACATCAGGGTGTGCGAGATTACCGCAGAGGTCGACGCAGACCATAACATAGGTATCGTGGGTAATCAGGTAAACGAGTTCATAGCCGAATACGATATGCCGGACGGTTACAGCGTTTCAGAGATGGGTGAAAACAAGCTTATTACAGACATGTTGAGCGATTTTGGACTAATGATCGTCCTTGCAATAGTCTTGATATATGCTATAATGGTGGCGCAGTTCCAGTCGTTCTTGTCGCCGTTCATAATCATGGTGACCATGCCTCTCGCGTTTACCGGAGCATTGCTGATGCTGTGGATTTGCGGATTCAATATCAGCATTATTGCCGCTGTGGGTATGTTGGTGCTAGTGGGCATAGTCGTAAATAACGGCATTGTCTTCATAGACTTTACAGTTAAGCTCAGGCAAGAAGGTAAGAGTAGACACGAAGCACTGATCGAAGCGGGTAAGAACAGGTTAAGACCTATAATGATGACTACGCTCACGACAATACTGGGACTTATGACACTTCTCTTTGGAGTAGGCACAGGCGCTGACATGTTACAGCCCATGGCTGTGGTTGTAGTAGGAGGATTGAGCTATGCAACAATTCTGACACTCATAGTAGTGCCGGTGTTGTACGATATGATTTGCAAACGTCAACCAAGAAACGCCTCTGCGATGCTTCAGAAGGAAAAACAACAGGAAAAAGAGGTAGCATATGAAATCTAAAAAATCTCTGGTAATAGGTGTAGCGCTCTTGTGTCTTTTGGGCATTCTGCTCTCTTCGTGCGACATATTTGCGACACCCGAGCCTATAGTTACCCCCACAATCGAGCCGACACAGGAGCCGATTCCGACACCGACACCCGTACCGCTGTTCAAGACTGATAGCTTTGAGTACCTAAAGCATGAGAATCATATCGAGCTCGTCAAATACATAGGCACGGATTTGTTCGTGACTATGCCGGACTATATCGATTTTCTGCCTGTTACGCACATTGGAGATGAGGCGTTTGCCGGCACGAACGTCACATATGTGGATTTAGGGCCTAATGTGACGACACTCGGAGAAAGGGTGTTCATGGGCTGCGCATCGCTTTCGAGTATAGGCGTAAAGGATAAGCTGGAAACAGTCGGAAAGGAAGCGTTCAAGGACTGCATATTGCTTGGCGGAATATCGTTTTCAGCTGCACCGCTTACGACAATAGGTGAGGGCGCATTCAGCGGTTGTACTTCGTTTACGAGCATTACGATTACAGGCAGCGTTACAGAAATAGGTGAAAACGCATTCCTGAATTGCAGCACGGCATTGACGATATACGCGCCTTCCGGTTCATATGGCGAGACGTATGCAGTAGAGAATTTCATACGCTACAGCTCCAACTGATATTATTTGTTAATACAAAAGCAGCTTTTCATGGGCTGCTTTTTTTCTGTTCCTGTTGTCAATGTGATGTTACAAACAAGGAAAGCTATAGGCGATCTGGAAGATGCGGCGTGGTTGGTTCTCAGTAAGTCACATTTTTTTGCGGAAATCTGCTGTACAAAGCCATAGAAAAAAGACCGCCAATAATGGTCGGTCTTTATCGGCGCATGGCTTATTTTGCCTGAAGCTTAATAGCCAACTGAGCCTTCTTGCGATTAGCGGCGTTCTTATGAAGTACACCCTTGGTAACAGCTTTATCTACCATGCTGACAGCGTTTGTATATGTCGTCTTGATAGCGCCCTCGTCACCTGATGCCAATGCGCTGTCAAACCTCTTTATAGCGGTCTTAACGCTTGAAGTAATCATGCGGTTGCGCAGATTCCTCTTTGCTGAAGTGCCGATGCTCTTGATAGCGGACTTGTAGTGAGCCAAACATTTCACCCCCTTGTAACGAAATCAGTCGAGTTTACACTCAAACACGGCATTATACCATGCTATTTAACGCCGTGCAAGGGTTAAAACGCAATATACAACGCCGCGTACTAATCAATCCTTATCCGATTGCAAATCGTCATTTGATCCCTCTGTTTCCTCTGCAGCTCCCCTGCGGGCAGTCTTGTCGACACCAGCGCTGGATTCCTTCCTGAACAAAACCATTACGGTATCGAGTATGAGCTTTATATCCAGCGGGAAGGAGTAGTGCTTTATGTACATAAGGTCCAGCATGAGCTTGTCCCTCGGGTCAGTGGTGTATCTGCCGAGTATTTGAGCATAGCCGGTTATGCCACACTTTACTGACAGACGTTGCTCGAATTCGGGAAGCTCCTGTTCTATCTGCTCGTAGAAGAACGGACGCTCTGGGCGCGGACCCACGATAGACATATCGCCTATAAGCACATTGATAAATTGCGGAAGCTCGTCTATCCTCGTTGATCGCATGAAGCGTCCAATCTTTGTTATGCGTGGGTCGTCCTTTTCAGCTAAAACCGGGCCGTCGAATTTCTCCGCATCGGGTATCATAGAGCGCAGCTTGATTACCTTAAATAGCTTTTTATTCCGCGTATAGCGCTCCTGCAGGTAGAAAGGGCTATGCCAGTCTGAGAGGAATATTATGAGCGCACATACTAGTATGATGGGCGAGAGGAACACGAGTGCAACAGTGGATACAATGACGTCGAATATTCGCTTTAACAGTCGTTGACTCTTTGTAAGACCGTAGCTGTGCACGAGTATTAAAAGAAGGTCGTCACATTGCTCGGTCTGCGCCTTTGTCATCATAATATCTGTATAGTCGGGACGCATAAGCACGCTCTTGTTATGTATGGCGCAAATCCCAAGCAGTCTGTATTTATCTTCGGTCACAAGCGTACCAAGGAGCACTGCAGGACATCTGGCGATGGCTTCTTCTATATTCTTGTCTTTAGGTGAGATTATGTCTGCAACGGTATAACGCCTGCTGAACTGATTTACGACGTCTTTAATCCAGTATTCCGTCTTCATGTCGGTAATGAACAGCGCTTTAACAGGCGGACATTTGCTGAAGTATATGTGTTGTGAAATGTAAAGCCATAAGGGAGACAAGAAAAGCATAATGACCGTGTGTACGAGCATGAGCTTCTTGCTTACGGCGCTTCCGATAATAAAATACGGCAGAGCAAGGGTCGCAACGCCAGCTATAGCTATTGAAATCACGACGCCATAGGCGAGCATGTGCAGACGTTTTCCACCGAAATTCAAGCAATCCACTGAAAATACGGATGTAAGCAGTATTATGCTGTAGGAAAGATAGGTTATTCCGAAGCGGAGATGTATCGCATCTCCCCATATGTATACTGAAATAATGCCCGAAGCATACAGTGAGACTGCGGTTAGTCCCAAAAGTAGTATTACAGATGCCCAGCGCGATATGGTTTCACCCAGCGGATGGGCTTTCGAAGGCTGAATCATAGTGTTCCTTTCGTAAACTGCCGGGACAGCTTGTCTCAGCGAATCATGTTCTTGTACTTACGAAGCTTTCTAAGTATGTAATTATACATTAGTACACTGCTCTTGCCAATACCGAGTCCAAGGTGCTTCCTGTAGATACTATAAGTTGCCATTGCGGATTTGAGCTTGTTGCTCGACTTTGTGCCATCCATAAAGCGATAGTCGGTGAGAGGTATATCGATTCCCAACAGCTCTCCACAGTCCCTCACGCAATCGAGCCAGCACACATAGTCCTCGTGCATAAAGTCGTTTGTAAACGGGTGGGCCTTTATAAGCTCCCGTTTTGCCATCACGGTTGAACAGCCTATAGTGTTTTCCTTTATGAGCTCATCGAAAGTTATGACGGGGGAGACGTGCTGTATTTTTCCGAGAGAATTAAGCTCCCTGTCGACAAGTTTATATGCGGTACATGAAAATACGCTGTCGTTTTCGCGCATCAGCGTGAGCTGTGTCTCAAGCTTTTCGGGAAGAAATATATCGTCACAGTCGAGAAAAGCAATGTACTCTCCACGGGCACTTTCGACGCCTCGATTCCTCGAACCCGCCGCAAACAGCGATGTTTCGTTCTTCAACACTATAAAGCGCTCATCGATTTTTGCATACTCATTTGCAATGTCGAACGTGTTGTCTGTTGAACAATCGTCAATCACTATACACTCAAAGTCACAAAAGCCCTGGGCCTTTACACTGTCCAGAGCATCACGTATATAAGCCGCACCGTTGTACGCAGGTATTACAATCGAACAAAGCGGTCTCTGCGACCGATTGCTACTTGAAATGCTTTTAGAAGTCACTGCTAGTTACTCCTGAGGCTGTTCAACGGCATAACCGAACATGAAATCATGTAGTAAATCCCTGTTGGCATCAAAATCACAGACTATGACCTCCATGTTCTTTTTCTTTTCGTATTTCCATGTGCCGTCGACGGGCACTCTGTTCTGAACGAGGTCGTAGGTTAAGAATGTACCAAGCTTGGCCATCATATTAAGCAAATCGCTCTTGCCTATGTCCGTGGTTATAAGGGGCAGTATGTCGTCTGCGACATCGAGCAATTTTGTTACTCCTGCCGCTTTTCCCTGCACAAAAAGCTGCTTTAAGACCTCGCGCTGTCTTGACGTGCGCACAAAGTCGGAGTCTAATTTTCTGATTCTTGCGTAACCGAGTGCCTGCTTGCCGTTGAGTGTCTGGAGACCGTAGTTATCGAGCAAACCATCGGTTATAGGCGTATGGCCGAGTTCGCGATTAAGGTCTTTAACGTTCTTGTTGAGATGGTACAGCTCGCTCTTGGAGACATCGATTTGAACGCCTCCGACAGCGTCTATAACTTGGATAAACGCGGTAAAGTCGACCTTAACGTACCAATCTATGTTAACGCTATAGTAATTCTTAAGCGTCTGCTTCAATAACGGAGCGCCGCCGAAGTTATATGCGGCGTTCAGCCTGTTGCTTCCATGACCTGGTATTTCAACATATGTGTCGCGCATGAAGGAAGTAATGACAATGCGCTTTGTCGTGGGGTTTATGGTGACAAGCATCATCGTATCCGAACGGCCCGTCTCACTGGGCGTTCTTGCATCCGTACCTATAAGCAGTATGTTGTACACATCATCCTTTTCAGGCACTTCGTCATCGACAAGGGGAGTAGCCGATGGGTTTGTGGACAAATTCTGTGTGCTCTGTGGCACTATGTTGAGCTTGTTGTAGTAGTAATCGAACATAATGTAAAAAGCCGCCGTGCCGAGCAATACGAGAGCAAGCAGACACGACAATACGATTATGAGAGCCTTTTTCCCTTTTTTTCGCTTTTTTTGGGGTTTCTCGTCCTCATAGACTTTCTGACTATTAAATATCTTATCATCATGCTTGATTTCGTTCATACACGATCCCCTTAGTTTAGTAACGAATACACACGTATAATGGAATGTTACCAGAAATAAGCCCGAATGTCAAACCGAGGCAGCCGGATAGAGGGAGAGAGGGGATATGGGGAATAGTGATGGGACTTGACTATCAAAGCAGATGGCAATAGAATTGATACGAGGTGATGATAATGAACAAAAAGCTTCGCACTTGCATATGTTTTGCGCTTCTGACATTGTTAATTGCGGCTTCCGCATGCTCGGACAACAAAGTTCAACCCAGCACAGAGCCTATAATGCCTATTGTAGAGCCAACGGATGCTCCGTCGACACAGGCTCCGCTGACTCCGACGCCTACACCGGTATTGTTTTACTCAAATACAACAGGCTTGGGATATGAAGGGCAGCCTCAATATCATCCTATCACAGTTATGATCGAGAATTCTGCCGAAGCAAGACCGCAAACAGGTCTTATGCAGGCTGATATAGTGTACGAGATGCCTGTCGAGGGCGGCATCACGAGATTCCTGTGTTTGTTTAACGACACATTGCCCGTTGAGGTAGGACCGGTACGCTCAGCAAGGATCTACTTCCTTCACACGCAGAAGGAATGGGACAGTGCGATGGTTCATTACGGCGGACCGAGCGATGAGGGTTTCCCGTCATACATTTACGGAGAAGAAATGGAGTATATAAAGCTCAGGGTAGACGGTATTAAGGGAAAATGGGACAGCTATTTCTGGAGGAGTGAAGATAGAAAAGCCCCGCACAACGTGTACACCGACCTCACAAAAATAGCAGAGTTGTACGACTATACGCCCGAATTCAGAAATCAATTGAGATTTGATGCCAATCTCGATACGTCTGCAGGCATGGATTACAGCATGATAAGCCTATCATTCCAGACGAATGAAAAGACACATACACAATTCAAGTATGACCCTGCGACGAACAGACTTCTGCGCTATGTGTCACAGAAGGAATTCATGACAAATACGGTGACGCTCGATGCAAACGGACAAAAGCAGACGATAACCGAGCAGGTAAGCTGCCAGAATCTCATAATCCAGCACACTAAGGTGTATGTGATTCAGGGCGATAAGAGCGGACGCCGAATGGCAGAAATGACCGGCTCCGGCGAGTGTGAGTTCTTCATCGGCGGTAAGTTTTTTACGGGCACATGGAAGCGTGACGAGTCGAACCCAAAAGCCCAGCAACTGGTATTC
>JAEDCW010000048.1 GCA_016293975.1 Clostridia bacterium
CGCAACAGGAAACGACCCGCTTAAAGCTTATGGTGCGCTTATAAAGGGTGCGTTTGGCTCGACTAGAGCATTGGGTAATACTGCAGCAAAGAGCGTAACACTCTGTCTTACGGGATTGGCGATGGCGGTAGCGGCACAGGCAGGTATGTTCAATGTAGGCGGTGAAGGGCAGCTCTTTTTGGGAGCTATGGCTGCCGCAGTTACAGGAGTGGCACTAAGGGGATTATCCGCTTGGATAGTCATTCCGGCTGCATTCATTATGGCAATAGTAACTGGTGGTTTCTATGCTTTTATTCCTGCGGTCCTAAAGGCAAAACTTAAGGTCAACGAGGTCATAACGACGATAATGCTAAACTCTGCCGCAATACTGTTCTGTTCGTATTTGGCAAACGGACCTTTGAAGACGGATGAACCTGGCATCGCCGCCGGAACCGATGCATTGCTGCCAGAGTATAGATTCGCTAAGCTTGTACCGCTTTCGAACTTGACGTCATCGATACTCATTGCCACGGCGTTAGCGTTTTTCATCTGGTTCTTGATGAAAAAGACTGTACAAGGTTATGAGATGCGTCTTACTGGCCAGAACTCGCGCTTTGCGCGCTTTATCGGTATAAAGACGGACAAACTTGCAATCACATCAATGATCATATCCGGCGCGCTATGTGGAATTGTAGGTATGTTTGAGGTCTATGGTATGCACGGGCGTTTCATAGAGGAAGTCAGCAACGAATTCTATTTTGACGGTATGCTCGTTGCCATGATTATGAGATATCAGCCGTTAGGAATTGTGATAATGAGCTTATTCTTCTCGGCATTGGAGGTAGGCTCGGCGTCAATGGAAATGACGGCAGGTGTTTCAAGCGAGCTCATTTCGATAATTCAATCGATCATCATATTCTTTATGGCAGCGGAGTCTGGTATAAGAGCAATCATATCCGAGAAGAAGGCGCAAAGGCTCGCAGAAAAGAAAACTTTTGAGAGAATGGAATATGGGGGAGCTAGTTTATGATGGAGACATTACTTGCCATATTGCAAAATACACTTCGTTCGGCCACCCCAATTGTAATTGCCGCAATGGGAGGGCAGTTCACGGAACACGTCAACATAATGAATATCGGAATGGACGGCATGATGCTTATGGGCGCGTTCTTTGCAGTGCTTGCGAGCTACTTCTTTACGAGCGCAGCAATGGGACTGCTCGCGGCTATATTGATCGGACTTCTGATGGGCGTCATGTTCGGAGTATTCGTTATCAAGTTCAAAAGCGATGAATTTATAATCGGAGTTGCAATCAATATTTTTGCAGGCGGTGTTACCGTATTTCTCCTAAGGACGATATTCGGCGTAGCAGGCTCATTTGCCGATAAAGGCATTCAGCCGTTACCCTATATCAATATAGAATGGCTAAACAGTGTTCCTATCCTCGGTAAATTGTTGAACAATAACTCACTGCTTGTATATGTTAGCTGGCTGCTTGTGATTGCTTGTTATATTGCGGTTTTTAAGACGCCTTTTGGTTTCAAAATAAGAGCATCGGGTGAACATCCAGAATCCCTAAGCACAGCGGGAATCAACCCGAATAAGTATAAGTATATAGCCTCAATGATTTGTGGCGTACTCTGCGGTTTAGCGGGTGCGCACCTGTCACTCGGTTACCTCACACAGTTCTCGGAAGGCATGAGCTCTTCGCGTGGCTTTATTGCATTTGCTTGCATTATATTCGGAAGGGCGAACCCACCTAAGGTGTTTCTCGCATCACTGCTGTTTGGGTTCTTGGATGCACTGTCATTGAGGCTTCAGTTTGTCGGCGTTTCATCGAACCTGCTTGGAATGATGCCGTACATAATGACCGTTCTGATGATGATATACGTTGTAGTATATGATAATTACAAGAAAAAGCACAGGCTACCTAAGCTGAAACTTGACTAAACATGCGGCTTAAGCGTGTAGCTGTCTTCGGTAAAGGAGACAAGTATTGAACCCAGTTTATCTGTTCTGAATAATTCTATTGAACGGAGCTTGAAGCGTTTGAGAGTCTCAGGTCTCGGATGACCATACTTGTTTCCTTCGCCAACGCTGATTATAGCAATTTGCGGGGATACGGCATTAATGAATTCCTGCGATGAGGATGTTTCAGAGCCGTGATGGGCAACCTTAAGTACTGTCGATTGTAAATCTGAATTTGAATATGTATCGACCATTATCGATTCTGCAGATTCACCTAAATCACCGGTCATCATTAAAGACTGAGTACCATAGGTGATTTTTAATACTAGACTGCTGTCGTTTAAGTCGGAGTATTTGATACCTTTTATGGGAGACATGACTCGTACAGTAATGTCATCGTCCCATGGGATATAAGTGTCAAGCTCGGCGGAAATGTGTTTTATCTCAGCGCCGTTCTCACGGAGCGATTCCATCATGTTTTCATATGTTTTTGATGAACTGTCGTACTTAGTTGTGTAGAAAGTCTCCACGGCGTAATTGTCCGCAATAGTGCCAAGACTGCCTATATGATCGCTGTGGGCATGCGTCGCTACCATCACATCGATATCGTCGATATCGAGCTCATCGAGATAGCCGCTGATTGTGTCATAGTTTCCCAATTCGCCGCCGTCAATCAACATGGTTTCCCCATTCGGAGAAATGAGAATTGCACAGTCGCCCTGACCTACATCGATAAAGTACACTTGAAGTAACTTTGATGGGTCGTTTGAAGGCTGTAGGATGACACTCGGCGTAAAATACGGAGTTGAAAAATCGGTGGTTTGAGGGTCAGGCTCGTCGGTAGGTTGGTTCGTTGGTTGTTCAGTAGGTGTTTGCTGCGCATCCAAATCACCGATTATCGGCATTGGAAGCTCACCTAAGGCAATGAGAAGTATATAGCAAATAAGTAACGCTGCAAACAATATCAATAGCATCGTATACAGCTCTCTTTTTTCAAATTTCGGCCTATTCATAAAGTAATTATAGCAAGGAGTATGAGTCATGTCATTGTCATTTTCACATTTTATTCTCAAAACACGGTACGGTATGTGGTATAATCCATAAAACAACACAGTAAAGGATTGAAAAAATGCTTAAAAAACTACTTTCTGTTTTAATGGTGATTTGCCTGTGTGCATCGTTTTATGGTTGCAAGGGCGATGAAGATAAACAAGGAACTGATATTGCAAATAAGCCTGCAAAGGGTTTTTCCGCCGCTGGGAAGGTATTCAAAGGCGGAGACGAACAACAAGAGAAGATAAATGCTTTTTCCTATACAGAAGAAGCCTCTGAGGGTGTAAGCACTATAACATTCTCGTTCAAGGTCGGAAGCATGATTGGCGGTGACGAGGAAGAAACAAATGCAGATATTCTGCCTGGTTATAGAGTTTACCTAACTGAGGCACCGGCTAGAGTCGCAATTGAATTAACGGGCGTGCAGTATTGGGATTATGAGTACAACACAACGACGGATGTCGACAGTGTTGCCGTAGGTATGTTCAGAACTGAAATAAAAGATAACCCCACAATCACCATATACATTCAGCTCAGCCAGTCGAGCTATTTTAACGTCAGTCAGCAGAATAACAACTTGGTGATTAAGCTTATGCCGATTTCCACGGCAGATGAAACCGTGCAGGACAATCAAGACGTTGAACCTGTTGATGACAACAATAGGAGTTACTATTGCATAGGAAACACGTACAATGCATATAAATCCGGACTTTTAGCCGCTGAAGACGGATTGACACCTACGCTGACAGACAACTATTCAATGGTCATAATGATTTCGGAGCCATTTAGTACGCAGCAAGCCGCTGAGAAGTTCAAGAACTCGCTCATAACAAAGAACGAGGCTGTAGCTACGGCAAACTGGCAAATTATCGATTTGGGAAAGGGCGAGCTGCCTAAGATATCGGCGAAGTATAATTATGAAATCGCCGCATCGTACAAGATTGCCCGCATAGAAGGTGTAGAAATCGCACTCGAGCTTTTTGAGCCAAATGCGATATACCTGTCCACCAATCCCAACAACGGAGGTATCGTCTACTCTAAATTTGTAAGCACATCAGGATCGGACGTGGGCTATGAAGAGCTTTGGACAAAGGACCCGGAGGGGAATGAGTCGCTTATGCTAAAGCAGACGTTTTACTCGATTGAGCAAGTGCTCTATTCTCCGAACGGCAACTACTTCACGTTGTTGGAAAGCACCGATTCGGGCAGTTGTCTGTATCTCTATAACGGCTTTACCAATGAGCTGATCTCTAATCTGACAAATGTCGGCTTTGGAAACATGGTCAGTAGCGTTGTCTGGGACTTTTTCGGAACAAAGCTTTATGCCATAGGCGGAGTCGACGGGCTTGGAATTCATCAGTACGACCTTCTTATTAGGGATCCTCAGATGAGACACAGCGTGTTGTATAACAAAAGTTTTGACGACGCAGGGCTGAGCTATCTTGATGGAGAATTGCTTTTCGTACGTTCCACGCAGGAGAAAGGCTCTTACATATACAAGATAATGCCCGACGGCGGGTCACAGAAGCAATTCCTTAAGGGCAATGCATTTGCAGTTTCTCCAAACGGGTTGTACCTGGCTTATGTGGATACCGGAGACTATCAGTACGAGAACGCCAATACTTCGGTAACCATTATGAACACCGAGACGGGCGAAAAGGATACATTCGATCCCTGTTTTGCCGTGTACTCACTTATGTGGACGTCGGATTCTTCAAGGCTCATGTTCTTCGAGAACAGGATGTCGGGCAATACAGGCGATGACGGAGGAACCGATGACGGAACTGATACGGATCAGGATACTACAACCGAGGAGGATAAGTATCCCTATAGCCTTTGGTCATATACCCTTTCCTCAAAGAAGTTAAAGAATCATGCCGACCTTAATACGATGTATGCTATACCGTCATCAACGAACCCAAGTGCGGTATATGTAATACACAGTGCTATGAGTGAGTTCGAAATAAGTGCAACATATATTTTGAATTTGAAGTAGAAATTGTTGCAAGATAGGAGATAGTAGGTTATCATATACGCGATAACTCGATAACAGAGTAGGCACACTGCGTTAAGTGCTGAAAGATGGGAAGTTGCTTTCAGACGAAAAGGGTAATCCTTGCGGTGGTGTTCCGCGTCCGCTGTTAATCCCGAATAACTGGGCTTTCGCTGACAGACCTGTTTCGACAGGTCTTTTTTATCGAGTGGTGAAAGGAGAATTAGAATGAAAAAACAAATTGACATTAAAAGACTTGTTACTTTAGGCCTATTGTTAGCCGCGGAAGTCATACTTTCGAGATTCCTATCTATCGCCACACCTATTGTTAAAATTGGCTTCGCTTTTGTACCTGTAGTTGTGACAGCCATTCTCTATGGACCGGTATGGTCTGCTGTTGTTGCTGGAGCAGGAGACTTCATCGGTGCGATACTTTTCCCGATCGGGCCGTTCTTCCCGGGATACACGATCTCTGCAGCTATAAGCGGCGCCATTTTCGGTATCATTCTGTACAATAAAAAGCCGGGTATACTGCGCTCGTTTATGGCTTCATCCCTATCGTTGCTTATCTGCTCTCTAATACTCGATACGTTATGGATATGGATGACTTCGTCCACTGCTACCGCAGCAAGTTTGCTTCCGACGAGACTGCTCAAGTTCGGTGTCATGCTTGTAATAGAAACCGTTACAGTATTTGCAATCTCAAAACAAGAAACGATTATAAAGCGCATTAAATGCAAGACTGTAAGATAAACTGCGTATTGCCTTGACTTAAATATAAAGGTAGAATTACACTATCTACACTATCAGCGGAGGTGACGAATAATGTTTACATACGAACAATACAAAGAAAGCGCCGAATACGTCAAAGATAAGCTGGCAGGCAGAACACCGGAATTCCTCGTTGTGCTCGGTTCTGGACTCGGAAATCTCGCCCAGATGGTGGATAACCCCATATACATCCCATATTCCGATGTGCCGTATTTTGTGGTTAGCACTGCGATAGGACACGTGGGAAGATTTGTAGCGGGCAATATCGGTGGAAAACTCGTGCTTATGATGCAGGGAAGATTCCATATGTATGAGGGTTGGACAGCCGAGCAAGTGGCTTACCCGATTCGAGTAGCAAAGCTCGTCGGCATAAATAACCTAATTATTACCAATGCCGCCGGCGGCGTTAACAGGGAGTTTGGGCCCGGAGACCTGATGCTGATAGATGATTTTATTAGACTGTGTATTGAAAATCCGCTTATTGGACAGAACATACCCGAATTCGGTGAACGCTTCTGCGATATGACTTATACGTTTGATAAGGAATACCAAAGGCTTTTCGAGCAGATAGCCATTGAAAACGGCGTATCGCTGAGACATGGTGTTTATTACTTTGCGTCGGGTCCCATGTACGAGACACCTGCGGAAATTCGTGCAATGAGGCTTTTGGGAGCGGATGCGGTTGGCATGAGTACAGTACACGAGTGCATTGCGGCAAACCATTGCTCAATGAGGATACTCGGTATATCGCTTATAACCAATATGGCGGCGGGCGTGCTGGACTGCAGGCTCTCGGGCGAGGAAGTAATAGAGGCGGGAAATCGCGCATCGGGAAAGCTTTCACGCATGGTATATGACTTTATATGCAAGGCATAGGTAAACAGATGCTCGATACACTAATTATAAACGCACGAATTATTACAATGAACGACAATTGCCCCGTGATAGAACGGGGCGTTGTTGGAGTAAGCGGAAACAAGATTGCTTTTGTGGGCGAGAGCATACCGGAGAACACAACTGCTTCCCGCGTGATAGATTGCTCGGGCGGAATACTTATGCCGGGCTTGGTGAACACACATGCACATACAGCTATGTGCATAATGCGCGGCTATGCGGACGACTACACACTTCAAGATTGGTTGTTCAAGAAGGTCTTTCCTGCTGAGGAGAGGTTGGACGAACGGGCAATAGTTGCGGGGGCTAGGCTCGGTTTTGCCGAAATGTTTAGGACGGGCACGACTTCTGTCAGCGACATGTATTTTTATCAGCCTTCTGTAGCAAGGCTTGCGGTAGAATGCGGAATGAGGGCGTCGCTGAGCAATGCTGTAATAGCCTTGGATGCTGACAGTTATAATCCCGATAATGACAGGGCTATATGTGAGACATACAAGCTGATAGAGAACTGGCACAACGCAGCAGACGGTCTTATAAGGGCAGATGTATCTATTCATGCCGAGTATACCTCTGCGCCGAAAATATGGAGGTTTGTCGAGGATATAGCCAAGAAAAACGACATTGTTATGCACACCCATGTCTCGGAAACACAAAAAGACCATTTGGAGTGCAAGGCAAAATACGGATTGACGCCTGTGCAGGTGATGCATAGAGAAGGTATGTTCACAGTAAAAACACTGGCCGCACATTGTGTTTGGGTTGAAGAAGCCGATATGCAGATTCTCTCAGATTGCGGCGTAAGCGTCGCCCACAATCCTGTATCAAACTTGAAGCTCGCAAGCGGTATAGCCGATATAAACGCTCTGTTAGACTACGGTGTAAATATAAGCTTGGGAACGGACGGATGCTGCTCAAACAACTCGCACGATATGTTCGAGGAACTAAAGCTATCCGCTCTGTTAGCTAAGTACAGGTCGGGCGATGCGAGTACACTACCTGCCTATCAAGCTCTGAAGTTTGCAACAGTAAACGGGGCAAAAGCACAGGGGAGAGAAAACCTTGGAATGCTAAAAGAGGGTTATTGCGCCGACATGATACTGCTTGACAGCGAAGCTTTATCGCTCGTGCCGAGTTACGATGTTATAAGCTCTGTTGTATATGGAGCGAACGGACGCGATGTGGTGCTCACCATGATAAATGGCAGAATCGTATACGACCACGGCGTATTCCCCACAATCGACATAGAGTACGCAAAGAGTGAAGTTAATGACTACGCCAAACACATAGTTTTGAGTGTTGAGTAGGCAAAACTGTACAGTTTCTTAAATTTCTGTGACTAATGTTGACAGTGCGTTGCACAAATGCGCGCACTGTCTTATAATTATGTGGTAATGAGAGGTGAAAGATGAGTAAGTTGTTTTCAAACAAGCCGTTATTGATTACTATTGTCGCAATACTTGTATTGGGACTGCTTGCATTTTTCACATCGGGCGACAGAACGCTTAGCTTTGTGGAAAGCACATTAGGTTCGATATTTCAGCCCGTGCAGCAGTTTTCGTACAACATATCAGGCGAGATTGCGGATTTCTTCGGCAGAATTTTTATGTCGAGGGACATAGACAAAGAGAATGCAGAGTTAAGAGCACAGATAGAACAGTTGAAACAAAAGCTGTTGGACTATGATAAGACAAAATCGGAGAACGAAAGTCTGAGAAAACTCTTGGACTACTCGTCGACGTTCAGCGATGGTGAGTTTGTAGCTGCGCAGGTCATAGGAAAAGGGACGAGCGCGTGGTTTGATATTATCACTGTTAATGTCGGACGCAACAAGGGCATTGAAACTGGGATGTGCGTAATGACATCGGACGGCCTTGTAGGACGAGTAACCAATGTAGGCGCGACGTGGTGCAAAGTTTCTGCGATTATCGATGGCTCTGTAAGTGTAAGTGGCATGAACAACAGAACAAGGGACGTAGGCATTATAAAAGGGCTTGTTGAAGCCGACACGGCAACACCGAGGTTGGGTCTGTCATATTTGCCTGCGGGGTTTGACTTAGTTCCTGGGGACATAATCAGCACGAGCGGGCTTGGTGCGGATTTGCCGAGAGGAATCCCAATAGGTATCGTAACAGAGGTAATGCAGGCAGATCAGGATGCCGATAAGATAAATGCAATAATCGAACCTTATGTCGATTTCCTCCACTTAGAAGATGTCCTGATACTGACGAGCCCGGTAACGGGAGGCTAAAAGTGAAGCGACGCATAGCAATCGGTGCGATGATAATTGTGTGCTTGTTTTTGGACAACACGTTTTTCGTTAAGCTGAATATCAACTTCATAAGACCCGATGTCGTGCTTTCACTGTGTATATGCTTAGGACTCTACATGGGGGCATTACCCGCAGTTATCATAGGTATAGCCTTTGGTTTTATTTTGGACGTGATGTTCTCTCCTATGCTGGGTATCAGTGCAATAGGTTATATGCTTGCAGCAATTACAGGGAGTACGTTCCATAAAAAATACTATGCTGACAACCCGATTATTCCCTCGTTGGCATCGTTCTTTGCATGTATAGTTAAGCACAATATTTATATATTGGCGTGCGTTATACGCAGGGTTTCAATCCCGTATTTCAGCATGCTGTTCAAATATGTGATTCCGTGCGCACTTGCCACCGCGATTATATGTG
Source organism: Clostridia bacterium (assembly GCA_016293975.1). Taxonomy (GTDB): domain Bacteria; phylum Bacillota; class Clostridia; order Christensenellales; family CAG-138; genus RGIG1693. The sequence continues at coordinate 9,348 of JAEDCW010000048.1, forward strand.
TGCCTATGTTTTACATAAATAAATCTATATTTGTTGAAAAGCTTAAACCGATAAAGCTTCCTGTGAAGGACTAACTTATGAAATCAAAGATTACGAGATATATAGCGACAGGTGCCGTGATAGTTGCGTTAATGCTCGCGTTGATCGTTAAGCTGGCGACTATCACGCTGTCTGACGACGGAAAATACGATATCCAAGCGAGTAATAAGAGTAGTGCCAAAATCATCCTCAAAGGTGAAAGAGGCACGATAATGGATAGAAACGGTGTAGTTCTGGCTTACGACAAGACCTGTTATAATGTCGAGTTTTTGCGTGATGCAAACAATAGAACATCCTATTACAGTTCTGTGTATACTGAGTCGCTGATTAAGGCAATAGATATAATCGAGCAAGGCGGCGGCAAAATAATCGATAGCTCGTATATACGCAAGGACGAGAGCGGCAACTACGATTATGAATGGGGTGTCACAAGTGAGACCGCCATCAAATCGCGTTATGAGAATTTCTGCGATGCAATGGGTTTCGCCATTAAAGATGCCGATAAAGACGATATCTCCAAATGGATTTCAGCAGAAGACGCCTATAACGAGCTTAGGGAGGCTTGGTGTATCCCTGACGAGCTGACGTTTGAGCAAGCGAACAAGATAATATCGATACGCCAGACAGTTAACCTCAATAACTACAGGGCATACGAGCCCGTGACAATTGCTTACGACGTGTCTGCAGACGTTGTAGCTAAGATAGAGATGATGAAGGATGAGCTACCGGGATTGCAGACCTCACAAAGCTCTACCCGTGTATATCCCTACGGGGAGTCCGCAGCTCATATTGTCGGTTATGTACAAAAAGCCGTGACCGAAGATATGCTCGACCTCGGTTATTCATACAACGACTTTGTGGGTGTGGCCGGAATAGAGAGCGCAATGGAGTCGTACCTCACCGGTGCAACGACAGAGAGACAGGGCTATAGACTGATTGAGGTCAACAAGAACCTCGCCGAAGTTAGTGAGCTTGAAGTTGTTCCGCCAACTGACGGCAATGATATCATTCTTGCGATGGATATTTCATATCAGCGTATCGTTGAGCAAGCTCTGCAGGAAATCATCAATGAGATCAATCGGTTTGAGGTAGACACAATAGCTGGGAATCCAAACAAATACGGCGATTATGAAGACATTGAGCTTGCCAAGACTGGCGCAATAGTTATGATGGATGCCAATACCGGTGATGTACTGGCGATGGCATCATATCCCTCTTATGACCCAAACTGGTTTATTTCCGGTTTGTCGGACGAGCAGGCCGAGTATCTGTTTAGGTCTGAGGAGGCCGCAGAACTTACGCCGACTCTTAATAAGGCGATTTCGCTCAAGCGTGCTCCCGGTTCTATATTCAAGATGGTAACGGGGCTTGCAGGCGTAATGGAGGGCGTGATTACTCTCGATGAGACGATTGATTGCGTTGAAAAGTATGTTTTGACGGATGAGAACGGAAACCCGATAGAACGAGATGCTCCCTCATGTCATATTCGCAACCCTGTAAATCATGCGAACCAGAATTTGAGGCTTGCGCTTACAAACTCGTGCAATACCTATTTTTACGAGGTATCCAACAGGCTTGGTATTGACGAGCTGTCAAAATGGGGCGAAGCACTTGGTTTATCGGAGTCTACAAACATACAGCTCACAGGTGAAGTTACGGGTCAAGTCGGAGGTCAGAACGTATTGTTTGACAACGATTTGATAGATTTCAATAAACTGTCTAATCCCCTTGGAAGTCAGCGTGCATCTCTGCCGAGTTATATCTACAGCATATTGAAGAGCAAGCTGAAGGCATACTTGTCGTTCTGCGGAAAAACAGCAACGGATGACGACATAGCGACGGCGTCATTGCAGCTTATGGAACTTCAGGATGGTAGTTTGGCGAACAAGGGTCCTGACGTACGTAGGATACTCTCCGAAACGCTCGGTATACCAGAAGGCGTTACAAAAGGACAACCTTGGGTAAGTGAGATAATGTCGATGCTCAATGAGCTCCAGTGGAAGGCAACTTTGACGATACGTACGGGAATAGGACAGGCCGTTTCGTCTGTTACGCCTATTGCGGTAGCGAGATACGTAGCTGCCATTGCAAACAAGGGTACAGTTTATGACGCAAATATCGTCAATAGAATTACATCGAGTGATGGAACTCTGGTGAAGCAGTTTGAGCCGTCTATACTAAATGTGATAAATGCGCCGGAGGAATATTGGAAGGCTATTCACGACGGCCTTAAGGGCGTTGTTTCGCCTGAGGATGGAGGTACCGCGGCACAGCGCTTCAGCGAGGAGTTTAAGAGAAAAGGCTACTTGGATTTACTTTCCGGTAAAACAGGTTCGGCACAGGTTGGTAATAACCCCATAGACATAGAAAATACGTCATGGTTCGTATCGTATGCGCCGCGTGACAACCCCGAAATTGTCGTGGTGGTCTGTGTCCCCAACGGGTATTCGGGAAGTTCCAGCGCAGGTGCCATAGAGGATATAATGACCTATTACTTCGATAAACAGATTGCCTCTGTTCCGGACACATTGCTCCATATCGATGAAGTTACACCGTAACAAAACAAGAGAGTCAACCCCTTCCTTAGAGGAGGGGTTGGCAGTTAGGTGTATTGGAGAGACAAACTGTCTGTCACTTTACATAGCATATTTATGCAGTTGTGGACAACCTGCAATTCTCACTCTTCGTTAAACATCATAGTTTATTTTTAAAAGCTCTGCTGGATCGAGTAATTGTTTTCAATACTTGAAAGTTTTACCTTTTACATTGCAACTTTATTTAAGCTTCACGAATCCTATAGTTGCGGATTTTTCGTATACAGTAAGCAGTTTATACAGATTATTATGTATTATATCGGTATAATAGTGTGATTTGCAGAAATATATACCTTAATAACGGTATAAATGGGTTACATTTCATAGGCCCGTGTGCTATGATATGTTAGTAAAATTAATGTACATGGCGACATTTGTTTGCTACGTGCAATGCAATTTTCAAGGAGGTAAAAGGTATATATGGTCAACGAGAAGAAAACTCGTGCAGAACTGTTCAAAGAACTCGATGTGGTCATTGAACAGTGGAAGGATGAACAGGGTGGTTTGCTTCCTATCATGCAGGGCGCACAGGAGATAATCGGTTGTGTTGACGAAGAAGTTCAGAACTATATTTCAAAAGCTACCGGCATTCCTGTATCCACAATTTACGGTGTAGCAACATTCTATTCGCTGTTTACGCTTGAAGCAAACGGCAAGTACACAATTGGTCTCTGCCTTGGTACGGCGTGCTATGTTCGCGGTTCACAGCTTGTATTCGATGAGCTGTCCAAGCAGCTCGGCATAGAATCCGGCAAGACAACACCTGACGGTTTGTTTACACTGACAGCTACTCGCTGCATAGGTTGCTGTGGCCTCGCTCCCGCAATGATGATCAATGATGACGTCTACGGCAGACTGGTACCCGGCGATGTAAAGGGAATACTCGACAAGTATCGTCAGATGAACTGACATGATTATGAAGGAACTCGCCCTCCATGTGCTTGACATTGTTCAGAATTCGATAAGCGCTAAAGCAGATACTGTCGAGATTGCTGAGATTGTCAGTCATGAAGAGGACAAATTGACAATTATCATTAAGGATAATGGATGCGGAATGGACGAGGACATGCAGAAGCATGTTATCGATCCGTTCACAACATCTAGAACCACGAGAAAAGTTGGGCTAGGCATTCCATTCTTCAAGTTGGGAGCGGAGGCGTGTGACGGTGAATTCAGTTTGCGTTCCAAACCCGGCGAAGGTACTGAAATTAGCGCTTCGTATAGAATTAGCCATATAGATAGGCCCCCGATGGGCGATATGGCGGAAACAATATTGACAACCGTTGTGACGAACGAAAATGTCAGGTTTATCTATGCGTTGGACGTGGATGGCAGAGTGTTTAGATTTGATACCGGTGAAATTCGGGATACACTCGGGTATGATATTCCCCTCAGCACACCTGATGTGGTGCAGTGGATGAGTGATTATTTAAAACAAGGTATAGAAGAACTTAATGGAGGTATATAAGAATGAAGTCTTTGCAGGAACTCGAAGCAATTCGTAAGAAGACCCTCGAGAACATCGGCCTTAGAAAAGAACATAACGGCACTCGTGTTGTAGTTGGTATGGCAACTTGTGGAATCGCTGCAGGTGCTCGTCCTGTTCTCGCTGCTTTTATGGATGAGGTGAGCAAGCGCTCGCTTCAGCATGTTGCTGTTGCCCAGACGGGATGCATCGGCGTATGCAGACTTGAGCCAATCGTTGAAGTATATAAGCCCGATCAGGAGAAGGTAACTTACGTTAAGGTTACCCCTGACATGGTGGCAAAGATCGTTACAGAGCATATCGTAAACGATAGAGTTGTTGACGAGTACACAATCGGTTATTA
>JAEDCW010000049.1 GCA_016293975.1 Clostridia bacterium
ATAATATTTGCCTGTGCCAACCCCACGCCCGAGATATTTCCCGACGAAGCAAAGGCAGGCGGGGCGAGGGTAATCTCAACAGGCAGGAGTGACTTCCCCAATCAGATAAACAACGTGCTCGCATTTCCCGGAGTATTCCGAGGGGCTTTTGATGTCCGTGCAAGCGACATAAACGAGGAAATGAAGATGGCCGCCGCGCAGGCGCTCTCGTCCTTGATAAGCGATGACGAACTCAACGAAGAGTACATAATCCCCAAGGCCTTCGACCCCAGAGTAGGCAAGGCCGTTGCCGAGGCGGTAGCGGAAGCCGCAAGACGCACGGGCGTTGCAAGAATCTAATAGCGTCACAAGTAACAGTAAGGGGGTGTTTTCACACCCTTTTTTAATGCTTATAGCCGTATAACGCGCTTACTCACTCTGATACTTGGCGACAAATGGGCACACGAGCTTTCCGCGCGAGAATGCCGCCAAAAGTACGAACGCCACCGTACCTGCGGAGCACACTATCATATCCGTCATGGTGTCGATTATACCTACATCGATATAGCCGCCCGTCCAAAGCTCTTCGCCGTTTATCATAACTGACTCGATATCAGAAATTACAGGCGGTATCGACATATCTCCTCCCAAGAGATATGAACTGAAGTTGGTTATCATCGTATCCCACTGCATATCCGTGCCCAAAAGCATGTCCGCCGAATACTCAAATATCTCCCATACCGCGGCAAAGCTCATTGAAATTGCAAACGCAGATACGCACTTCAGCAGAAACGAATGCTTTTGATTCTGCTTGTCCGATAAATCGGGCAGCGCAAAGCCTATAGCCGCACCTATAAAGCCGCTGTACGTGTGCAGTATATCGTCGAAACACGGAATTATAAAATAGAGCCTATGTACGCTTCCGAAAAGCGGCCCTATACAAAAAAGCATACACATTATCTCCATTACACCTGAGAAGTGTATCCTAAAGAGCCATTCTGCTATATATGGCAATGCATAAAGCACCATCGAAATAGCACAAAGCATAACATCCTGCCCCGTGCCACTAAACGTCGAGGCTATGAGCGAATAGACTGCAAATATCTCAAGTGCAATGAATACCGCAAGCGAATACCACGTCTTGCCAACGAAACGACCTCTACGCCGCATTTTGACTACGGCACTGTCGCTCGTGCTGTTTGTATGAGCCAAATCAGATCCCTCCATAATCATTGTAATACTCTTATACTATGCGCATTGTGTCAAATTCGCATTGTACGAATAAGGGGGATTATAACACACATTGCAACAGTTTTAGCATTTCCCCAAAATATAAAAATAGACCTGCAGTTTTGCTTGCATCAATATCGATTCCCGCAAAAAGCGTTTATACTTGCCGTATACGAGTTTTGGTGGTAGATTGGTATGTCTGCGTTGTCCGAATTTCATTGCTGTGTTTGCATAGGCATATGTGGACAAAACCTTTGACTTTAACTTTGTTTATTGGAGAGACCTATGAAATTTGATTCTATTATATTCGACCTCGACGGTACTTTGTGGGATTCTACGAAGAACGTAACCATATCGTGGAACGACACCTTTGAAAAAATGGGGTTGAGCTACAGGATAACCCCGGATGACCTGACGCGGAGCATGGGCATGACAATGTATGCTATTGCCGAAAAACTATTCACATTCTGTGACAAAAAAGAAGCCCACGAGCTCATGGATATGCTTTGCATAACGGAAAGGGAGTACTTAAGCATACACGGCGGAAAGCTTTATGGGGGAGTTGTTGAGACGCTGTCCGAGCTCAGAAAAACCCACAGGCTGTTTATCGTAAGCAACTGTCAGCTCGGCTATATAGAGACGTTTCTCGACGCTCACAAGCTCTATGACTACTTTGAGGCGACAGATTGCTGGGGACGCACATTAGTGCACAAGGGAGAGACGAATCGCATGCTCATAGAGCGCAATGGTCTAAAATCGCCTGTGTACGTCGGAGACACCCAGGGGGATTACGAGTCAGCGGTGTACGCAAAAATACCTTTTGTGTGGGCGCGCTACGGCTTCGGGGAGCCAAGTGGCTACAACTACGTTATAGACAGATTTTCACAGCTTCTCGATATCGTAAAGGACTAAAAATGGGGCATACACCCCATTATTTTCTATTCTGCCAAAACTCATCCACTCTTTTTCCGACTTCTGATGGGCTTACCCTCTCTGCGTGGCTCCAATGGGACGGGAAAAGTTCCCTGTAGTCGGGGCGCATGAATCGCGAGTCAACGAGTATCGCCGCACCCTTATCCGTAGGTGTTCTTATCAGCCGTCCTGCCGCCTGCATCACTTTTATAAAGCCGGGTATCTGATAGGCATATGAGAACCCGTTTTCGGCGTTTTTGTCGTGATAGTCCCTTATTATATCCCTCTGCATACATATCTGAGGCAGACCTACACCTACTACCGCCACGCCTATGAGCCTCTCGCCTGCAAGGTCTATGCCCTCGCCGAATATTCCGCCCATTACCGCAAGTCCCACTATAGTAGTGTCGTTGCCCTCCTTAAACTGCGAAAGGAATGCTTCCCTTGCCACCTCGTCCATATCGCTCGACTGTACTCTGCAATCTATCCCCATGCCCGAAAGCATATCAGCGGCTTCCCTCATATATGCATACGACGGAAAATAGACGAGATAGTTGCCAGTGCGCTTTGAGAAGAATCCGCAGAGCGCTCTGCACAGCTCCGGCATAGTGCGACCTCTGCCCTTGTACGTTGTATCCAAAGGCACTATGTACAATCCGAAATTTTCTCTCGGGAATGCGCTTGCAATGTCGAGTATGTCCGCTTCATCTGCGCCCAAAAGCCGTTTATAGTACGAAAACGGCGTGAGCGTTGCAGAAAAGAACACGACGCTCCTCATATTCTTGTATGCCTCTTTAAGCCGCACGCTCGGGTCGAGGCATCTTATCCCAAGCGCAAGCCTGCCGTAAGAGAGCTCTGCGGTGATGGCATAAGTCTCGTCTTTTGTTTCGAGCAATTCGAGAAAGAACCTAAGCGGAAAATACGCGTCGGCGAAGTACTTGCCGAGATTCTTTGAAAGCCCGTCCTCTATCATCCCTTCAAGTTTGCTCAAAAGTGTATTTAAGCTCTTTTTTAGCTCTTCATCGAGTGCCTCTAACACCCTCGAATCGACGGCGGCTTCTGTAAGTAAGAGCTTTATCTTCTTCAATGCCGCCAATACGTTCTTAAGTGCGGTCGCAAGCTTTTTTATGGATTTATCTTTGTTTCCCTTTAGCTCCCTCGATAGATTTCTAAGTGCCGTCTCCTCGATTTCCCCCGAGAACATATACCTTGCCCTGTCTACGAGATTGTGCGCCTCATCTACGAGCAATGAATACTCTCCCGGCGAATCGAAAAACCGCTTTATCATCGCACGGGGGTCGAAAGCATAGTTATAGTCGCCTATGATACAATCCGAAAGCTCAGCTATCGTGAACATGAACTCATGCGGACATATCGTATACTTCTCCGAGAGCGTCCGCACGAGTGCCTCGTCCACCACTCCGCAGGCAGGTATTTTTTTCAGTGCCTTTTCCTGCCTCTCGTAAAAGCCCTTTGCATACGGGCAGGTCTCCGGCTCACAAACGACACCTTCCGGATTTGGGCACAGCTTCTCCTTTGACGAGAGTACGACCGCGCGTATCTTTGCCCCGGCATTGACACAGTCTGTAACCGTCTGTGCGGCGACCCTGCGTATCGTGTTTCTCGCAGTGAGATAGAATATCTTCTCGCAATATCCCCTCGACCACGCCTTAAGCGTCGGAAACAGCGTTGAAATCGTCTTGCCTATTCCTGTAGGCGCGTTTGCAAGCAATAGCTTCCCGCTCTCAACGGCATGATAGACGTCTCTCATAAGCTGTCTCTGCCCAATACGCTTGGTATCGTACGGAAATCCGAGCTTCTCCACGCTCTTTTTTGCCCTGTCCACCCTTCGTCTCAGTGCTTCAAGCCTCGCCGCATATACGCTGAGTGCCGATTTGAGCCAATCAGAGAGCTCCTCTGCCGTATAATCAAAAGTCAGCTCTTTCGCATCCTCGTCTACGAGCGATACGTACACCACGCGGACCGTTATCGTTTCGAGGCCCTTAAGCTCGCTGTAGATGGCGGCATAGCACTTTGCCTGTGCAAGATGGGCACTGCTTGGCTCCGCTATCTCATCGACATTTCTGTATGTGGTCTTGACCTCTTCGACTATGCAACTGTATTCGTCCTCTATAAGTCCGTCCATTCGCCCCGAAAGCACGAAGCGCGAGCTCTTTGTCTCGTATGTGTATTCAAGCGCAACCTCGCTCTTATACGCACTTCCCCTGTTTTGCTGCCTGAGCTTATGGTAATGCATACCGAGCTGTGCGCGCTCTTTTGTAAACGACGAAGACACCAAATCCTCCGGGTGAAACATTGACTCGGCAAATTCTCTTATAGGAACATTTACAAGCACTTTTTCCATATGGGGATTATATCACACAACCACTGCAAGAGTTATATTCACGGCGAACCGAGAAAGTCCGCTTGCTCGCAAACCATACAACAGGCGTGAGTACTATCGAAATTGTTTTAACATTGCATTGATGACGAAGTATTAATACTATATAATTATGTCAATTGGAATCTGATTTTTTTTATTTTTGATAAATCGTAATATCGTTGGTTGTACAAGTAAATATTCTGTGCGGACTATGCGCAGGGTAACCATGCGTCAAATCGTATATACAAGCTTGAGGTGCATAATGAGACACATAGACGAACTTATTAGGGATATTCGTGACGGCACGTTCGACGCACAGCTCACTTCACTGTACGGAGGAGATTTCTTCGAGCAACGCAACCGTTATCTCCATCTGCTGTTTACATTTTCCAAAAGGGTGCCCGAATGCACAAAGATGGCTCTTATATCGTCGCCGTGCAAGGTCGACCTTTTAGGGGGATACGAAGCCCGTCAGTCCGACAAAGCCGTCACTATGGCCGCAAACGTCGATTGCATAGGCATCGCCGCCAAACTTCCTGCACGGAATGTGTTGTTCCGATCGTTGGGCTTCCCCATGATGAACATGAATCTCGACGGTTTTTTACGCAGAAGGCAGGAAGCACATTCGCCGCGGGCAATAATCAGGGGCATCTACTCGCGCTTTAATTACCTCGGGTATAATGTCGGCGGCATGGCACTTTTCACCCATTCCGGTATAACCTCCGGCGCAGGGCTTTCATCATCTACATCAGTAAGCGTGCTTATGGCGATGGCTATGAATGTGCTATATAACGATTCATCTATATCCACGGACGAGCTTTATCGGATTACGCATTGGGTTGAGAACAACTGCTTTATGAAGTCTTAGAGCGTGCTTGAACATATCGCTATCACAAACGTAGGTCTGCTCGCGCACGATTTCATTGATGGTGACTCGCCAATCGTTACGCCATTGGATTTCAACTTTGAGAAGCACGGCTACACATTGCTCGTAGTCACTCCGCCCTCTAACTATCGCTGTGCAGACAGCGATTACAATGCCGTGTTTGATGATTTTAGGCTTGTATCGAGTTTTTTCGGCGTAGAAAGCCTCGCCGATGTAAGAGAAGACGAATTTGTTCGAGCTATCCCCGATCTAAGGCCACCGTTTATGACAGGGCAATAATAAGGGCAATGCACTATTACGACAAAAACAGGCGTGTAGATGAGCTGTGCGGCACCTCCGCAATGGACGACACGGAATGCGTATTGCGCGCAATCAACGGGTCGGGCGAATCCTCTTTCACAATGCTTCAAAACGGCTATCCGCCCAATCCTGCGGAGCACACACTCTCACTGGTGTATTGCATATCCAAGCAAATGCCCGGCAACAAAGGCGCGCAGAGGATACAGGCAGCGGCTTTGTGGGGCGTCTGCTCGCCGTAGTGCCCAACGGTATTCTCGGGGAGTATATGTGTCGCATGAACAGCACGTTTGAGCGCAACTGTTGCCTGCCTGTAAGTGTACGTAAAGGCGCATTTGAGTTGACCGAATAAAATGCTTTAACACTAAAACAGCAAAGGGACGGATGACGCCCCTCTTTCTCTTTCAAATATGCATTTATCATTTAGCGGAGTCGCATTTGCCGCGCATGGAACAATCGCTGCATCCCGAGCAATTACAGTCCTTTTTCCTTACCGCCCTGACAATACAGTACACGCAGTACGCCACTATTATGACGGCAATTGCAACAAACAGTCCGGTCATATTCCCGTATACGCACATCGAACCTATCTGATATACCAGCAAAGCCATGAGGTAAGCTATACCTATTTGATAGAGCACCGCAAACGCGGTGTACTTGCGGCTCGAAAGTTCCCTTCTCATAGTCGCCACGGCGGCTACGCAAGGCGTGTACAAAAGCACGAAAACAAGGAAGCTCAATGCCGTCAACGTGTCGAAACTTCCGCCCATTGCCGAGAACACATCTACGCTCGCCGCGTTTGCCGCAAATCCGTAGAATACGGCCATTGCCGAAACCACGGCTTCCTTTGCGATAAGTCCGCACAAGAGTGCAACTGCCGCCTGCCAGAATCCAAAGCCCAAAGGCTTGAATACGGGAGCAATATACGTACCTATTCTGCCCAAAATGCTCGTTGCTTCGTTATCTGTCATAGACAGTGTGAAATCAAAGTTCATGAGGAACCAGAGTATTACGCTCATTGCAAAAATAAGCGTACCTGCCTTCTCTAAGAAGTGCTTGACCTTTTCCCAGACATTGAGGAGCGTATTTTTCATGGAGGGCAATCTATATGGCGGAAGCTCTATGAGGAACTTCGCGGACTCCGGCTTAAACAGCGTCTTCTTGAACATGAGTCCCGACACTATGCCTACGAGTATGCCTAACAGGTACAGCCCGATTATAACGATTCCCGCATATCTGCCGAAGAACGCACCTGCCATAAGCAAGTACACAGGCAGTTTTGCAGAACAGCTCATAAAGGGCAGGAGCAGTATCGTCATACTCTTATCCTTCTCGTTCTCCATGGTCCTTGCGCCCATCGTGGCAGGTACCGTACACCCGAAGCCCATGAGCAGAGGTATGAAGCTCTTTCCGCTGAGTCCGAAGCGCCTCATCGGTCTATCCATAATAAACGCTATGCGGCTCATATAACCCGAATCCTCGAGTAAAGATAAGAAAAAGAACAGCAACGCTATCTGCGGCAGGAATGTGAGTACGCCGCCCACGCCGGTTATAATGCCGTCACACACGAGCCCTATAAACCAACCGGGAGCTTCTACCGCATCGAGTGCGCTCGCCACAGCAGGGTTTATAACTTTGTCTATGAGTGCACCGATTGAGTCGCTCAGCCATGCGCCGAATGTTGAGAACGTAAGCGCAAATATCGCGAGCATTATGAGTATGAACAAGGGGATAGCAAGGAACTTATTCGTCAAAACCCTATCGATTTTGTCGCTCGTCTGCGCATCCGCCGTGCCCTTTTTTCTGCTTACCGCATCCGATACTGCGCTGTCTATATACGAATACCTACAGCTTGCAATCATCGTCTCGCTGTCCTTCAGCATGACAGAAGCCTCTGCGTACTCAATTACAAGCTTATCTACCTTAGCCGCATCCTCTTCGCTCAGCTCAAGCGCTTCTATGACGAGTTCATCTTTTTCGAGCGTCTTTATCTCCGCCCAATGGAGCTTTAAACCAGCCTTCTGTACATAAGGGGCTATCACCTCGCCTATCCTATGATGGTAGACGTGTGTAAACGAATCGTAAATATCGTCGGGTTCGATGTTAAAGCCCTCGTGGAGCTTCAAATGAGCCGCCTGTATGACCTTCTGAGCCGATATGATGAGCTCGGATATTCCCTGACCCGTGCGCGCGCTTATTGGTACCACGGGTACGCCAAGCGTCTTAGAGAGCTTTTCGCAGTCTATGGTGTTTCCCATGCGTTCGACCTCGTCCATCATGTTGAGCGCGATTACCATGGGCACCTCGAGCTCCATGAGTTGTATCGTCAAATACAAATTACGCTCAAGATTCGTACCGTCGATTATGTTGACGATTATATCAGGCTTTTCTTTTACGATGTAATCCCTCGACACGATTTCCTCCATCGTGTGCGGTGACAATGAGTATATTCCTGGCAAGTCTACGAGCGTCATCTCGTGACCCATAGTGCAGAGTCCGCTTCCGCAGTTCCTTCTCCTTACGCTCTTTACTTTGCCCTCTTTTTTCTCCACGGTAACTCCGGGCCAGTTGCCCACTGTTGCCCTTGAGCCCGTCATAGCATTAAATAACGTGGTCTTGCCGCAGTTGGGGTTTCCCACAAGCGCAAGCTTAACGGGTCTGTCATCGTCCGATACCTCTGAGACGCAGGCCTGCTTGCCTGAACCCGTCTCGCAGGGTCTCTTAAACTTCAAAAACTGCTTTGTAAGCTTTGCCGCTCTCTCGTGCTCATGCTCGTCTGATTTATCTTCGTGCATGATGGCCTCGAGCATCTCCTTGCCCTGTGCCTCGCGCTTTTTTGAGTATTCCTTCCATTCCGCCAAAAGACTCTCGCGCTCGTCGTCGTGCATTATGACGATTTTTTCCGCATCCTCGCGTCTTATAGACAAAGAAAATCCACGCATGCTTATCTCTATAGGGTCGCCCATAGGTGCGATTCGCTTCACCTTTATGTCGGTGTATGGAACCATGCCCATGTCTATAAGTCTGCGTCTAAGAGCCTTGTGCGTGGTATTTATTGCATATATGCACCCGGATTCACCCGGGTTAAGCTGTGAAAGCGTCCTGCGATCCATGCTGCCTCCCATGGTTAGTTGTGTCTAACTCTGTTTGTACTATATCATAAATGTATAGCTTGTCAACACAATTAATTCCGGGTTCGGCCTGATTTTTACTTGTAGAAAACATTCCCTCCTATGAATTCGCGCAGTATCGATGTGGGCGGTATCTCGTCCTCAACGTCTGCGTCCATGAAGTAGTTTAGAAACTTAACTATGTTCCTCGCCCTGCAAAAATACTTGCTCTCAGGCTTTACCTCGAGAAGCAGAGGATAGACATACTTTTTGAGCACGCTTATCTCGTAGTGCAGTGTCGTGTTGAATATTATGTCGGCATTCTCCTGATAGGGGAATATCCAACGTTCTTCGCCTCGCCTTACGGACTGCCACATCGAAAGCGTCTGCTCCATGGGTGCATTCCTCGTCTGATAGTCGCGCACAAGCCGCCTCAACAGCCTGACGTCCGTGGTCTTTATCCTGTTGTGGTCGTCGAGGTTCATCGTCGGCAATGCGCTCACATAAACCCTCAAAATCTTGTTTTGGTCTATGTCGTCTGATATAAGCAACGGATTAAGGCCGTGTATGCCTTCTATTATTATGGGCTGATCGGAATGAAGCTTATATATATCTCCCTCGGGTGCGCGCTTGCCCGTTTTAAAGTCAAACTTAGGCACGAGCGTCTCCCTGCCGTCAAGAAGTGACTCGAGGTCGGCGCTAAATCTCTCTATGTCGAGAGTGTTTATGTGCTCAAGGTCCTTTTCGCCGTGCTCGTTTGCGGGTATCTTATCTCGGTCAATATAGTAATTGTCGAGCGACAGCATAACCGGGTCGAGTCCAAGTACCCTCAACTGCGTTGCTATTCTGTTTGCACTCGTAGTCTTTCCCGAAGACGACGGGCCCGCAATCATTAGTGCCTTTGCACCCCTAGCTGCGGCGGCGTCCGCGATATTCGCGTATGCCCTCTCATGGAGTGCCTCGTTTACGCGTATAAGCTCGTGTATGGAACCGTTTTGCACCCTTCTGTTGAGCTCTACGGCGCATGAACAGTTCATCAGTTTGCCCCATTTGTCGCTCTGCGCATAAACCTGTGCGAGCTTGGGTCTGTCGGCATACTCGGCCGGAATCGTCGGGTCTTCGTGGTCGGGCATGAGCAGCACTACGGCATTATTAAGCCTATGAATGTCGAATACCTTGACATACGAAGTCGACGGCGCCATCTCCCCATAGAAGTAGTCCGTATACCCATTTGCCATGTACACGTCAAAATAGCTGAATCTACGCCACTTGAGCAGTTCTGCCTTGTCCTTTTGTCCATCCGTTGTAAATAATTCGAGCGCATCGTTTATGCTGAGGCGTTTTCTGTCGAGACTAATATCCTCCTCGATAAGCCTGCGACACTCCTGCTTGAGCGAATCGATATCCCGCTCCGTAAGGTCGCATTCATTTGATATGGTTATATAGAGCCCGTTTCCCATGGAGTATCTGACGTATACCCTCGCCTTTGGGAACAGCTTCCTCATAGCCATTATAAACACAAACAGTAGAGTCCTCTCGTAAACCGCCTGACCCTCCAAATCATTGTACCTAAGCAATGTTATGTTGGATTCCTTGTGAGGAGTATACTTGAGATTGAATACCTCGCCGCCCATCTGCGCCGCAAGCGGTCTATCCAAAAGGCTGTCGCTCTCGATTCCAAGCTTACCTATTGCATCGAGTATGCTTTCGCCCCTCTGTATTTCGATTTCTCTGCCCTCAAGATTAAGCTTCATCACAACTCCTTCAATCGGTTATTTGTGTGTTCTGGAGCGCCGCATACTTGCCGTTTTTGTTCATCAGTTCCTGATGCGTACCCCTTTCTGAGATTCCCTCGTCGTCTATTACCACGATTTCGTCGGCGTTTCTGATTGTAGAAAGCCTATGTGCTATAACGAGCGTAGTCCTGCCCTTCGACAATCTGTCAAACGCAACTGTTATCTTCGCCTCGGTAGCCGAATCCAGAGCGCTCGTCGCCTCATCCAGTATAAGTATCTGAGGATTCTTCAAGAATATTCTCGCTATCGAGACCCTCTGCTTCTGTCCTCCCGAAAGCATAACTCCCCTCTCGCCTACCGCTGTATCATAGCCGTTTGGCATCGACATAATGTCGTCATGTATCTCTGCGAGCTTTGCCGCCTGGATTATCTCCTCATCTGTGGCATCCATGCGCCCGTAGCGTATGTTTTCCCTTATCGTATCGGCAAACAAGAACACATCCTGCTGTACTATGCCTACACTCCTACGCAGCGAGCTCAACGTGAGGCTCTTTATATCTTTGCCGTCTATTGTAATCTTACCGTCGATTGCCTCGTAAAACCTCGGTATAAGGTGACATATCGTGGTCTTTCCTCCGCCCGACGGACCTACCAAAGCGAGCGTCTTTCCCGCGGGGATATCGAGGTAGACATGGTTTAGTACCTTTTTCTCGCCATCGTAGGAGAAACTTACGTCACTAAAGCATATGTCACCCTTCACATCGCCTATGTCCTCTGCATCGGGAGAATCGACTATCTCGGGCTCTGTCTCCATAATATCTACGAATCTGCTGAAGCCCGCCATACCCACGGTATAGGTCTCCGTAAACATCGCAAGCTTTCTCACAGGCGATACGAACGAGCTAACATAGAGCGTGAACGTCAACAGCGAAACCATGCTGAGGTTGCCCTTCATTATCATGTAACCGCCTACGAGCAGAACGATGACCTTGAGCACATTAGTAAAGAACTCCATTCCACCCATGAACACGCCCATAGCGCTGTAGAACTCGCGCTTTGAGTTTATAAAGCGTCCGTTTCCTCTGTCGAACTTCTCTCGTTCGTACTCCTCATTCGTGAATGCTTGAGCGACCCTCGCGCCGGAGATGGACGACTCTATGCCGGAGTTTATTATCGCAATGCCCTCCTTGACGTGTCTTGATGCCCTGCCCATGCGCTTCCTCAAAAGCATTACAAAGCCTATCATTATGGGCACACAGGCTATGAGTATCAGCGCAAGTCTCCACTCAATAGTGAGTATGACGATAAATGAACCTAATATCGTTACAATCGATATAAATACGTCCTCGGGGCCGTGGTGAGCAAGCTCCGTTATATCGAAAAGGTCGTTCGTGCAGTGCGAAAGCAGCTTACCCGTCCTCGAGCGGTCAAAAAAGCTGAACGACAGTTTCTGCATATGTGCGAACAGATCTCTGCGCATATCGGCTTCCATGTATACGCCCAATTGATGCCCTATGTAAGTTATGATATACATAAGCACCGAGCGGAACAGATATGCCGCTATAACTATGAATATCAGCCAATAGAATGCGCTGAATCGGCTTTGGGGCAAAAGCTCTTCCAATGCGTACTGCGACACCCACGGATAGGCGATATCGATAGCCGATACTATAAACGCACACGCCAAGTCCAAAATAAATATGCCCATGTGCGGTTTGTAATAGCTGATAAACCGCCTGAGCTTACCCGGTTTGGTATTCTTCATAAAACACCTTTGAGAAACCCTCTCTATTTTCTTACCCAAATTATAGCACAATCAAAAGGACAGTCAAACTGTCGCAGAAAACAAAAAAGGCTCCCATGCGTTAGCATAAGAGCTTTATAATCGTTAGACTATAATTACTTGATAGCGTCCTTGAAGGACTTGCCTGCTCTGAAGACGGGGGCCTTGCTGGCAGCAATCTGGATTTCCTCGTGTGTCTGGGGATTGTGGCCTATACGTGCTGCGCGCTCGCGAACCTCGAAGTTACCGAAGCCAACGATCTGTACGTTTTCGCCATTCTGAAGTGTTGTTACGATTGTACCGAGTATAGCTGTAAGAGCCTTCTCGGAATCCTTCCTTGTCATTCCCGTCTTCGCTGCCAATGCACCGATCAGTTCAGTCTTGTTCATTATATTTACCTCCAAATAGTATGTCTTAGCCAATGCCACAAGTATTATAAATGCACTATTGCCCAAGTACAAGCCTTTTTTTAATATATTGCTCGAAAAAGGCCTTAATTATGCTAAAATAACCGCTTTGCCCTCTCCCAATAGGCATCCATTTGCTCCAAATTCATGTCCTTAAGCGACAGTCCGTCCGCCATGACGAGACTCTCCATTTTCATGAATCTTTGAGCGAATTTTTCGGCCGCATCGTATAGACAAAGCTCCGGGTCGCGTTTTAAGAGCCTTGCCACATTTACAACGGCAAACAGCAAATCTCCCAGTTCCTCGTCGATATTTGAGTTGTCTCGCATAGCTTCGCGCAACTCTGCGGTCTCCTCTCCTATCTTATAGAAGGCCTCGTCTGCACTGCTCCAATCAAATCCGACGTCCGCCGCCTTCTTCTGCACCTTGTAGCTTCTTACAAGTGCCGGGAAGCTCTTGGGTATTGCGAGTATAACTTCAGACTGATTCTTCTGATGCTTTTCATTGCGCTTTAACACCTCCCAGTTTGCAAGTACGTCCGCAGTTCCAGAAACCTGCACATCTCCGAAAACATGCGGATGCCTGTAAACGAGCTTGTTGACTATACCCGTGGTAACGTCGCGGAAATTGAAGTTGGCAAACTCCTCCTCAATCTCGGCATGGAATGCTATCTGCAAGAGCAAATCGCCCA
Source organism: Clostridia bacterium (assembly GCA_016293975.1). Taxonomy (GTDB): domain Bacteria; phylum Bacillota; class Clostridia; order Christensenellales; family CAG-138; genus RGIG1693. The sequence goes on from JAEDCW010000049.1 coordinate 13,415, forward strand.
GCTCCTCCATGAGCGCATTCTCGTCCTGAGTGTTTATCGCATCGAGAACCTCGTAGCTCTCCTCAACAAGCGTGGTCTTGAGTGACTCGTGCGTCTGCTCTGCGTCCCACGGACATCCGCCGGGCGCCCT
>JAEDCW010000006.1 GCA_016293975.1 Clostridia bacterium
CGGAATCGAGATATCTTTGCCAACGGAATAAATCCTTCCATTCTCTACGGCTACGTCCCCGATAAACTCTTTTCTCCTGATAGAAAGTACATTTGCATTCTTTAAGATTAACATGGTAACCTCCGGACAGTTTATTACGTATATACTATCAAATTACATGGCCTATTTCAACTAAATATCAAAAGCATTTGACTTTAGGTCGCTAAAAGCTATAATATGTTTGATTATTCATCAGGAGAAAAGAATGAACTACGAACAGGCAATAAACTATATACATGGAATGTCCGGACGCGGAAGCAAGCTCGGTCTCACGCGCATCACAGAATTACTGAATCTAATGGGTAACCCCCACCACAATCTCAAGTTTATACACATTGCAGGCACCAACGGTAAAGGTTCTACCGCGGCGATGACCTCCTCAATACTTACTGCCGCAGGATACAACGTAGGTATGTACATATCACCCTTTATCAACAGGTTCAACGAAAGAATACAGCTGAATAACCGCCCAATCTCCGATGAGGACTTAGCTGAATTAACGGGTTATGTACGTGATTATGCCGAATCGATGATACCCGATTTACCCACCGAGTTTGAAGTTATCACGGCAGTAGGCTTTGAGTACTTCAAGCGCAAGGGCTGTGATATTGTCGTGCTCGAGGTAGGTCTTGGTGGCGAATTCGACTCGACAAATAATAACACCCATAGGGCTTGACCACACGCGGATTCTTGGAGATACGATTGAGCAAATAGCTTACGCTAAGGCAGGAATAATCAAGCAGAATACTGATGTTGTAGTCCACGGTCAGAATGAGCCGGCAATTAAGGTCTTTAAGGCTAAATGCGACAATACCTCGTCCAATCTGCACGTGGTAGACTTCACAACTCTAATAGACACAGAATACCACCTTGACTACCAAACATTCTCTTTCGGAAGATTTAAAGATGTTCAGCTTGGGCTCATCGGAGCATATCAATCGCATAATGCAGCTGTCGTTTTGACCGCAATCGATGTATTGATTACAAAGGGTTATTACATTACCGATGAAAGCATATACAAGGGTATGCACAATGTCAAGTGGCCCGCCCGTTTTGAAGTGTTGTCCAAGGAACCCGTAATGATAGTAGACGGCGGTCACAACCCCCACGGTGTGCGTGGAACTTGTGCGAGTATTTCCCGTTACTTCGGTGAAGAGCGAATACCAATACTTATGGGCGTTATGGCAGACAAGGATGTCAGCGGAATACTCGATATAATTATTCCTCACGCCTCTGTCATATACACAGTACATCCGGACAACCCGAGATCGATGAGTTGTGATGGACTTGCAGATTTAATCATTTCAAAGGGTGGTAAGTCCATCTCCTGCGGCACTGTCTCCCAAGGCATTGACCGTCTTATGCATGATATCGGTACGTCTGGAAAGGCCTGTGCACTTGGCTCGTTGTACCTCGCAGGTGAGGTCAGGCAGTATTACTTAAGTAAGCTAAACGGAGGAAAAAATGGCTCAGATTCTTAAAGGATTAGATGCGGCAAAATCAATCTGTTCCGGTTTTGCGGAGGATGTACTCACACTGAAAGCCCACGGCATCACCCCTACTCTGCAAATAATCCGCGTAGGCGAGCGAGCAGATGATATTTCATACGAAAAAGGAGCCTGCAAGCGCGCGCGATCCGTCGGTATCGATGTAAAGACGACTGTGCTCGACGTCGATTGCAATCAGGACGAACTGATAAACGTCATAAGTCATGCTTCTGCAGACAACACAGTACACGGAATACTTTTGTTTCGCCCATTCCCAAAACACATCAATGAAAGGCTCGTTAAGGCGGCCTTGGTTCCCGGAAAAGATGTCGATGGAATAACCGACCTGTCACTTGCAGGTGTATTTTGCGGAAGCGACCTCGGTTTCCCGCCGTGTACAGCTGAAGCCTGTGTAGAATTACTTAAACGATACGATATCGATTTATGCGGTAAGAAAGCGGTCGTAATCGGCAGAAGTCTTGTTATAGGCAAGCCCGTTTCAATGATGCTTTTGAACGAAAATATGACCGTTACTATTTGCCATACAAAGACAATTGGTCTAAGGGAAATCTGCAAGGACGCTGACATAATCGTCGTTGCCACAGGCAAGAGAAATGCACTTACCGCCGAGTTTGTAAGGGCCGGTCAAGTTATAGTGGATGTTGGAATTCACGTCGATGAGTCCGGTAAACTGTGCGGAGATGTCGACTTTTCAGCCGTTGAGCCTATTATTTCGGCGATATCGCCTGTTCCCGGCGGCGTTGGCTCGGTTACAACAAGCATACTTATGTCGCACGTCGTACAGTCCGCAATAAAATCGATCAGATAATAACAGTAAAAGGATGACATCGTCATCCTTTTTGTTTTCCCTATATTCTAATACATCACTCAAGCGCTTCTTTTATCCTCGCGGCGCATTGGTTTATTAACTCGGAAGCATGTTGAATAGCGAGCTTCGATTCCCCCTCTCCGCTCATTATCGATGCAATCACCTTTGGCCTCTCTTCAATACTCAACATTCTTGCAGTGGTTACGGTACTGTCTTGAGTCTCCATCTTCTCAACCACAAAGTGATTGCTTGCGCAGGCGGCAATCTGAGGAGAATGCGTTATACAGAGTATTTGTTTATTTCTTGCGGTTATGGCCATGTTCTCGCCGACCGCCATAGAAACTCGACCGCTTATTCCTGTATCTATTTCGTCAAATACCATCGTGTCGATGCTGTCTGCATCCGCTGTGATAGTCTTTAGGGCAAGCATGATTCTGGACATTTCACCACCGGATACAACCTTGCTCAAGGCCTTGGGTGTTTCCCCCTTGTTGGTCGAGATATAGAACTCGATCTTGTCTATACCCGATGGTGATATGCTCTCGCTTTTCCCAAATCTTACTTCGAAACTAGCGTTTTTCATGCCAAGCTCCTTAAGTATTTCAACCACCGCTTTTTCGATTCTCTCTGCACTCCTCTTGCGCCTTTCACTGAGCTCCGATGCGCTTTCGAAATATTCCTCTTTAAGCTTTGATATACGGACTATTAGCTCGTCCCTTTGCTCATCGGCAGACATAAGCATATCAAGTTCAGCGCTTGCTTTGTCCCTAAAGGCCAATATTTCGGCAATATTCTTTCCATATTTACGCTTTAAGCCGTTTATTGCATACAGCCTGCTTCCGATATAATCCAGCCTCATGGGGTCTGAATCGAGATCGTCCCTTATATCTCGCACGGTGTATGAAACATCCTGCAGAGCGTAATAGGCTTCTCTAAGCTTGTTTATAACCTCATCGTATACGGGTGAAAGACCTGCAATGCGGTCAAGCTCTCTTATCGCGAAATTCAACGTATCAAGCACTGAATCATCCCTGTCGGATATCAAATCGTGTGCAACGGTAAAGCCCGACATTATAGCCTCGGAATTACTTAGAAGCTTCTGTTCGTCCTCGAGTCTTTCTTCCTCACCATCCTCAAGTTTGAGGGAATCTATTTCATTGACCTGAAACTTCAGTATATCGATTCTACGCATCCTCTCATCTTCGGGCAGGAACTCCGAATCGAGCTTTTCTTTTGCCGCTTTATACTCAGATGCTAAAAGAGCTGTCTTGTTTTTATACGTGAAAATATCGTCCCCAGCGAATGCATCAAGATACATTATGTGCTTTGCCGGAGACAAAAGAGATTGATGCTCATGTTGTCCATGAATATCTATCAGATACGAGGTGAATTCCTTGAGCACAGAAATGCCAACAGGTACGCCTTCTATTCTGCACGTGCTTTTACCCGAAGCGCTTAGCTCGCGTGAAACTATAATATGATCGTCACTCTCTATATCCATGGAAATCAAAAAAGCCTTGGCTTCTTCATTCTTATCGATACAGAAAGACGCCTCAACTCTCGCCTTTTCCTCGCCTGACTTTATCAATTCCTTGCTTGCACGCTCACCTATCACGAGACCTATGGAATCGATTATTATTGATTTACCCGCACCGGTTTCACCCGTCAGCACGTTAAATCCATCAGGCAAATCCAAATCCAAACTCTTAATGAGCGCTATGTTCTCTATATGTAAATGCTCTAACATGTTTCCTCTTTGTATTATTTCAGCATTTTTTCTATGTACTTATATGTTTCCTTGGCACTTTGCGCATCCGCAGTTATAATTGCCACGGTTGAGCATCCCACTGTTATACCAAGAATACCGGATAAATCCAAATCTATAATCGTTTTCTCCACGAGATGCGACGCATCCGTTACTGTTTTTATAACAACGAGGTTTCCTGTTAAGGATATCGTTACTGCAAACATACGAAATGTATCGGCAAGCTTTGCAACCTGTGGAGGAGTTTCATTCTCAAGTGTGCAATAAACCGATTTTCCGTCGCTCGTTGGTACTTTTCTAATTTTCAGCTCTCTAATATCCCTCGAAACAGTCGCTTGTGTAACACTATATCCTCTTTTACGCAGAATATTTGTCAACATCTCCTGTGTCTCAACCTGTTGCTCATCGATAATAGCCAAGATTTGTGCGTGACGACTCCCCTTCATACCGGCCTCCATATGCAATAGTGATGGGTTTACTAAAATATTACATCTCTTGCATATTATACAGTATAAAGCTCGTAATTACAACAATTTTTCCCAATATTATCGCAAAAACAACAGTTTTATCCGTTATATCAGCTTGCTGCGGACAATATTGTATAGGTTTCGACTTTTAAATCTTATAAGGTCAAAGCAACTATTTGATGGCGTTATAACGAGCGAATCTCCAATATGGAGTTTAAACTCCTCACACCCATCGTTTGAAAGTATACCCTCACTGAGCATATTCACGATAATGGGAATGTCCGTCTGCGCCGGTGCGATTAGATGCCTTGCACCCAGAGAGTGCGAGCAAATCGGCGTAACGCCTATGGCAGATACCGAGGTCGAAATAATCGAACCTCCCGCAGATAGCGAGTATCCTGTCGAGCCTAAAGGTGTGCAGACGACTAAACCGTCGCCGAAAACAGTTCCATATGAAGAACCGCCGATCATAATCTCGAAGTTGGCTATCGAGCCCAAGCGACTCTTGTATATGATGAAGTCATTTGTACACTCAGTTTTTGTGCCATCGTGCATCGTGCACGTGAGCATCATATTGTGCTCTACGGTATGTGCATCGTTTTGTATTTTGTTTATAGCTTGTCCAAGCTCTTCTATTCCGCATTCGCTCAGAAAGCCTATTCTCCCTATGTTAACGCCGAGAACCGGAACTCCGTGCTGTTTTGCATATTTCTTTGATCGCAGTATTGTGCCGTCTCCCCCGAGCGCAACAACGATATCCGCGTTTTCGTCACATCTTTCGTCTACAAAGAAAGAGAAGCACTCTATTCCAATAGATTCGATTATCGCCGATGCACGTGCAATATGCTCTTTAGCGCGGTGGTTCGTGCTTATAGAACACAAACCGATTTTTCTCATGTTCATAAACGCCTCCGTTTAATGTCAGTTATGTCAGTTGGCCATGCGCATTATTTACCAACGCTTTCACCGTCTCGCTTAATTCATCATCGTCAATGGCACAGGGCGCCTCGGTTTTTTTCCCGACAAACAAAAACTCAATATTTCCCTTAGGTCCCGTGATAGGAGAATAATCCAATGCTGTCATTTCAAATCCTATCGCGACTATTTTCTTCACGGTGTTTATTATCACTTCGCAATGGGTTTCCTTCGAGCGAACAACTCCGTTCTTTCCAACTTTTTCTCTGCCTGCTTCAAACTGCGGTTTTATAAGCACTACCAAATGTGCTGTATTCTCCATACATTTATGAAGATTCGGCAATATCAGTCCAACAGATATGAACGAAACATCGATTGATGCAAACTCGAGTTTTTCCTCAAACCAGTCCGGCTCCATAAGCCTCGCATTGGTTCTCTCCATCACCACGACTCTATCATCACTCCTGAGCTTCCAGTCGAGTTGTCCATAGCCCACGTCTATTGCATACACCTTTTTTGCCCCATGCATGAGCATACAATCGGTAAAACCGCCGGTTGAAGCGCCTATATCAGCAGCTACCAAGTCCTGTAGATTCAGCCCGTACTTCTCTATCGCCTTTTGCAGTTTTAGGCCTCCTCTGCTTACAAACGGAATCGTATTCTCCCTAACCGCAAGCGTTGTGTCGGAATTCAGCATCTCGCCGGCCTTTGTGACCTTTACTTCATTTGCGTATACTACACCCGACATTATAAGCGCTCTTGCCTTTTCGCGACTTTGTGCCAACCCCAGTTCAGTAAGCATCAAGTCAGCCCTTTTATGCTCTTGCTTCATTTTGAACCTCCAGTATGGTCTGTCTCACTGAATCAACATCAATACCGCATGCCTTATCTTGTTCCCAAATGCTCGCATGGGCTATCGGTGTATCCGGAATACCTAAGCGAATCAGTTTAACTCCTCTGCCTGCGACATATTCCGCAACTACAGAGCCAAGCCCGCCCGATACAATTCCGTCTTCCAATGTGATAACAACCTTTGCGCATTGTAAAAGCTTATCGAGCATTTCCTCATCTATTGGCTTAAGAAAACGCGCATTTATTACGCCTACATTCAACCCGTTGGTAGCATTCACCGCAGTTTCAAGCATTCGTCCCGTAGCTATTACCGTTATCTCTTGGGACTTTGTTACCTCCGCCCACTTTCCGTATTGCAGTTCACAGCCCGTGTACATTTCGTTTGTCAAAGAACCTCGATTGTATCTTATTGCCGCAGGCGAATTATTTGACATAGCCATGCCAAGCATGTCCTTGAGTTCTTCTGCAGAAGCAGGCGAATAGATCGTCATCTGCGGGGCTGTTCTCATGTATGCGATATCATATGCTCCCTGGTGGGTCTCACCGTCCTCACCCACAAGACCCGCACGGTCGACACAGAACACGACCGGGAGTTTCTGCAAGCATACATCATGTACTATCTGGTCATAAGACCTCTGTAAAAAGCTCGAATATATGGCGACTACGGGTCTCATCCCCTCTTTTGCCATGCCTGCCGCCATAGTTACTGCGTGCTGTTCCGCGATTCCGACATCATACAGTCTGTCGGGGAACTCACGCTCAAATATGCTCAGTCCCGTTCCGCTCCTCATAGCAGCTGTGATTGCACATATCCTTTTGTCCATCCTTGCGAGTTCGGTTATCTCTTTTCCGAAAATCTCCGAGTTGCTATCCTTGGTTTTCTTCATCGTCTCACCCGACGCTACATCAAATGACGATACGCCGTGGTATTTCTCCGGTTTCTCCTCCGCATGAAGATAGCCAAACCCCTTCTTGGTTACAACGTGAATCAGAACAGGCCTGTTTAATCCCTTTGCCCTGTTCATGACCTTGACGAGTGATTTGACATCATGACCGTCTATAGGTCCTAGATATGTAAATCCCAACGCCTCAAACAGAATGTTATTCGGCAAGAGGAAATACTTGATTCTGTTCTTCATTCGCTCAATGCCTGCGTACATCGACTTTCCGAGTTTCGTGCTCTCCAGGCTATTTACCGTGCGTCTCTTAAACCTTTGATATCCCCTACTTGTGCGGATGTTTGTAAGATGCTGGCTCAATGCGCCTACGTTCCTTGCTATTGACATATTGTTGTCGTTAAGTACGACAATAAGAGGTAACTTGCTTCTCCCTGCGTCGTTGAGCGCCTCAAACGCCATGCCTCCCGTCAATGAACCGTCACCTATAACTGCCACAGCAAAGCCCTGCTCACCGAGCTGTATCTTAGCTCTCAACATGCCCAATGCCGCAGATATCGACGTGCTTGCATGTCCCGTATTGAACGAGTCATATTCTGACTCCTCGCTTTTGGGGAATCCGCTCAGTCCGCCTGCCGTTCTCAATGCATCGAAACATTCAAATCTGCCGGTGAGCAGTTTATGCACATAGCTTTGATGTCCCACGTCAAACACAAGCTTATCCTCGGGCGCATTAAAGGCGGTGTGTAATGCCACAGTCAGCTCTACCACACCAAGATTCGAAGCGAGGTGGCCTCCGTTTTTCGAGACAACACTGATTATTTTCTCTCTTATCTCACTGCATAGCTCATCGATCTGTTCATTCGACAGATTCTTTAGCACATCGGGGTTTCCTATTGTTTTGAGCAGTGAATAATCACTCATTTCTAACCTACCATGTACGACTCAGCGTAAAATCCATCAGACCGGAGAAAAATGAGGTATCGTATGGCAACTCGCCCAGCGTGCGTTTTGCATCCTCTGCTATAGCACTCGCCCTCTCCCTCGCTTCGTCTACGCCGTATAAGCTAACATACGTCAACTTACTTGTCGCATTATCCTTACCTATAGTCTTGCCTAGTGACTTAAAGTCACCTACAGCGTCTAATATATCGTCAGTAATCTGAAACAACAATCCGAATTTAAGTCCAAATCTCTTCAGAGCAGTCAATGTTTGTTCATCTGCTCCCGCTATTATAGCTCCGCACATTATACCTACGGTCAAGAGCTCCCCTGTCTTCTTCTCGTGAATCATGACCAATGACTCAGAAGGGTCTGGGCTCGGATATACTTCGTTCTCTGCATCAATATCCATTACCTGTCCTGCAATCATCCCCGAAGCACCTGCCGCCTTTGCCAAATATTGCATGGCCTTTATGTCATCAACAGTCTTGCAGTTAAAGCTCGCAAGTTCAAATGCGGTATTAAGTAGTGCGTCTCCTGCAAGTATGGCCATTGCTTCACCGAATGCCTTATGATTGGAGGGCTTTCCTCTTCTGAAATCGTCATTATCCATTGCGGGAAGATCGTCATGGATAAGCGAGTACGTGTGGATCATCTCCAAAGCAGCCGCAAACGGCAACGCATTAACTCTCTCTTTTCCGAGCATTTCACACGACGCCATACATAATGCAGGGCGGAGTCTCTTACCTCCCGCCATAAGACTATAAAGCATCGATGACCTCAACTGCTGAGGTATGTCGTTGCGGGATTCCATGTAATCCCTTAAAAAGTCAGTTGTAGCAGAGGAATAAACCTTAAGTCGTGCTTCAAACATTCTAATCATTCCCCTCACTCGAAGCGTTAATCTTCTCGAAACGTCCCTTATATTCAGCAAGCAATTTTCTACAACAAGCAGCCAACGCAGAGCCTCGCTCAAACAGCCTCATCATTTCTTCGATATCGAGCTCCGGCTGACGCAGCTTGTCCGCTACTTCTTCCAATTCAGCCATACATTGCTCCAAGCTCAACTGTTCTTCCATAACTACCTCCTATCGACGATCACCGCTTCATGCGTGCCGTCTTTCATATGGATGAATATCTCATCTCCATGCTTGATATCCGAATACTCCGAAACGTAATGTCCGTTATGTTCAATCATTGCGTATCCTCTAGACATTACATTGACCGGACTAAGCGCTTCAATGCTTTCATTCAGTCCTTTGATGTTACTGTCTAATGTATCTATCTTTGATTCTACGCACATTTTCATGATATCACATAAGGAATCAATGTGCCTAATCTCATTGTTTAAATGCTCGGTCATCGCATCAGTACTTACCGCAGCCATCAAGCTCTGCAACCTGTAGTCAGTTGTGAGTATGCGACTTTGCACATACTGATTCATATCACGCACGCTCCCGTCTATCTTTGAAACAATACTCTCTTGCATCGGAACACATATCTCCGCTGCGGCAGATGGCGTTGGTGCACGCAGATCGGCAGCATAATCGGAAAGCGTATAATCGGTCTCGTGTCCGACAGCACTCACTGTTGGTATCGAACATTTTGCAATGGCTCTTACTAGCGACTCGTCATTAAACGTACTTATATCCTCCATGCTTCCGCCACCCCTTGCGATAATCAGCACGTCACACTTTCTGTCCGACTGAGCTATGTCAAGCGCCCGAATAATATCATCAGTTGCCATGGCACCTTGTACCGTTACGGGATAAAGAACGAGATTCATATCCGGAAAACGTCTCTTGGTTACATTGATTATGTCATGCAGAACAGAACCTGACTCCGAAGTGATTACTCCTATTGCCCGAGGATACATAGGAATCCTCTCTTTTTTCGACAAATCGAACAAGCCCTCGGATTCAAGCTTGCGCTTTAACTGTATAAAGCGCTTATACAGCTCTCCCTCACCCTGCTTTTCTATGGCGCGCCCGACGATTTGGAACTGCCCCGCCTGCCTGTATATCCCCACAGAGCCGATTATTGTCAGCTTATCGCCGTCTTGTGGAATAAACCCGATTTCATCGACATTCTCTGCAGGTATAAAGCATCTAATCGACGAATTCTCATCATTCAGCGACAAATATAAATGTCCAGACACGTGACACTTTACATTGGCGGCTTCACCCGATACGCGCACGTTTTTAAGCAGAAAATCTCTTGCAACGAGCTTTGCTGCATAGTCGTTTATTTGAGATACCGACATTGTGATGGAAGCGGCCATTTATTTGCCCTCCCCTATGCAACGGTCCCGACAAATCAAAGCAACGCCTACCGCATTATCGCTTGACAACTCAGGAGCACCGAACTCTATATCTAAATCTCCGCTCAACTTGCTTACTCTCTTTAACAACAGACATCTAAGAAGCTGACTCGAGGCGACGCCTCCAAGGAAAACTGCTTGCTTGATGCCAAACTCATACGATGCATTAACTATCTGTTTTGCAAATGTACGGGCAAGCATGTCATACATAGCGTATGCAATGTTCTCCTTATCCTCTCCCGCATCGATATACCGCATAAGCATATTTTCTGCACCGGAAAGTGAACAATCTAACCTCTTCACGCTGCTAGGTATTTTTAGATGCTCGCCCGAGTGTTTCATAGCGAGCTGTTCTAAATGTTTTCCTGCAGGAAAACTATATCCGAGCTTCACACCAACTCTGTCAACAAGCTGTCCTGCGTGCAAATCGTTTGATTTTCCGACGCATTTGAGTTCTAACTGCTTGTCACACATAAAAACATCCGTCGTGCCGCCCGATATGTGCATCCCGATAAACTCATCCTTGATCTCTCGGACACCGTACAGAGCCGCTCTTATGTGTCCCTGTTGATGCGTGGTTTCAATAAGGTTTAGTGATAAGCTCGAGGCAATAGCAGTAGCCACTGTTCTACCTGCAAGGAATACCGGCATATAAGAGTTCTCAGTGTCGCAAGGTTTGCCGCTCACAGCAATTCCCCCTACATTTCTCGCATCGACAGTCGAAAATAGCTGCTTTGTAATTACAGCCAAATTCTTTGTATGCTGAAAAAGGCCCTCGCTCTGGCGAAGCCCTCTCTCACCCGGCTTTACAACAAGAGGCATGCGTATATCCGCGACTACACCGTCTTGGTTTACGCATGCGATTGATGTAGTATAGCAACTTGTATCTATGCCGATATACAGCATATCATTCCGACGAAAGTCTTTTAACAACGGTTCCGAGAATGCCGTTTATAAAAGCCGGTGACTGATCGCCGCCGAATTGCTTGGCAAGCTCAACAGCTTCGTTAATCGAAACACTGTCAGGTATGTCATCTCTGTAACATATCTCGTATATCGCAATTCTCAGAATCGAATAATCGACCCTTGACATTCTTTCCGCCGACCACTCATACGATATCTCATTTATCAGCGCATCGATCTCTTCGCTCTTTTCATTTATCCCTTGCAAAAGTGCTTCGGCAAACTCAATATCCGACTCACTTGGAACATCCTTTATACCTGACTTTTCAAGCACTTCGGCATATGTATCATCACAGCCGAACAGTCTTGCAAAAGCAAGCTTCATCGCAACTTCTCTGGCCACTTTGCGGCTCATTTGTAACCTCCGTCTTGATTGGCAGCATCAGTCGTCCTTGCGTCCGAATAACGCCTTGAAAAAGGCACTTATTCCACCTTTTCCACCATCATCTAATACCTTTCCTATAATATAACAAACCGCAACGGCAACAACTACCAGCAATGTACGCCAAAAGCCAATTGTAAACAATAAAATCAAAATGATTATCGCCATTGCAATCAGCAGAATGCGCCATCTATGCTCAGCAATATATGCTATAAAATCATCCTGTTTCATTCCGACCTCACTGTATTGACTGCGGTTTCTGAACGGGCGGTACTATTCTTAAAGCAATTTTTGATACATTAACACCCGCGAGCGTCTCTATACACTCCTTAAGGGTTACTTGGAGATTATTTGAAAACTCCGGTATTACAGTATCTGTCGTAACAGCTATTCTCAAAGCGATTTCAACACCATTTTCAACCGCCCTTACGGAATTATTGCATTCCTTAACGCTTGTATTAGCGCGGCAATGCTTCTGCACCATCATCTCTATTGTACCCAAAGTAATGCGTGTCTCGCCAAAATCATACGTAGCAACCACAACAGAGTTTTGATTCTTACCCTTATTAGATGCAGAAACCGCTATAATCAAACGCACTGCGATTATAAGCAGTATAAGACCGACTATCGCCGTTATGAGCTGTGCGGTGGTTCCCGAATACGCAAAAGATACGAGTGAGGCAACCTGCTCCTGGGTAAACAAGAAGCACATCCCAATCAGACCCGCACCAATAGCAACAAACAATAACATCGCAATGACGGTGAGAATTCTGTCAAATATGGAAAGCTTCACGCTGACCTCCTTATGTAAGCAAAGATGTTACTCCGCCGTGGTATCCGGGGCGTTCTCCTCTGTCTTGGGGATCTGAACACCCTGAACATAGATGTTCACCTTTGTCACCTTGAGTCCGGTCATGGTCTCGATTGCCTCTTTAACGTCCTTCTGCGCCTGTGAGCAAACCAGATGCATCTTCTTTCCGAATTCAATTATAACGCTGATGGAAACAGCTACGCATCCCTCGCCCATTTCTACCTTGACGCCCTTTGAGAGATTCTTCTTTCCGAAAAGTTCTGTAAATCCCTCAACAACATTGCCGTTTAGTGCGGAAACTCCCTCGACGGCTCCTGCGGCTACACCGGCAATCGTTGCAACAACTTCAGGTGCAAAAATGACTGTACCGTTCTCGTTTCCAAGTACTTCAGTACAAATATTGTTTTCCTGTGCCATATAGCTTATCTCCTCCTTGCTTATTGGTTTATCTGCATCGATTATAGCAGAAAAGCCCAGATATGCAAAGCTTTTTGTATAACACCAAAAGCTTCCTGCTCATCCCTTGGGACTAACCTTGATATTTCCTGCAGGTTCACCTGTTTCACGCCTTACTATATCGAGTATCTGAGCGATCTGCTCCGTAGTAAGTTCATCACAATCAATTATCACATTAACAGACCCATAGTGGAATGTAACAGCAGAATCATTAAAGCCTTTTGCCTTCAGGAGATCCTCAATTGTCTGCTCCTTTTCCATGCAATCCACAATCTCCATCAACTGCTCCTGGGCATCGGCCATAGTCTCAGCATCGGTCGCTTCATTCGATATTATTGCATTAAGTATTTCAATCTCAAGCGCCCTACGTTCCTCACGTTCAGCCCTATACTGGACAAAATAGTTGACCGCATCCGCCTGTACACCTACGGACGCACCTTGGTCCGGCGACGCGCTTGGGTTCAATTCGTTGTCCGTTTCACCGTTCATAATGATATTGAGTGCTATAGCGCCCACGAGGATGGCAGCCGCCGCGACAATAATTACAATTAGCTTTGTGCGTTTGTTGTTCATGTTAACCTCCATTATTCTGATTCTCTTCTCTCAAAGACCTCTACACTATAGGGGTCAATACCTAACACGGTGCTTACAGCATATTGAATCTTAACGCGGGTAGCTATGTTGGATGCACCTTCTGCAACAACAATAACTCCGTTAACGGAGAATTCTCCCAGATTCCCGACATCTTGCTTCACTTGAAACATGCCTACTTCCTCGTCAGACATGTCTGACTTTTCTGAGCATGTCAACATCACCTCTATATCTCCCACTCCCTCCATCTTAGCAAGGATCTCTTCAAGTCGTTTTTCCAATGCCGCTTCCTTCGTCCTTATAGCACTCGAGCCCGAGTCTGTAACTCCGACGCTGCACGAGTTACCCGAGAGGTAGAGTAACACCGCCAATGCGGCTATACCGATGTATATTGCTATCTCAAGCTTTTTATTTTGCTTTATTTTCTCTGCCAGCTTACCAATCGCGCTACTCATACGCACTCCTATCTACAGCAAAGTAAGCAATGGCTGTGCTATGCAAGCAAGTAAAGCAAGCGACATCACCTTATCAGCACTGCTCTTTATCCTTCCATCTGGCAAGAGCAGCTTTAAAAGCATCGTCAACGTTGTCATTGCGCATATTCTCATAACATAGTCATATATCCAATCCATACTTCACCTGTTTTACGCTATATATATGTTGCCGGTCCCGACAATAATACCCACAGTGATTATAAACATCAGTATAATCCCAAACATCGCCGCAAAGAGATACTTTGATGACTCTGCTACCTCCTTGAGCATTGATACTATCCGTGAATCCGCAATGGGTTCACACAACGCCGCGGATGCCCTCAGTACAATCATCGTGCCCAACAATTCTATTAGAGGCACGGCCGCATATCCTATCGAAACGATTATCGCCGTCACGCCTGCCGCATTTTTCACAAGCTGTGCGCAAAACAAAACCGTATCGATCGTTCCTGATGCTGCTCCTCCTATTATCGGTACGAACTTTTCCACCGCGAATTTAGCTGTCCTAAGCGACAAACCGTTTGTTGATGATATTGACAGTCCTGTTATGGCTGTAATACCTATGTATAATGTAAAAATAAGTCCCACAGTCCATTTTGATGCCTCTTTTGCAAGTGATTGAAGCTCGCCAACCTGCTTGCGACCAGATAGGTTGTTTACTATTGCAAGCACGCCTCCGCTCAACGCCAATGGAAGCACTATCGTCTGCAACAGCTTTGCGACAGTTGAAGTCAGAAATGTCATAAGCGGACTTATTGCGCCGCTTACCATTGAACTTCCCGAAGCCGTCAGCATCACCGCAAGCGTGGGGTTAGAAACCTCTATGAAATCGACTGCACCCGATATTCCGTTTTTAGTAGTAGATGCCATATTTGATAGGGTGTATACGACTATTCCCACTGCAACCCCTTGACAAAGAAAGCTTGAGACCTCTCTGATTGAATTCTTCTCTCCACCGGAAATGAGCAGATCCGCAAGCCCCGACAATAATCCCACTCCAAGCAAAGCAACAACAAGCCCGATTTTTTCCGTGACCCTTTTCTTTAGGCTATCTGTGAACAAGCTGAAAACCGAATCAGCGTCTATCCTCGCCTCACCGTAGGCTACCGCGAGAACCAAATCCCTTACATTGTCTCCGTTGCATATTTTTGCAAGCTCAAGTCCGTTATTCTCAAGTGTCTCCTGCCATTCAGTGAAATCCGTCTCTCCGACAAGTCTGTCTATCTCATCTTGAATCTCTTTTATTACTTCGCCTGACCCTTCATCAGGCTGAGTGTTCTCCTCTTGATAAATTGGATTCATAGCCAATGTTACTGCGGGCATCGTGAGTGCCATGACGCATATAAAGACAAGTAAAATGTGCCTCATGATATGTTCACCTCAAGGAGTGTGCATACCATCTCAATAATCTCAATTACTGTCGGCATAACCGTCACAAGTATCACCAGCCTGCCACAGAGGTCTACTTTTGATGCGATAGCTGACTCGCCTGCATCGGAGCATATCTGTGATCCGAGCTGTGCGATATAAGCGATTCCTATTGTCTTAATCAAAACCGAAAAATACCCGGGGTCGATCCCATACTTTTGTGCCTCCGCCGTTATCTTTTCAATCAAGCCCGATATAGTACCTGCGGCAATCAACAGCAAGATGACCCCTGTGGCAAGGCTTATTTGTAACGCAGCCTCTGGACGATATGCTTTGACCGTCAGTATAAGAGTAACCGCAACAATGGCTATGCCTATGATCTTCAGAATGTTCATAGTCCAAAAATTTGTATTACGGTATTGAACAGAGACCCTACATAACTCAGTATGAGCATCAGTGACAGCACCAACCCGGCAAGTCCGGTAATCATTGCTATATCATCTCTACCGCTTTGCTTGAGCAATTGACAGGCTATGGCAACAAGTATACCTATACCTGCTACTTTTAGTATTATTTCAATCCCCATTGTCCACCTACAACATGATTATTGCTCCGGCAACGCCGGCCAGTAAACCGAGTGTACGAATGACCTTTGCTTTGGAAGTAATCTCCTTTTTGCGAGCTGCAAGTACCTCCTCGGCTTTTGCTATGCTCAGCTCTATTTTCTTCTCCTGTGTGGATATATCGCTTGAGCCAAGGTCGTATATAAAACTTTTCAGCGGTGCAATATCATCGTCAGTCATACGA
Organism: Clostridia bacterium; assembly: GCA_016293975.1. Taxonomy (GTDB): domain Bacteria; phylum Bacillota; class Clostridia; order Christensenellales; family CAG-138; genus RGIG1693. Next base: position 16,385 of record JAEDCW010000006.1, read on the forward strand.
GCAATATCCAAGGCGCTTGACCTATCTGCCGCGATAATCTCCCAAAGCTCATTTGTCGGCGTATCACTGACCTTATCGGCTACTATTGTCCAAAGCCTCTTTAGCTTTAGTCCGCTCATTCTCGGCAACATACGTGACAAAGTATCTGCACTGTATCTCATCTCAAGCTTAATCGACGTCATGTCCGCTTTAATCGCTTCGAGTGTTCTCAGATGTTCAAGCAACGATGTTGCCTTTGCATTTCCTATAAGGGCGCACGCCGCAAGCATCATAACCGCAGATATCAGATTATGCATTTCTCACCCTCCGCTGCAGTGCGTCCGGCAATTCCCTTGATAAAGATTCCTTTCTCATCCCTGTCGATCAATATGTATCTGTCAAATAAACCTGCTTTAATTATTTCTGCTATTCCCGCCCTGTATCTTAGAGATTCAAAATCGTTACCGTGTGCGCTTGCGATGACCACAACCCCTGAAGTTAATGCATCCCGTATCGCTTCACAGTCACCGATTGTGCCGATTTCGTCGGTAATTATGATATCCGGAGACATTGTCCTTATCGTCAACAGTATTCCCTTCGCTTTCGGACAACCGTACAACACATCAGTTCTATTTCCTATCTCAAATTCCGGTATGCCATGTCTGCAGTCACACAGTTCCATACGCTCATCTATCACACATACCTTTTTGGGAAGTACACCAATCCCATCAGACACTCTGCGCGTTATATCTCTTAGAAGTGTGGTCTTGCCTGCCCCGGGAGGTGATACGATCAACGTTGATATCAAGTTGCCGTTACCATCTGTACAGTAATGTAGAATCTTTGATGCCGCATCCTTATGTTCGGATGCGATTCGTATGTTCATTCCGCTTATTTCACTAAAACGCTTCAGTTCGCCATTTTCACAAACGGCTTTTCCGACAAGTCCTACCCTGCATCCACAGTACGTTATATAACCCTGTCTCAGTTCGTTTTCATAAGCATAAACCGAGTTCTCACAAAGAGTTTGAACCAGTCTTTGACACTCATCAAAGCTGAGCACGCATTCCGGTATTATCATGTCCGTATCGGAAAACACGAGCTGTACCGGACGCCCTGCACGAATTCTTATCTCCTCCACAGCTTTTATATCTATCTGCGTAGGAAATGACTTTATCTGTACTTTTAAAAGCTTTGTGATTGCCTGTCGTCTGTCGTTTATCATGGTAGACCCTCCATGATAGACTATATGTACTTACAACAGTTTATAGACTAATGTGCATTCTTCGATTTGATTAATGCGGTGTTTTGCACGCTCTTTGTTATCCATCCGATTAAAGCACAGGTGCATATTGACAAGAGCTGAACAGTGAGTATAGAGCTTTTTTGCGTATTCAGTTCGCAAAAACCGTTGAAAACCAGACACAGGAGTTCGCTGAGCATAAGTCCAATCAGAGGAATAATCGATGAAATAAACAGCGCGCTAGACTTGTCTTTTTGACAAAGCGAACTTAATGCTCCTATTATGACAGATGACGGAAGTATGGTACTCGTTGTACCAAATGCCCTCAGTGCACCGCCGTACAACAGCGACAGGATAACCACGACAAATGTCTTGCGAGGTATTTCATACAACAGTTTTGATCTTTTGGACAGTAAGAAAACAACCGTTATCGAACCGAGGTTTAATGATATCTCCTGAATTGGTGAGAGTGTGAATCGACTCATGCAAAAAGATGCGACTATGAAAAAGCAGGCTTCGATTCTTGTGAACCCAAACCAAATCAAAACACCGTCTATCGTCCCGAACAGCGTCAAAACACCTAAACATAAGAGAATCATCAAATCAAAACTCATGAGTGTATTATTATCGAAATGTGTTCTTTATATGTGATAGTTAGGCAATGAATAAGGACGCCGTTTTCGGAGAATAACATCCCCGTTCGGCATCCCTAAGCCTACACAATTGTTGCTATCTCAGTTTTGCTCCGAGCTTATTCTCAAGTCCTTCGATGATGTTCCTAACTGCGCCTTGTATTTCGGCATCGGAAAGCGTATGGTCTTCCGCTCTCAGAGTGAACGAGAACGCCATACTCTTTTTGCCATCCCCTATTCCGGCACCTCTATAGACGTCAAACAGCATTATATCGTCGACAATCGTTTCCGTTTCGGTATTCTTGATTACCGAAGTAATCTCACTGCAAGTCCGGCTCTCGTCTACCACTACCGCAATGTCCCTGTTTACTACAGGGAATTTGGGAAGCGCTTTGTAAGTCCTTGTTGCATTCGCCACAGCCATCAGCTTATTAACATCGAGCTCCGCCACGTACGCCTTAGTTCCCATGTCGTAGAACTTTAGCAGATCCGGATGAACCGTGCCGAACCGGCCTATTCTTTCGCCGCTAACATATATATCGGCTCTCTGTCCGGGCTGCAGATAATTGTCCTTACCCTGGGTATATACCACATTCTCTATACCGAGCCTGTCAAGAAGCTCCTCAATTATACCCTTCATGGTGAAGAAACTCTCACCGTTTAACATGCACGATATTCCCAGCATCTTCTTTTCCTTGGGTAATACCTCATTGTCTATGTGGACGTTTCCGAGCTCGAAGAACCTGCCGTATCCCGACTTGCGGTTGTAATTCAGCGAAAGATTCTTCAGCAAAGAGGGTATCAACGTCGTGCGCATAAGGCTCTGGTCTTTACCGAACGGATTAAGGAGCTCTACCGCCTTCGTCCTTTCATCGTCTGCTGACAGTTTAAGAGCTTCAATGTCAGAAGGCGAAATGAAGTTATAGCTGTAAATCTCACACAAGCCCAACGCCACAAGCGTATCTTTGATCTTGTCATCAAAGCAGAATGACTTCTCATTTTTGCCCAGAAACACATCTCCGCTCATAAGCGTACACGGGATGTGGTAGTAGCCGTGCAGTCTGGCAACTTCCTCAGCTATGTCCCAGTCGGATTCGATTCCGCTCTCGATATCTACACGGTAATGCGGAACATTTACAATCAACTTATTACTTTCGACGCGTGTCGCGATATTAATAGTCTCAAGGAGCTCCGCCATGTACTGTGGCGTAAGCTTCAGTCCGATTAGCTTGTTTATGTGGTCGGCATCAACCGTAATCGTTCTTTCCACAATGTCGGCGTTGCATACATCTATCATTCCGCCTACAACTCTGCCTGCACCAAGCATCTCAACCAGTTCGATTGCTCTATTGAGGGCAAGCATTGCATTGACGGGTTCAACGCCCTTAATAAAGCGCGCCGCAGAATCCGTGACATGATGCAATTTCTTGGTTGTCGCGCGAATATTGCTTCCTTTGAATACAGCCGATTCAAACAATGTCGCCTTCGTTTCCGATGTTATCTCCGAATTCTCGCCGCCCATGACACCGGCAATACCGACGCCCTTATTTGGGTCCGCAATCAGAAGCATATCTTCAGACATGATTCTCTCTTTTGAATCGAGCGTGACGACTTTTTCGCCTTCTGTTGCATTCCTTACAACAATGTGTCCGTCGCTGACACAGGACAAGTCAAATGCGTGCATCGGCTGCCCGTACTCCACGAGAACGAGGTTCGTGATATCGACTATATTGTTTATGGGCCTGAGACCGACACTTCTGAGCTTTTTCTTCATCCATGCCGGTGACGGCTCGATTCTTAAGTCTGTAACGACCCTCGCGCAATACCTCGAGCACAGCTCCGTATTCATAACCGTCACCTGAGCATACTCGGAAACATCTCCAGTACCGTCGACATATTTAATCTCAGGCTCGACAAACTTCTGACCCAAAGCGGCCGCAGCTTCTCTGCACATGCCTATTACGCTCTGGCAGTCTGCCCTGTTTGGTGTAAGCTCTATGTCAAATACTATAGAATCGAGGTCAAATGCCTCTTGTACACGCTGTCCATTTGGATGAACTTCGTTGAGTATGAGGACTTCATCACGGCTTGCGCCTTCGTAATCGGCATCAGTAAGACCTATCTCCTTGCCTCCGCAGAACATTCCTAAGCTCTCTACGCCACGAAGCTTTGCAGGCTTAATCTCAAAGCCGTCGGCAAGCACCGCACCGCAAAGTGCGACGGGCACCTGGGCCCCCACCTTTACCAAAGTGGAGTTTGTTACTATCTGTACAAGCTCGTCCTCACCGATGTCGACCTGACAAACTCGAAGCTTCTTTGCGTCGGGATGCGACTCTATGGACTTTATCGTGCATACGACCACATTCTTTATGTTCGGCATTTCATCTATAATTTCAGCAACTTCAAATCCGCGCCACATCAGCTTTTCTACAAATTCCTCGGGCGTTACATTGAAATCGACGTATTCCTTTAGCCATCTAAGCGGTAATCTCATAAGCTTTACCTCCTAAAACTGTCTGAGAAAGCGGGCATCGCCTTCGTACAAATGTCTGATATCGTTGATGCCGTATTTAAGGTTCGCCACTCTATCTATACCGACGCCCAACGCTATCGCCTTCCATTCGTGTGGATCGAGTCCACAATTCTCTATCTCGTGTGGGTTCGTTATGCCACAGCCCATAATTTCCAACCAACCCGTACCCTTACATACTCTGCAGCCTTTGCCTCCGCAAATAGTACACGATATATCGACCTCTCCGGACGGTTCCGTGAACGGGAAGTAACTCGGACGAAGTCTTGACTTAACATCGTCTCCAAATACGGCTTTCACAAATGTATCGATGAGCCCCTTTAAATCACCAAAGTTAATATCTCTATCAACTACGAGTGCCTCCATCTGCATAAATACGGGGCTATGGCTCGCATCAACCTCATCTACTCTGAACACCTTGCCTGGAATCAGAATCCTGAAAGGAGGTTTGAGCGTCGTAAGTGCGCGAATCTCTCCAGGCGATGTGTGTGTGCGCAACAACACGTTATCGTTGATGTAGAACGTGTCCTGCATATCTCTTGCGGGATGATCGGGCGGCAAATTGAGCATCGTAAAGTTATACTTCTCAAGCTCCACCTCAGGACTTGCAAATGTCGTAAACCCCATGCCTATAAGCACGTCACGTATCTCTCTGTACGTTTTTGTCAACGGATGCAAATGACCAATAACCTGTGTCTTTACTCCGGGACAAGTTACATCGACAGACTCAGCTAAAAATGCCTTTTCCTGAGCTTCCTTTGCTATTACTGCGCGTCTTTGTGTAAACAAAGCCTCTATCTCCTGTTTTACGATATTGGCCTTCTTACCCATCTCCGCACGTTCTTCTTTTGATAACTGCGGCATTGAGCGAAGAATACCCGTAAGCTCGCCGTTTCTACCCAGAATGGCCACATAGAGTCGATCCAACGATTCAAGATCGTTTGCCGTGTCTATGCTTTCTATCGCACGAGCCTTGATTGCTTCAAGCGTAGCTTTCATAATACTCCTCCACATAAAAATTATAAGCGCACATCCCTAAAGGGACGAGTGCGCTTTGCCCGTGGTACCACCCAATTTCACTCTGCAATCACAGAGCCTCTAACGCTGTATCGGGCGTACCCGACGGCAACTACACATTTTCACTTCACTGCCGTGACTCCGGAGAGAACAAATGGAGACCTTTGTGCAAGATGCTTTCAGCTATGCATCTCTCTCTTTGGCGACTTATAATCTCAACTTTCCCCTTCAACGTCTTATGTCGGCCAATTCTATCATATATCCGACAGGTGCGCAATACCTCCATCTTAATTTAATTGTATTTCCACTTTTTCAGGTGGTATAATCTGGAAAAAGAGTTGATTCGGAGGTAGTATGAATATAAAGTTCTGTGGGGCTGCAAAAGCTGTTACGGGTTCCTGTCATCTTGTGGAATGCAGTCATGGACGTTTTCTTGTGGATTGCGGTATGCGCCAGGGAGAGGACAAGAATAACGAGTATGGCGAGGATTCATTCCCCTTTGATCCTAAAACGATAAATGCTGTCTTGCTTACCCATGCGCACATAGATCACAGCGGTCTCCTGCCGCTATTGGTGAAGCAGGGCTTTAACGGAAGTATACTCGCAACAAAAGCAACTGCCAGATTGTGCACTGTTATGCTTCCCGACAGCGCAAAGATTCAAGAATCAGACGCAAAAGCGGAAAACAGAAGACGCATCCGATCCGGAAAGCCCGAAATCGAGCCCCTGTATACCCTGCAAGATGCAAACAAAGCCCTGTCGATGTTCAGCTCCGTCGATTATGACGTAACAGCCCAGCTAATGGACGGTGTTGTCGTATGCTTCAAGGACAGCGGTCACCTGTTGGGTTCGTCGAGTATCGAGGTGTGGATAAAAGAAGCAGACAGGACCGTAAAGTTGCTGTTCTCCGGCGACATAGGCCGTAAGGATCGCCCGATTATTCGCGACCCCGAGTATGTCGATCAAGCCGACTATGTGATTATGGAGTCCACATACGGAGACAGAGACCATTCATTGTTTTCTTCCGAAGCCAAACGCAAGCAGTTTGCGGACTGTCTTAAATCCGCCATTGCTCGCGGCGGAAATATAATCATCCCGAGCTTTGCAGTCGGGCGCACACAGGAACTCCTTTACTACATAAAGTCCTTTCTGGGCGATAATTCCGTGCCTGGTCTCGAAAGCATCCCGGTATATGTCGATAGTCCGCTTGCAATCGAGGCAACGAGAATCTACGAGCGGTCTGTCGCAGGCTTCTTTGACGAGGATGCACAAGAGTTATCTGCCGGTGGTTCGGCATTTGACTTCCCCACACTGCATATCTCTCAGTCCACAGACGACAGCAAGCTGATTAACGTAACTCCCGGACAGAAGATCATCATCTCTTCTTCAGGTATGTGTGAAGCCGGCAGAATTCGTCATCATCTAAAACACAATCTTTATAACAACAATGTCACCGTCCTCTTCCCCGGTTATCAAGCGGTCGGAACACTCGGAAGAATGTTAGTTGACGGCGCAAAGACTGTTCGAATGTTCGGAGAAACTATAACAGTCCGCGCAAATATCGAACAGCTTACAGAATTCTCAGGACACGCTGGAAAGAGTGAGCTCATTGAATGGATATCTGCATTAAAAACCAAGCCTGAATGCGTGTTCCTTGTACACGGTGAGGACGAAGCCCTAAATTCACTTGAGAAGGCGTTAAGTTCATTGGGATTTAACGTGACTATACCGGCATTAGCCTCCACATATGAGCTTGGCAGAAGCGAAATAAAGAATGTAAGTGTACAAACTCCCGAGCTTGGGATTCCAAATATCCGCGCAACAAGGCGTGATGCAGTCATATCCGAGCAGCTTACAAACATAGCCGAGCTTATCGAATCGGTTAAGGATAGGCATTCTCCGGATATTGAACTTAAGATTGAGCTTATGAGTGACGAGCTTAAGGCATTTGTCGAACGCTGGGAGAAGACGTTGACAAAGTAGAAGAATATATCAAAACACTGTTGACAGAACACATTCAAGGTGCTACAATACATCACGTTGTTGAACGCAACTGGGTGTGGCGCAGTTTGGTAGCGTGCTTGAATGGGGTTCAAGAGGCCGGAAGTTCGAATCTTCTCACCCAGACCACAAAAGTGTGTAACCGTTGATACAAATGGGTACGCACTTTTTTCTACTGAAAAAGCCTTAGAAATCAAAGAGCTCTGGCAACATAGGGTTCAAATCAGCCTTATCGCTGTCAAGACTCTTTGCATTAGGGCAAATCATATACCAAATGAACCCCCTCACAAAGAATAATCTGATTGTACGGGTAAAAATCTGAAAGTACAGAGGAAAATTTGAGGGTTTACACATGGGTTTAGGGTGCCAACATCCACCTTGGCATTGCTCAGATAATGAAACTGTTTCGAAACCACGGTCCGGAAAAGTTTTCAACAGGTACAAATAATCCTCCGCTATCCCGAGGCAGCTCGGCAATACTGCCGGTGATGACTGCTAAGGTATCGCTGTCGCCACCGAGAGAGATAGCATTGCGGATGGCGTCCTCGAAGTCCATGCTTTCCATGAATGCAATAATAGCTTGTGGAACGGTGTCCTGGCAAGTCTCGTTGAACCGATAGGTGGGACGAATCCCGTCCAATGTCATGGACAGGTCGTAGCCATATTCCTGCTCGATATGCTCTTTCATGCGGTTATTGATGGGAGCTTCGTAATCACCACAATAGCCACCGAAATAATAGCGACAAAGGAAAACCGCATCCGCAGTTGCCATAGCACCCTTGATGCCCTCCGGGTAGTTATTAGTCACTTCGGCAGACAACCTTGCCCTGGCTCTATCGTCGCAGGGCCACATTCCTGTTCTGGCGGAAAATTCACAGTCCATTGCCCAGGCCAAGGCGAAACACTCATATCCGATCCATTACCGAAGCTGTTATACGGCTCACGGTTATTGGAAATAAGGCATGCACCAAATCTACCGCCGTACCCGACATCCGGGTACATCCGGCCATATTTCTTCGTGGCATCGATGAAGTCATCCCGCTGGTCACCATTAATGATGGCTTCTGTTACAGCACAGGTCATAACGGTGTCATCCGTAAAGAACATTCGTCTCGAAACAGCGGGAAGTCCTTGGTTTTAATATTGTGCCACTCGTAGACAGAACCTAAAATGTCGCCGACTATTGTTCCCATCATCTGCGTCCATCCCTATTCTTCATGTCCTTTCTGATTTCATCCAAGCAAGCTTCTGAAACAGTGCCGCACGCACGGAATGTCGATACCGTCTCGCTCATCATGCGGAAATTCAACTCCGTGCCTTTGCCGTCTGGCAGTCTCCACGACATCAATGTTCGCTCCCAGGAAATTGAACTCCCAATCATAACATTCCTTCTGACGTTTAATCATCTTTTTGACTTGCATTGCCGAGTACTGTCGACTGGCATGTTCCTCGCCATCAGTTATGATAACAAACATTACCTTTTTCGCACGGTAATTCGCTGCCGTGTTTTTCTGCGCCGTGTCTATCTTGTGGATGGTCTTACCGATAGCATCCAGCAATGCTGTTGAGCCACCTACGGAGTATTCCTTCTCGGTAATAGGTCTGATTGCCCTAATGTCAGTACGATCATGGAGCAGTTCGTAGCGGTTGTCAAAGAGCACTGTAGTAATGATATACTCGCCATCCACTTTGAGCTGCTGCTCCAGCATGGAATTATAGCCGCCTATGGTGTCCTTCTCCAAACCACACATTGAGCCGCTTTTATCGATAATGAATACCAATTCCGTTAGATTCTTTTTCATGTTATAAATCCTCCTGCTTTTTATATCCATAAGGTACAACAGAAGGGCTTTGTTTTGGTCGCCTTTAAAGCGACATCGATCATCGCACGGCAATTCGCTACAGGTTCTGTTTGAATAGTACTAATCTGATTTCAAAGTTGTTCTTGTGTTGACAATACAAACTCCTCTTGAAGCACAAACAGGTTTCATTACAACTTTAGGGGTTTAGCTACCCATCATTCCCGTAAAATACTGAGCTGAATACGCATCCCGGCTTTCATCGTATGACCTGCCGGCAAGTCCTGAAAAATGACATTGCCAATACTGTTCTCGTTGGTTACATTATGTCAGCATTGCGCACAGATGAGTTTGTCATGCAAACCTCATTACACATATATAACAGCCAAGACGTCCGTTATTTCTCATTCTTCTTGCCAGGTTTTATAAATTAATAATGAAATTGACGATTTCCGCTTTTGTTTTTTTGTTCGGATTTGTGGGTCGATACGGCCTTGTACCATATCAGTATGTTGTCGTGCTTTCCGTGCTACATAATTGAAGGATATGGGTGCTACTGCCACAAAGCATAACACTCCCTCTTAATTCTTATTGCCACATCCTCTGTTACAGCCTATCTCACTTCCCTGTGTACGGCCATGTCTTTAATACCGGCGACCATAGCGATAACCGCGTCATAAGATCGACAAAGTACGCAGTCGCCACTACAGGCCTCACAGCATTTTCTCTTTGGGTTAACCAAAAAAGTCCAGCTATAGCAGAAACAGGTTATCACGGCGCAAAGTTATTCAGTGTTGGTTTTCAGGATTATGAACTATCCGATATAGTAGTCTTTTATTTAGTACTGCCGTCAAGCTTATTATACAACTTCGTAGACTTACTGAACAAAATCAATATCACTATGCTTGAAATAAACGCAATTACCAGTGAAATGAGCGCAAGCTTCGGTATTATATTCAGGCCAAATGCAGCAACTTGCACTATGCTGTTAGTCAGCCATACATTCTTAAGCTGTTCAGCATTGAGATTGCAACTTCTCTTCGTTTCAATATCCAACATGCCCTTGATTATTATGTGCAGAATATAAAGGAAAATCACCGTTGCTGTCAGTGACACAATGTATGCGAATACACCCATGCTCGATGCAGCCCCGAAAAGATCGAGAACGTAAATCGTAGCTGAAAACGCAATCATGCCAATTGTCCAAGGTTTTGCCTTTCCAAACTCTTCGCTTTCGCCGTTGAGAATACCAAGACCGCGAAAAATTAGGAAATAGCCTATAAAATCGGGCAAAAGTTCTATAACACTATCGTTAACGGTGAAATTAAAACAATCATCACTATAAGCAATCCTGCGAAAATGCTGCTCATAGAAGCCCTCCGTGTTTATTTATCTAAATCTATTATAGTTCAAAGCCGCATCGTTTCACAACACACTTGATTGTGTCAACCACGTTATGATTGCCAATCACGGTTTTGCAAACATATGAGCCGATAGAACTCATGTACGGACGTCTACATTTGAATGTAGCGATAATGACCTGTCAATCAGTACGCTATTACCTACTCCCTGCCACTCCGTATCTCGTGAAATAACATAATCCACTTGTCTGTGTTACCAAATCAGTATAAATCAAAATATAACGCGGTGCTAAAGGATTATTTAGCTTTAAATAGTGCGATAAATACTGTATAATGAGAAAAGCATCATTGAAGGGAGTAAGAAAAGTATGTCAATACAGGAAATACTGCGTACTATTGCGAGTGGCTTCACCCAGTTTTCTTTCTTCTATGTAATTGATATCTTACTTGCCGCTATACTCATATACAAGCTTATTGTTTTGACAAAGGATACGCGCGCCTTCCAAGTTCTTAAGGGAGTTGCGGTTATTTTTGTAGCCACCGTATTCTGCGGTTTGTTCGACCTCACCATAATCAACTGGCTGTTGAATTCCGTACTTGTATCGGGTCTTCTGATTATCGTGGTCTTGTTCCAACCCGAACTTAGACGTGCGCTTGAGAGAATAGGCCGCGGGACAGTTATTGATAAATCGCGAAGCTCTTTGGGCGAATCTGCAGAAGGAATAATAAACGAAATCCACCGTGCGGTTCTATCCCTCTCAAAGAGAAAGGTCGGCGCTCTCATCGTCATTGAACAAAAAACCGGACTTGAAGATATCGTAGCGACCGGAACGCGCATCGATGGCATAATTTCCGAACAACTTCTTGAAAACATATTTGAGCCCAAAACCCCTTTGCACGACGGAGCCGCAATACTCCGCGACGGAACGATAGTTGCCGCAAGTTGTTTCTTGCCGCTGTTTGACGACGCCACGGTTGCAAAGGAGTTAGGTACACGCCACAGGGCCGGATTGGGCGTATCATCGATTTCTGACTCGGTCACGATTATCGTCTCTGAAGAGACGGGCGTTATTTCAATTGCTCAAGAGGGAAAACTGATAAGATACATAGATTCTACCTCGTTAAACAATGTTTTGAAGTCGATTTACGTCACAGAATCCACAGGAGGAGTCCTGGGCTGGCTAAGAAGGAGGAGAAACAAAAATGCAAGAAAATAAATCAAAGTTCTTCTCGGTTCTTTGGGAAGCGATTAAAAAGTTTTGTACAACAAACGTAGCGATAAAAATCGTATCCCTTCTCTTTGCCATGCTTCTTTGGGGATATGTGGTAACGAATATCAACCCGGGTCGTATCAAGGTTGTCGAGAATGTGCGCGTAAGTTCTGTCGGTGACTCTGACCTTGCAACAAGGCAGTTAGTCGTAAGGGGCGATTTGAACGAGCTTTTGGGCACTGTAAATGTAAAGGTTCTTACTGATGTAAGCCATTATTTCAGCGTCACATCGGATATAGTTACGGCTAAAGTCAACCTCGGAACGGTAATGAATACAGGTATGGTCACAGTTCCTATTATCGCTGAAACCACCGTCGGTACGATTGACTCGTTGTCCAGGTCTACAGTGACACTTGAGATAGATCAGTTGTTGACCAAAAGTGTTCCGATTACCACCTCGTATGTAGGTGAGCTGCCTGACGGTTACTGGACCTCAGGTGCCACCTTAAGCAAGAAAGAAGTCGAGATTTCGGGTCCCGAACAGGACGTATCGAGAATAGTTTCGGCTGTATGTGAGATTCCGCTGGATAACAGGACCGAAAGCTATAATCGCACATTCGACCTTAAACTGTTTGACGCAGACGGAAATGAAGTCGATATTAACTCCGTATACTCCTCTGTCGTTCCCTCGGTAAGCGTGAGGATGGAGATTTTGCAAACCAAAACGGTTCCGATAGATGCGTCTTCTGCAATAGTAGGTGCCGAAACCCTCCCGGATACCTATGAATTCGTAGGCGCTGTATGCAACCCGAGTTTCGTCCAGATTGCGGCGAAACCTGCATTGCTAAAGACCATTACATCGATGTCGGTGTCGTCAATTGATATATCCACCCAAACGTCAAACTTTGTCGCCTCGGCTACGTTGAACGTACCCTTGGGTGTTACTTTGGTGAATGGATCGCGCAATGTCGATGTCACGGTCAAGATATCCGAGAAACAGTATACGCACAACAGTACCGGAGATATCGAGCTCATTGGCAAGACCAACGGACTGAACTACAGGCTTTCACTGAACGCTGTTAATTACTCTGTTCAGTTCCCGATAAGGCTTCTCCCATACATACAGAATGAGGATATATCGTTCTCATTTACGGTCGATGTTACCGAACTGACACTCGGAACTCAAGACCTCGAGGTTATCGTTATTCCTAATATAACGTTGAGTGATAAACTTGACTTTGCCCCGGTAGATACTATCGACGGGGGTAACGGGAAGTATACATTCAGACTCTTGGGCAAGGACACGAACGGCGAGGATATCCTCCTAGACATAATTATGCTTATGTCCGAATATAAGACTAATGTTACGGTAACAAGGTAAGATGCCTCTTATAATATCAAACTTAAAGCTAAGATTAAGCGACGATGAATCGATACTTGGAAAGCTCGTTGCGCAGAAATTAGGCATCCGAGAGGATGTCTTAAAATCGTTGCGCGTTACGAGAATGTCACTCGATGCCCGCAAGAAAAACGACATCTGCTTTATACACACAGTAGCAGTATCCCTAAGAGACTCGGCTGCCGAACGGGCCATTCTGTCACGCAGAGTTCACGATGTCTCCCCCGCTGTCGTCGAAATCAGTTTACCCTTAAAACCCGGCGATGAAAAGCAGCACGGGCGCATTATTGTAGTGGGCGCCGGACCTGCAGGATTGTTCTGTGCGTACAAGCTTTCGCTTGAGGGCTACTCGCCCCTGCTTATTGAACGCGGATACGATGTAGAAAGGCGCCAGAGGGATGTTGAGAACTTTTGGTCGTCTGCAAACCTAGACCCCGACAGCAACATAATGTTCGGTGAGGGCGGCGCAGGCACTTTTTCGGACGGAAAGCTGACTACCCGCATAAAGGACCCGAGAGTCTCTTCCGTACTGCAAATACTGATTGAAAACGGAAGTCCCAAGGAAATCGGGATACTTGCAAAACCGCATATAGGTACTGACTTACTGCGCGGCGTCGTATCTTCTATACGGAAAAGAATTCAATCTCTCGGCGCAGAGGTCAGATTCGGCACTAGACTCGTGTCGTTTAATGAAAATGATAGCCGCATAACGCACGCTATTCTGCAATCAGACACAGGCACAGAATCAATAGAGTGTAGCGCCCTAGTACTTGCGATAGGTCAAGGTGCACGGGATACCTATCGATTGCTAAAGGAATCCGGTGTTGACATGACGCCTAAACCGTTTGCCGTAGGTGTCAGAATAGAACATCCTCGTGTCATGATAAACAAATCTCAATACGGACCAATGTTTGAGCATCCCAGGCTAGGTGCCGCCGAATATCGGGTTGCGGCACAAAGTGGTTCACGAGGCGTGTATTCGTTCTGTATGTGTCCGGGAGGATCCGTAATAGCTTCATCCTCAGACCATGGAGAAGTAGTCACCAATGGCATGAGTTATCACGCAAGAGATGCGGAAAACTCGAATTCTGCACTTGTAGTCTCGGTTTCGCCGTCGGATTACGGCAACGATGTGCTCGATGGTATGCGCTTCCAGCAGGAGTTAGAACGCCGTGCATATGAACTTGGCGGCAAAAGTTACTTTGCCCCCTGTCAAACTGCTGGGTCGTTTATCGATGCACGAAAACGTAACTCAGTAGGAGACATAAAACCCAGCTACAGACCTGGAGTAAGGCTATGTAACTTAAATGAAGCGTTGCCTGTGTTTGTATCCGAACCTTTAAAGTTCGGACTGAATGCATTCGGCAAGCAGATTAATGGATTCGATAGAGACGACGCTATGCTCACGGCGGTTGAAACCAGGACGAGCGCCCCACTCAGAATTAACCGAAACGAACTGAGTATATCGACAAGCTTTAATAACTTATATCCTGTGGGCGAAGGCGCAGGATACGCAGGAGGTATAGTCAGTGCGGCAGTTGATGGGCTTCGTGCCGCGGAATCAATAGTATCCAGGTATGCAAAAGATTGATTGCAGGAGATTCTTATGAAGAAAACTTATGTGTTAATTGGTAATTTCGGCTCCGGAAAATCGGAGATTTCGATTAACTTCGCTTTGAATGCGAGACAAGAAGACAAAAAGACTGTTCTCGTGGATTTGGATATAGTGAATCCATACTTCAGGTCCGCAGAACGGAAGGATATGCTTGAAGAAAACGGCGTTAAGCTTCACTACCCGATTTACGCAATGACAAGCGTTGAGGCTACCTCCATTCCGCCCGATATTTATTCCGTTTTTATCGATGACCATGAGACGGTTATATTTGACGTTGGCGGTGACCCAGCGGGCGCTGTAGCTTTAGGTCAGTATAACCGCAACTTTGACGAGTTAGAGTCTCTCGAAGTCCTTTATGTAATCAACTGTATGCGTCCCCTATCCTCTTCTGTTGAGGAAAATGTGGAATTGCTCAACGCCATACAGAGAACCAGCAGGCTCACGATTACGGGGCTCATAAATAACACCAATCTTTCCCACGAAACCACTGCGGAAACTCTCCTTGAAGGCTATGATGTCATAATAGAGGTCTCAAAGATAACCCACATACCCGTTGTGATGACTGTTGCAACCGGAGAGGTAATCGATGAATTCGAAGCTCTTATTTCAAAGAAGTCTCTCGACACCGAGTATATCGGTAAACTATACAAGATTACAAGGTATATGCACAGGGATTGGGATAGCTTTACAGAATTCGGTATATAGAACCAACCGACTGCGCCGCTGTTACGGTGCAGTTTTTCTTTTGCCTTAAAAGAGACGGCATATCCATGGATATATAGACTATATCGGGCATATATGGTGATATATATTTCATTAACTATATGTATAGACCGCCAAGCAGTGGTATAATTAACTGACTGATTAGTATCTATTGATACATCACATTTAAAAGGGAGGAAAAAGTATGGCAAAATTCACAATTACCATCAACGAAGATCGTTGCAAAGGTTGTGGTCTTTGTGCCAGGGCATGTCCCAAAAAGATTGTTGCACTATCAAAGACAAAGATCAACTCTAAGGGATACCGTCCTGCTGAAATAACTGACATTGAGGAGTGCATAGGTTGTGCTTCCTGTGCCAGAACATGTCCCGATGCTGTAATTGAAATCGTTAAGAACTAAGTTAAGGAGTAAAGCTATGGCAAAAAAACTTATGAAAGGCTGCGAAGCAGTCGCGGAAGCCGCTATTCAGGCAGGTTGCCGTTACTTCTTCGGTTACCCGATTACACCTCAGAACGACATACCTGAATATATGTCAGCACGTCTCCCCAAAGTAGGCGGTTGCTTCCTTCAGTCCGAAAGTGAAGTAGCTGCAATCAATATGGTTTACGGTGCGGCCGGTGCCGGCGCAAGAGTTATGACATCATCTTCAAGCCCGGGAATCAGCCTAAAGATGGAAGGTATATCTTATTTGGCAGGCGCAGAGCTTCCCTGTGTTATAGTCAACATGATGCGTGGCGGTCCCGGACTGGGATCGATTCAGGCATCACAGGGCGACTATTTCCAGACCACAAAGGGCGGCGGTCACGGTGATTATCATGTTATAGCACTTGCCCCCTCCTCCGTGCAAGAAGCCATCGACCTTATGCAAGATGCATTTGACCTCGCAGATTTGTACAGAACTCCCGTCATGATACTGGCAGACGGTATTATCGGCCAGATGATGGAGCCTGTTGAATTCCATAACGAGCAGTCCTCACGCGCTATCCCCGAAAAGATTTGGGCAGCAAAGGGATATAATCCCAACGAGAACCGTCCGCGTGCAGTCATCAACTCACTGTACATTGAGAACGAAGAGCTTCAGGAGCTTAACGATCGTCTGCAGGGAAGATACCAGATAATAACAGAGACCGAGACTCGCTGCGAATTGTACAACACAGAGGGTGCTGAGGTTATACTTTGCGCATATGGTACTATTGCACGTATATGCAAGAGTGCTATCGCTTTGGCCGCTAAAGAAGGCATAAAAGTGGGTCTCGTTCGCCCCATCACAATCTGGCCGTTCCCCACTAATGAAGTACGCGATACTATCTGCGGCGGAAGTGTGAAGTTTGCTCTCGACGTTGAAGTAAACGCCGGTCAGATGCTGGAGGATATCAAGCTTGCTGTTAATGGAGAGAAGCCCGTCCACTTCCTTGGCAGACCGGGTAGCTTCGTACCCACGGCAGATGAGATTCTTGAGAGAATCAAAGTACTTAGGAGGGCATAATCATGGCAACAACAGTATTCAAAAAGACACCCGTACTTACTGATACAATTATGCACTACTGCCCCGGCTGCGGACACGGCATAGTCCACCGTCTCGTCGCTGAAGTGCTTGAAGAGCTTGGTGTCGCAGACAAGGCAATCGGCGTTGTACCCGTCGGTTGTGCGGTTTTCGGGTACAAGTATTTTAACATCGATGTTATGGAAGCGGCTCACGGACGTGCTCCCGCCGTTGCAACGGGCATCAAACGTGTTCATCCCAACAATGTGGTATTCACCTATCAGGGTGACGGTGACCTCGCATCTATAGGCGCTGCAGAAATCGTTCACGCTGCTCACAGAGGCGAGAAGATTACAACCATATTTATCAACAATGCTATTTATGGCATGACAGGCGGTCAGATGGCTCCTACGACACTCGTTGGTCAGAAGACAACCACCTCCCCCTACGGCCGTGACAAGGATCACTGCGGCAGCCCGATTCGTATTGCGGAAATGCTTGCGACAATTGAAGGCTCTGCCTATATCGAAAGAGTTGCCGTCAATAACACAGCAAACATCATAAAGGCAAAGAAAGCCATAAAGAAGGCATTTGAAACTCAGATTGAACGCAAAGGCTTCTCACTGATCGAAGTGCTTTCCAACTGTCCCACAAACTGGGGTATGAGTGCTGTTGAGTCCATGGAGTGGCTTGAGCAGAACATGATCCCCTATTATCCTCTCGGCGTTAAGAAGGAGGTTTGACTACCATGTTAGAGCAGAATATTTTTGCAGGTTTCGGCGGTCAGGGTGTTCTCCTGATTGGTAAGCTTCTTGCTGAAGCAGGTATGTTTGAAGGTCGTGAGGTCACTTGGCTTCCCTCCTACGGTCCTGAAATGCGTGGCGGTACTGCCAACTGTTCTGTTGTAGTATCCGACCAGCCCGTAGCCTCCCCCATCGTCACAAGCGCTTCGGCTGTAGTTGCAATGAATGAGCCGTCACTCGACAAGTTCGAGGATGCTGTACTTCCCGGCGGCAAGCTGTTTATCAACAGCTCAATTATTGCTAAGAAGGCCACGAGAACAGACATCGATGTTTACTATGTACCCTGCAACGAAATAGCTGACGAGCTCGGCAATCCCAAGGTAGCCAACATGGTTATGCTCGGTGCGTATATTGAGAAGACTAAGTGCGTAGGCTTTGAATCCGTTCTCGATGCACTACTTGAAACATTGGGCGAAAGAAAAGCTCACCTCATTCCCTTGAACAGAGAGGCTCTCAACAGGGGCGCAGCGTCAATCAGATAATCGACGTATTTGTGAAGGCTGCCGGGAACGGTGGCCTTTTTTGTTTTTTTTGGCATATCATGTGCGTAATATGGGTACAGTCTGATTATATTATGTAGATGCATAGTTTAGTCGATTATGATATAATTGGTGAAATCAGTAATAGGAGCTAAAGATGAAGCGTTTTAATATAGCGTGTATTTTAATACTAATAGTAAGCTTAATGCTTACCGCATGTTCACCGGGAAAACCGAATGATCTCGATGAATTGCAGAATATAGGCTCAGGCTTAATAATGTCGGCAGATGAGCTTCTCCGTTTCTTTGAGAGCGGTGAAGAGGCAGAATGTGAACTCGGTGCAAATATCAACCTTGGAGATGAGATGCTTACTATTTCGCAAGGTGATAGGAATTCTCTCGTAATCATCGGGAACGGACACACAATCACAAGCGATGCGGAGTGTCTCGTAAGACTTGACGACGGATGCTCGATCTCGCTAATCGACATCAATCTCATCTCCGGCCACGACTGTATTGGTGGTCTTGGAGATATTAGCGTATACGGTGAAAAGCTTTCCATAAACACCGTTGCAAACGGCATCAGAGCAGCAGGTAGCGTTACTGTCTTACCTCAAAGCGATATAAAAATAATATCGTCTAACGGCTACAGCATAGTAGGCCACTCAATAATTCTGGGCGAAAAGTCCATCGTTGAAGCGATAAGTGAAAACGCACTTCATGCTATTTGTGCAGAAAAGACCGATTTAACAATCGATGTGGGTGCAAGACTCTCCGCATCCGGCTCATCGTATAGCGTACTGTATACCGAAGAGGTGCTTTATATGAATGATGGAGCGACTCTTTCCGTATCCAATGCCGGAATCTATCACGGTGCGGAAATAGGTAAACTCAAGGTCGATGGCGTTGTAACAATAAATGCATCAGGTGGCGACCAAGGTGTCGGCGTATTCATTTTTGAATTGCGAGAAAACATTTATCTGCTAGGTTCATGCACCCCACAGTATAGATTCGACCTCGGCAGAGGCTCGCTGAACTTCGTTGAGAGTGCCGATGATATACCCAAACCAACGCCGAAACCTGCCATAGGACCAACCACAAACCCCACTACAAACCCATAATACCATTATGATATGAGACTTAACGCAAAGCAAACCGACGTTAAATTTGTTGGTAAAAGAAAGCACAGGATATCTAACAGCGGACCTGTAGCCAGGTTCGGAGTTGTCGTGCGCGATCGCGGCGCAAGAATGCACAGATTTAAAAGAAGCGGTCTTGCAGCAGTAAAGTTAATCGAGGATGCCCCACGATTTTCAAGGTATGCATCTAAGAAGCAGATTGCCAGGCGTACTATGCAGACAGCAAGGTTAGGACGCTTTCCGTCGATTACCGAGATATCGCCCGAACGAACTACTTCTGCAACAGCCGATCTCAATAGATTCAGCTCTATAAGTGCAGATGTAGATTCGGCACGCAGCGTTTCCTCAATTCCGCGCATATCAAAATATGTGCCACCCGTCGCAGCAACACCGCCCGCGCCCAAAATTGCACGCCCTTCACGATTCTCCGAAACATCTGTACGCTTTGGCAATAGGAATGTGTATGTGACTAAAAAGAAGATAGATGTCCCACTAAAAAGAATAGGTCTATACGCCTTGCTCTTGATTGCGCTTGTGGCGGTCGTCTATGTAGCCTATTGGCTCATCACAGGAGACCCGACTATTTCTTAAAACATATCGTTGGGGTTAATCTCCGGCATCATTGCAAACTCTCCCCTATTATCTTTGTGATATGCGTATATCGCCTTGATAATCGTAGGGAGATTTTTTGTGCGCGCAAATCTCAGCAACACCTGATACCTGTACAGATTATGTTTACGCTTGACCGGCGCAGGTGCCGCATCTACCATCAGCAACTCTCCTTTATTCGCGTTCTGTCGATCGAGGGTTCCATTTATAGCTTCCGTTATGCCTTTTGCATACCTCTCAGACTCAATGAATAACTCACCCTCGGAGTCGCCCATAAACAATACGCGCACAAACAGAGAGTAAGGAGGAAACAGTGACCTTCTTCTCTGCGCAATCTCATACTCATAGAAGCCCTTAAAGTCATGCATTGATGCAAACCGTATGACCTCGTTTTCGGGTGTAAATGTCTGTACGATTACCTTGCCTTGCTTTTCTTTTCTTCCCGCACGTCCTGCCACCTGAGTTAGCAGCTGGAAAGTTCTCTCAGAGCTCCTAAAATCGGGTATGTGCAACATCGAGTCCGCAGCTACAACGCCAACAAGCGTCACATTAGGTATATCCAATCCCTTTGCAATCATCTGCGTCCCAACAAGCACCTGCGCCTGCTTTTCCTCGAATTGCCTCAGTATCTTCGCATGAGACCCCTTTGTGGATGTCGTATCCATATCCATTCTCAGAATCCTACAATCGGGAATCAATTCTTTTAGTTGCTCCTCCACTTGCTGTGTGCCTATGCCGAAATACTTTATGTATGGTGCTCCGCATTGAGGGCACTTTGTCGGCAGTTTTTTTGTACTTCCGCAATAATGGCACTTCAGGACATCACCGACGCTGTGATAAGTCATCGATACGTCGCAACTATCGCATTCAAACACATATCCGCAGGCTCTGCAAGACACAAATGTAGAGTATCCTCTCCTGTTTATAAAGAGAATCGCCTGCTCGTCTCTGTCGATACACTCAGTAAGGGATTGTTTTAAAGCGTGTGAGAATACGCCGGTATTGCCCGCCATGAATTCCTCCCTCATATCGACTACTTCTACCAATGGCATGGGTATATTGCTTATGCGGTCGTTCATCTCAATTAGACAATAAATATTTCGTCTTGCCTTGAGGTAATCCGTTAGTGACGGCGTCGCGCTTCCAAGTACTAAGGCTGCACCCGAAAGCTTGCATCGCCTAATCGCTATATCTATTGCGTTATACCTCGGTAAACTCTCTGATTGATATGAAGGCTCGTGCTCCTCGTCTATAACTATTAGTCTGATATTTGACAATGGTGCAAAAACTGCGCTCCTTGCCCCTATAACTACCTTGACCATGCCCAATCTTATCCTGCGCCATTCGTCAAAACGCTCTCCAGGACTTAACCTACTGTGAAGTACCGCAATTCTATCTCCGAACCTGCTTCTAAATCTATTGACCGTCTGCGGAGTGAGCGAAATCTCCGGGACTAGCATGATTGCCGTTCCATCCTGCTCAATTGCGTACGCTATAGAGCGCATATAGACTTCTGTCTTACCACTTCCGGTAACCCCATGGAGAAGGAACATGCCCGACCTATTGTCTATGCCATCGCAAATCTTCTCATACGCATTCACCTGTTGCTCGGTGAGCTCGGGCTGTTTGGATTCCCGAATTCCCTCATCAAAAGGCGATCTGAATTTCTCTCGCCCCTCTTCGACCAGTATGCCTTTGTCAATAAGCGCTTTAACTGCAGGTGCCGCGCCGGTCACACAAGCGGAAAGCTCCTGTATGGACATCGATTTTCCGTGGCGAATCAACAGCTCAAAAATTTGCCCCTGCGTCTTAGATCTGTATGTCCCGTCCTTCTTTTTGAGCAACTCTTCTGCCTTGCTTATTTCCAATCCGGGTGAAATGGAGATTTGACGAATGACTTTTTCTTTGACGCGACCGCCTCTAAGCTGTGCAGGTATCATCAACCTTAATGCATCGACATAGAGACACCTATAAACGCCGGTTATCCACTCCGCAAGCTTTAGTTGGTCTTCAAGCATCACCGTATACGGCTCAAGCGCCTTGATTATCGTCTTAACTTGAGTCAAGGAATCAGGGCACTCATCCGAAACCGATACTACAAAACCCTCGGTTTTTCTGTTCGTCGTACCAAAAGGAACGAGCACGCGATGTCCTGGTTCTATGCTCATTCCGTCGGGTATTTTATAGCAAAATGTTCTGTCTACATTTGCGTTCTCTATGTCAACAATAACGCTCGCGTACATCTAAAAAGCGCAAGGTTCATGCCTTACGCTGTAAAACTCAGATTGAGCCACTATTCTCACTCGTATTATTCGCGATGTGTAATTTATGGCTGTAAAGTTCGTTGACTGCCTTGGTTACTGATTTTTCATTTCCCTGCAGTGCCTGGGCTTCCAAAAGCTGTCTTGCACGCTTTGCCACAACAGTAACAAGCGAATAACGACAGCCGACTTCATTAACCAGTTTGTCTATTGGCGGTTGATTAATCATTGCTCTTTAACTCCTCATCATAGTATTGAATCAAATCATTATTGCGGGATACCTTGCTTTTCTCGGCTTCTGCGATACTACATACCGCTTTGACCGCTCTATCAATTATATCATTAACAACGACATAATCATACTTCCGAATATACTGCATTTCCTCAAATGCTTCACGATATCTTCTATCGATAGCGCTTTCATTCTCAGTTCCACGCCCATAGAGTCGTGACTTAATGTCACTCATTGTAGGTGGGGCAATAAATATAGTTACCGCTTCGGGATATGCTTTTTTAACCTTCATGGCGCCGTTTACATCGATTTCAAGTACGATGTCGCGTCCCTGTGCAAGCTTTTCCTCTACAAACGCCCTCGGTGTACCGTAGAAGTTCATGCCAAACACCTGCATATACTCAAGAAACTCGTCGTTGTCAATCATTCTCTTAAACTCCTCCTGAGTCTTGAAGAAATAATTAACGCCTTCTATTTCCTGAGGACGCCGTGCCCTTGTTGTCGCCGATACCGATAGCTCGGCATTCGTATTGCGGCTCAAGAACTCTTTTGTAACTGTTCCCTTGCCTACCCCTGAAGGACCTGATATAACGATAAGCAGTCCCTGTCTCGTTGTGTTCATTCGTACCCCCATCACTCTATGTTCTGTATCTGCTCTCTCATCTTCTCTATTACAGCCTTGCCTGATACAACATGGCCAGTAATCTGAGCGTCATTAGCCTTGGAACCCATTGTATTGAACTCTCTGTTGAGCTCCTGAATGTAGAAATCGAATTCTCTCCCTATAGGCTTCTCAAGCAGCAACATATTCCTGAGTTTCTCTATATGACTGGCAGTTCTCACTAATTCTTCGTTTATGCTTGCCCTGTCGGCAAATATCGCAACTTCCATTGCAAGTCTGCTCTCGTCGACAGCAACGCTGCAATCGCCAAGCAATCCGTTAATACGCTCAGAAAGCCTGTTTGAGTACTCACTTACAACAAGCGGCTCTCTTTCTGCAATACGCGATGCGATTTCTTCAATCTGATCGATGCATCCGGAGAATGCCGATTCAAGTCTTGCGCCCTCTTTTTTTCGCGTATCGATTAGCTGAGTCAACGCCGCATCCAAAGCCTCTACCGCAAGAGATATTATTTCATCTCTGTTCTCTTCTGCCTCAGTTATCGTAGTTACGTCGGGAAGTCTCAACGCCGATGAAGCGCTGATGTCGTTTGTGATTCCGTACGTCTCTGACAGTTTGTTTGCGGCTTCTATGTAAGCATTGAGCAACGAGTCATCTACGCTCAATGCCCTTGTGTCATTGCGCGTATTTAAATAGCTGACGTATATGTCAACATGCCCTCTTGAAAGCCTCTTGCTTATGCATTCTCTCATCGCATCTTCAGCAACAGCGACAACCTTGGGCATTCGGAAAGACAAGTCCAAGAATCTATGGTTGACACTTTTGATCTCAATGGTAACCTTTCTTCCCTCACGCTCGGCGATTGCTCTGCCGAACCCTGTCATGCTTGAAATCATAGGTATCCTCCGTCTAAATTTACCGTAGTATTATATCACTATAAGGAAGATTTGCAAACATCTACCTTTTTTAGTCAAAAAGCCTGTATAGCTCGTCTGCCTGCGGCGGTTCAATCTCATTTCCGTCGCACATTATTCTCTTATCGGCGGTAGCATGACCGATAACCGTCGCATCTACTCCGATTCTTTCCAATCCCTTGCATAACTCCTCACCGTTATCGCAAGCAATCAGCATACATCCGCTCGAAATGAGTCGCATCGGATTCACACCTACAATATCGCATATCTTAGACGTAACGGGATGAATCGGAATCAAAGAGACACTCACCTGCACTCCGCAATCAGATGCACTTGCCATTTCCCAAATCGCCCCAAGCACACCGCCTTCGGTAACATCATGCATCGCAGTCGCACCGTGTTTTGCAGCATAAACTCCTTCTTTTACAACGCTGACGAGTTCGCTGAAGCTTTTCGCCGTCTCAATCTCCGCTTTGGAAAGTGACTGTACTCTGTCGGTTAAATCGTGAGCAATTATCGATGCGCCTTCGATACCTGCACTCTTTGTCAAAACGATGCTGTTTCCGGGTTTCATACCCGACGGTAATATCGGCTTATCGTTTATCGACCTTGCAATTACCGTTGCCGAAGTCACAAGCCTCGTAACGGCATTTGTTACCTCTGTGTGTCCCCCGATAATATCTACATTTGCTTCCTCGGCCGCTTTTGCAAGCTCGTCTGCAAGAGTACCGATATCTTCCTCGGTTGCAGAAGTGGGAGCAAGTATAGTAATAAGCAAGCCTATAGGCTCCGCACCTGCCGCCGCGGCATCGTTACAACTGACGTGTACAGTCAGCCCCCCGAGATTCGCCGTAGCCGATGTTATCGGGTCTGTCGAAAACACGGCAATCGCACCTCCAAAATTAATTGCCGCACAGTCAACGCCGACTTTTGGTGAGCACACTACTTCCTCTCTCGTACGCTTGAGCTTGTCCAAAACAAGCTTGTTTAAAACATCGTTATCCAGTTTGCCTGCTCTCATCTATCTCCAACCATCCTAAAGAATTCTTCTTCGTCTATTACCTGTATTCCCAATTCTATGGCCTTGCTGAGCTTGCTTCCCGCGCCTTCGCCCGCAACGACCAAGTCCGTTTTTTTGCTTACGCTTCCTACGGCTTTTCCTCCAAGCTCTTCGATCAAAGCCTCTATCTGCTTTCTGTCCATACGTTGCATAGAGCCTGTGACGACAATCGTCTTGCCGCTTATAACACTCTCCAGCGTAGTGCTTTGCTCTGGCTCGGGTTTTACGCCATATTTTAGCAGGCTGTCGATTGCCTCAGCAATTTCTTTATCCGCAAAGAAGTCGACTATGCTCTGCGCAACGATATCGCCTACATCGTTAATTTCCCTAAGCTCATCATACTTGGCGTTGCGCACATTCTCGAGCGTATGAAAGCGCTTTGCAAGTACTCTTGATGTCTTTATGCCCACATTCGGAATACCTATTGCAAACAGGAATGCCGAAAGCTTGCAGTCCTTGCTCTTTTCAATGGCAGCCAAGAACTTTGCCGTCTTTTTCTCCTTGAACTTATCGAGCGACGACACTTGTTCATACTCTAGCTCATAGAGTTGAGGTATTGTAGTGATGCCAAACTTATCTACGAGCTGCTCTGCCGTTTTCTCTGAGAAACCTTCGATATCAATAGCGTCGCGCGAGGCAAAATGCGTAAGTCTGCCCACAATCTGCGGTGAGCATGTCAGCGTATTTGTGCAGTACACATGTGCGCCCCTTTGCTCGACATGAGCTCCGCAACTCGGACATGTGGCAGGCTTTAGTATCTCGATGGTATCGCCGCTTTCTTCCTCAATCGCATAAAGTATCTCCGGAATAACTTCATTGCTTCTTCTTATGAATACCCTTGAACCAATTCGCACTTTTTTGCGCTGTATGTCATCAAAGTTATTCAATGTCGCTCTAGATATAGTTGCTCCCGCCAATTCAACCGGTTCGAGGTGAGCCAATGGGGTCAGTTTTCCTGTTCTTCCGACTTCCCATGTGACATTGCGAACTATAGTCGTTACCTCTTCCGCTTGAAATTTATAAGCTATTGCCCACCGTGGGAACTTCTCGGTAGATCCCAAAACTTCCCTGGTGGCAAAATCGTCTATTTTGACTACCATTCCGTCTATCAGAAAATCGAGGTCCTTTCTGTTCTTATCGACCTCGTAGATGGCCTCCATTATCTCGTCCACAGAGTTGCATTTTACTCTGTAGTCGCTCACAGGCAAGCCATTCTCGCGAAGAAACTCAATCATTTCTGTCATGGAACGGATATCCGCCCCATCTATGTAGCCTATGTTATAGCAGAAGCACGACAGTTTTCTCCTTGCCGTTACCTTGGGATCGAGGTTTCTTAGAGCTCCTGCGGCAGCATTGCGCTCGTTTTTTAGCAGCTCGCCACCCAATTCATTCAGGTGCTTTAACACGCTCGTGCGCATATAGCACTCACCCTGTATCTCTACCTTGCCCATAAACGGTATGATAA
>JAEDCW010000007.1 GCA_016293975.1 Clostridia bacterium
CCACGCTCCCGCGTGGGGAGCGACCAACGCTTCTATCCTCGTCACCTAATACAGAATAATTTCAATCCACGCTCCCGCGTGGGGAGCGACGTTGCCGATTGAGGGCTTGACCGAAGCAAGCAATATTTCAATCCACGCTCCCGCGTGGGGAGCGACTTGAAAGGAGAATACATAATGAGCAACGAGATTATTTCAATCCACGCTCCCGCGTGGGGAGCGACGCTTCAAACCTATATGTACTACTTTGCGAAAGAAATTTCAATCCACGCTCCCGCGTGGGGAGCGACAAACCTCGTCTCTCCACGTTGTGTTGGCTTCACCATTTCAATCCACGCTCCCGCGTGGGGAGCGACGGCAAAAATGCATAAGTTTTACGCATTTTTGGACAAAATAACCATATTTCGAGAGCTTAACGGGGGACTTTGCCTGGTTTTAACAAATAATCCCCCCATTTTTCACTGTATTTGTCTTGCAAAGCCGGTGCGAACCTGCCCAGGAAAACATGGAGGCTTGTACTTCGCAGTCAAAGAATAATGGTATCCTCTGGCATATAAGTATTCTTGCAGCCAAAGTGTTCGATTCTCTTTTCGTATTTATTTCCAAGGTAATAAACACGCAAGCTATCCTTTTCAGCATCAATGATGGAACAGAGCTCAGCCAATAACTTGCGGCACTGTGCAGCATCCAAAAGACACTCAAATACGGAATTTTGCACCCTTTGACCGTAGTTGATGCATTGCTTCGCAATTTTCCTCAGCCGCTTTCGCCCGTCGGCGTTTTCTGTATTAACATCGTAAGTTATCAGTACCAACATAGTCTCACTTCCATAAAAACGGCGGATAGGCGTCCAAATCACCCCTGATATATCGGGCAAGCAATAAGGCTTGAACGTATGGAATCATGCCCCAAGTAAGTTTTTCCTTCAGAAACGGATGAGTTAGGGTTTCTCGTTTTTTCTCCTGCCAAGCCTTAAGAAATGTTCGTCGTCCACTGTCTGTCAGCAATACCGCGCCGCTGTCCTGGTTTTGGAAATCTTCAGGATTGATCATTCGGTTGTTGATCAGCGTCAGAACAAAGCGGTCTGCCATACATGGCCGCAGTTCTTCCATCAGATCAAGGGATAGTGAGGCTCTGCCGGGCCGATCTGTGTGCAGGAATCCCACATAGGCATCCAATCCGACGCTTTCCAACGCAGAGGCGCAATCATGAGTCAGCAGACTGTAGGCAAAAGACAGCATGGCATTGACTCGATCCAGAGGCGGACGGCGGTTGCGACCACTAAAGAAGAAATCCGCTTTTCTGTTCAAAATCATCTCATCAAACACGTTGAAATAGGTCACTGCACCGACGCCCTCCAGCCCGCGCAGGGTTTCCGGCTCCTCTGTGTCCATCACTTGCCGCAGAAGGCCCTGCAACCCCTGACTGGCATGTGATAGTGCTTCCCTCTCCACCCGCATTCCATGGTCCCGAACAGTTCGCTCCACGCTCCAGCGGGAATTGAAGAGTTTGCCAAAGACCATATTCCGGGCAATTAGGCAGCTCTTCCTCCGATCGTCTGCTATTCTGTACTGTTCCCGACGCAGAAGAACATTTCCGGTATTCTCTCCGCAGACCCGAGCCAAAAAGCGGCCCTTTGGGGTGCAGAATGCCATACCAATTCCTTTTTCAGCACAGACGCCCATCAATGCAGGGGAGGCCCCGGGATAGGAAAAGCTGACTATGTTTTGCAGTGTATGAAGCGGATACCTGGCAATCACTTGCTTGTCCCGGTTGGCGACTACGTTCTCACCGTCCAAGGACAGGTAGATATCCTCCGATGTCACAAACAGCGTGTTCAGGAGCTTTTTCACGGCGTTCCCCCCATGGAGTCTCTCAGATAAGCTGCAACAGATCGGGTTCTCATCAGCTTTGGCAGGCATATCTCTTTTAGAGAGCAGGCATTACACGATGCGGATGGTTTCACTTTTGGAGTGTGGGCACGGCGAAACAAATCGTGCATCTGTCCAAGCATCTCTCGAACCTGGTCACGCAGTTCCCCGGTTAACGGCACCACAACCCTTCGGCGGATCTCCCCATAATAGAGGGCTCCCTCCGGAATGTCACAGCACAGCATTTCCTCCAAACACATGGCCTGACCGCAGAGCTGTAGGGTGTCTCCTGTGTCGTCTCGCGGACTACCACGTTTATATTCCACAGGATAGGGCCGCCACAGCCCCTCTTTGTGCTGGATGGGGATGCCGGTGTTCCCTCGGTGGTACTCCAGCACATCGCATTGGCCGGATACTCCCAGTGTAGGGGAAAAGACGCTGACACCCCTTGTAATAACACAATCTCCACGGCTCTCACGAAAGTCGGAATCGTGCGCGTTATGGTGAATCAACGCACCATCTACCGTGCGGTCATTCTCTGCCCACTGTTGCTCAATATGGATCAGCGCCCATTGCCGTCGGCAAAATCTAAAGTGTTGCAACCCGGATAGTTGGAGGAATTCCTCTTCCGAATAGCTCATCCCATTCGGATACATGTTACTCCATCGGGAAGATTGGATTCATCCACAGAAATGATGTAGTCCGAATAGCCTCTGGGGGCAGTCACACCATCCTTACGAGTGGCCTTGACCAAGTCGAACAGCTTATAGGCCGGAGCATTTCCCAGCTCCGAATCGTGCTTGAATATGATCAACTCCCGGACGGACATGTTACCACGGGCGGCAGAATGATCAAGCTCAAACATATTGAGAATCGCCTGCCACAGCAACTCCAGATCTGCCTCGGAGAAGCCGGTGGTTTTTCTTGCCAGATTGGCGGAAATATAGCCTTCGACCCTGTACAAACCGTATGGGATGATGTACTTTCTGCCCATTTCGGTATCTTTCTTCTCCGCATCGGCTTCAGTGGTGATAGCCACGCGAGTGATTGTCACCTCCTGGGGCATAATTGGGTCAACGCTTCTGGCAAAGCTCAACTGTACCGGACCACGCACCTGGCCGCAGTTTAAAGCGCCCTTGACGAATGTGGTCATCACAGCTCCAAATGTGCGAATGTCGAAGAAATTGGAACACATGAAATTCCGAAGCTTTTCGTCGAGCTTTTCGTCCTTCTTCTTGGCTTCCTTCAGCTTGTCTGGATTGACATCGACATAGGCGCAGGCCTCCGCGTCGCTACGGTTCAGCGGTACGCCGTCCTTGACGTAAATGCGGTAGCCCGGCTCACCCTCCCTGACCGTTTCCACATAATTGCGGATTTTTCGCTTCAGGCATACATCTGTCACCAGGCCATAACCGGTTTCCGGATCGATCCGGGGCATATTGCCGGCGTCGGGGTCTCCATTGGGATTGCCGTTCTCCACATCAAAGAGAATCACAAATTCATAACGATTTTTAATAGCTTCCATATTACTGTTCCTCCTTTTTAGTGTAGCGTAATTGTTTCTGATGATAGTAACCCAGGTTAAATGATCCCTGCTCCGGCAGTGTAAGCCGCATCGGATTGCTTTCGCCCAATCGATTTTTCAAATCACCTATCTGGCGCTCGCAGTAGATGCGCTTTCCGACTTCCAGCTTGCGCAGATGCTTCTGGCACAGATTGTCGAGAATCGGGAATATGACGGCAGGGGTAGCGGCAGCGGAATTGAAATATTTATCCTTAATGGTGGCATTGATGCCGGGGTTGGCCCACTCCTGCACGGCTTCGTAGACGGAGAACAGGCGGCCCAGCGTATAGGGGACATTGGTGCTGTTTTCATTCAGACTCACGGTTAAAACCTCCTTTGGACATTGTAGGTTTGGATTTTTCAAGTAGTAGGCTTTCAAAATTGCTGCCCGCCCCGGAGTAATATCTCGCTCGGCACGGATTCGCAGCATCACCGCTTCCAGCAGGGAGGCTGGATAAGCTGTTCCGGAGAAAATGGCTCTGGCGGTGGCACCTGCCATGGCCGGGCTTGGAGCCTTATCGGTTGTATTCAGATTTACTGTCTCCCGCAGCATGGCCCAGAGGGAAATCCACTCGTGTTTACTGCCGACAACTTCCATACGGTCGTGGTGGTCGTTAACGTTTTTCATCACATCCCCAAAGGTACTGCAATAGAAAAACCGAACGGACAGTCTTGCAGCATTGGGCGACAGACCCAGAATATAGAAGCGTCGGTTTGGATCCAGCCTCAGTTCCTCGCAGGGTCTGCCCTCTGCCAGATATTTCACTGTGGAGCGCAATGTATCCGTGGAGATCTGCTCCGGCAGCGGTCCGCCGAAAATCGCGGCGAACGTGTATTTCCGGTAAGCCGGCTCCGCTCCCTCCGCCCAACAGACCACTGTGGTCTCTCCGATGCGCTGAACATTGTCCCTGTCAGCCAGCAAGTGGTTCAGTGCGGCGGTATAGGCAAAGGCGGCGTATTTCCCCACCGGGGCGTTCAAGCTCTGCTCCTTGCCGTATGAGCAAAAGGCGGGCTCATTGAAGGATATGATTGCCGCGCCGCTGGTCTGAGCACCGACCACGCCCTTGATGAATGGGTGAACCGGCTCCGGCACATCCTGCTTGCCCGTTACCAGGCACTGAGTTTTCTCTCCTTCGCTGCGCGAATAGTGTCGGTCCCATGCCGCCCGAATCAGCGGATCTTCCTGGACAAACTCGCCGTCCACTCGGAAAACCAGATTCGCACCCTTCATCAACTCATCCCAGCAGTCTGCCAATGCCGGGTGGCTCTGAGCCTGCTCCGGCTGCCAGGTGTCAAAATAGGTAAGCACTGCTTTTGCCGCCGGGGATTCCACTTCATCCAACAACGTATGGTGCAGTTTGACGCAGGCACGGAAGCATTCCATGCTCCGCTCCGGCTTTCCTTTGTCATCGACTCCCAGAAGATAGCTGGAATTTTCCCACAGAAAGTTGGACCGTACTGCTGAAGCTTTCGTCACTACCGCCGGAAGCTCCATTTTTCGGGGGCGCAGTACAGTCCTGTTCCCGATCTGCTCCTCCACAAGTTGAGGAATGACCTGAATAAGACCGCCATGTTCGTCGAGGCACAGAGCGTAACTGATTTTGACCTCGTTCCAGCCCGGCCTGGCAATTTCGCCCCGGGCGACCAGATCCTCATACAGTTGGGTAAGCGCTTGTAAAATCACTTTACCACCTCCGAACTCTCACTGGAGTTGGGAAACTCCAGTATGCCGTCATGCAGCACTGCTCGGAAAAACCGAGGTTCGATGTTCTCGGGATTGGAGTAGTCCATATCCAGTAGCATCCATCCTAAATCCCTCTCGCCCCGAAGCTCCTCCGGACATGGCGGAACTTCCGTACAGGCTTTGAAATGGGCAGGGAATTCACGGACGCCAAAGCATGGTTGATGATAGAACTGTCCCTTTTCCAGGCGGCGTTTCATAATATCCTGAAACTTTCCGGGATTATCCCCAGACGTGGCCCTCTGTGTCATTTCAAAGTGGGCATCGATCACATACCGCACATCCCGCAGTACCATAGAGCTTCGCTGCACGATACTCTTCGGTGTTGCAAGATACAGTTCTCCCCGCCCCCTCTTCATGACGGTTCTTACACCCCTGGCACCGATGACGTCCTTGACCTCGTTGCGCCGAATGTTGGTGAAGCGTATGGGTGCGCAGACATGAATCCGGTCAATGATCCATTTCATACCCGGATGCCAGTATATGGCTTCCACCAGACCTCTGGCAGCGGAGGGTGTGATCACATCGTAACTTACCCTCTCAACTTTCATTTCCGGCCTGGAGAAACAGGCATAATCGCCCCATACCTCAATTGAAACAGACATTAGCATTCCTCCTTTCGATCATTAAATCAAATATATTGTGTGTAAAGGGGACACTATCCCCTTATGAGCTCTGTGTTTTCTATAAGAGTTATAAGTACACTAAACTGTTCAGATAAATTCTGCTCTGCCAACATCTGCCCGTAGCGATAAACCCCTATTCTTGTCATAGAGTGCAGGGTTTACAAGTACTGCGCTTTCCTCATCTATGGGCTGAATATCCCCTGCATCCAGAAGTGCTTGATAGTGCCGGTCATAGACGCTGACGCTGTACCTGCCGGCTTTGCGGTATATCGCCTTTGTTCCTTCTCCTGCCAGCAGAGTCTTGCAGAGTTCCGCTCCTTCACCCATCGGAATGTACACCGTTCCGGTTTCCTGATCTATGAAGCTGAAATCACTCGCCACCGTTTCAAATGGCAGTCTGCATCCGATAATGCCGTTGCGTAGGTGTTCAACTATTCGAGACTTGTCTAAATTGCTGCCCATCAGAGAGCGATAGGCGGTAAAGTAGCGACGAATGCTCTCGGGATCTCCCGGATCCCTACCGCCGGTCAGTGCCTCTCTTGTTGCGCCGATTCCGATGCGGAACAGCAGGGGTGTCGGAGTTTCCCCCTCAAAGTAAGTCACAATACTCTCCGCAGCGTTTCTCTTTCCCTCCCTGTTACAGCGTCCGGCGGCCTGTAAAATGGAATCCAACCCTGACAGCTCTCGATACACGGTAGGAAAATCTACGTCCACCCCAGCCTCAATCAAAGAGGTGGACACCACCCGACACGGAGCACCTTGCTTCAAACGTTCCCTAACGGTTTTCAGTACTGCCTGTCGGTGGGCAGGATACATGAGGGTTGACAGATGGAAGCTGCCCTCCGATGGCAGAAGCTGATAAATCTGCTGAGCGGCTTTGCGTGTATTGACGATGCAGAGCGTTTGATTCTGTTGTCCCAGTTCCATGGCAAGTTCTGCATTAGTCATGTTGCCGCCGTTGCGGAATGTCACACGGCGGAAGCGGTCATAGAGTCCTACAGTATCGGGACAAATCTCCTTTACTTCTATCTTAGGGCAGAAAGAGCGAATCAAATCGTTCAGTACCGGCTGGGTGGCGGTACACAACACGGCAGTTACGTTGAAATGCGTCACAAGATTGGCAATTGCTCCCACGCAGGGCAGCAAGTGAGCCGTAGGGAGCATCTGCGCCTCGTCAAAAATTATCACGCTATTTGCGATATTATGAAGCTTTCTGCATTTGGAAGATTTATTGGAATAGAGAGATTCAAAAAATTGTACTGCAGTTGTAACGATAACCGGAGCGTCCCAGTTCTCCGTAGCCAGTTGCCGTAGGCTTTTTGGCCCGTTAGTCTCCTCATCGGAGTCAAAACTCGCACCGGAATGATGTTCAATCACGTTACATTCCCCCAGAATTTTCTTGAATACGTCGGCGTTTTGTTCGATTATGGAAGTGTAGGGAACTACATATATGGCTCGTTTCATGCCGTTTTCCACCGCATGTTTCAGAGCAAATGCCAGAGAAGCCACGGTTTTTCCTCCCCCAGTGGGAACTGTTAGCGTATATATGCCTCTGGGCGCATGTCCTGCTTTCAGGCAGGTATTCAGAATGTCACAGCGGCTTCTGTTCAACTCATTCTTCGGCGGAAACCAGGGCGAGATATACGCTTGCAGTCTTTCCAAAAGGACCGGCAGGGTATCATAGCCGTCACGCCGAACAGCACCGCCGGACATAAACTCCTCGGTGTCCAGGAAATCCGCATCTACCAGACAGGAATAGAGCATACGTATCCAGAATGACAGTGTGAAGTCATTGTTTTGGAAGTCAGGCTCAAGTGGAACCTTAGGCAAATTGCCGCTCCAAGTATACGGCGGAATTCCGCCTAAAATTCCACGTTTCAGACGCCCTATAAATGTGGAATCACCGGGCTGATCGGTGACTATGTTTCCGAAATCCGTTAGCCCGCCATGATGACTCGCTACGCAGCAAGCGGCCATAAAAGCATCGATTTTAGCACATTCAATGGCTCCGGCAGTCGCGTGATCAACCTTTGGCCCACCAGCAAGCCGCTTCTGAAAAGGTTCGGAGGCTTTTCCAATGTCATGTGCCCGGCCCACCAGTCTGCCGAATGCCGCAGCTTCAAAATCGGCGGCAAACGCCTCGCTTCGCTTAGCTGTACCGATTAAATGGTCTTCTACCGTCTGCTTTCTGTCATCTTTTGCAACATGCGCAAAGAATAGTAAATCGTCCATCGGTGTTTCCCCTCATTTCATGAGAATCTTGTTGCGGTATTCGTTCAACAACTGGGTATATGGAAAAAAGTCAGTGAATCTTTTATCGTTTATTGCTCAAGTTCTGTTGTTATGTTTATTGCTACTTCTATCGTTCTGTTTGACATATTATCATTTGTTTTTGATATTATATCATATCTTCAAGTATTGGTCAATCGAGACTTTCAGATAGAACCTCGTTTTGCGACAGGAAACCTCATTGTTTGAGCAGTAGAGGAGGTGAAAACTCCATTTGCCTTTACTCTCCATTCGCCTTTACTTTTATATAAAAGCACCTGCCATCGATACATCGGATCAAATACGAGATGGCTGCACAATCCATTTTATGTGTGATAAACCGTTGATATCATTCAATCCCATTCGGATGTCCTATGTTTGTTTTTCTTCGTGCATCTATCGAACCACAGTTTATTCTGAAACAAAGAAAGCTTTTCTGTCCTCCTCTGCGCTTAAGCTACTATGAACCACTCGCCTATCAATTGATTCCCCCTTATTTCTCATACAACTGCCTTATCGGCTCGGCATTGAGCTTAAACTCCCTGCCGCTGTAGTCGATAAGTCCGTCGCGCTTCATCTTCGACAGCTCCGCAGACAATGCGCTCCTGTCGACGCCGAGGTAATCGGCAAGCTGCTGTCTGTTAAGTGTTATGCAAAAGCACTCCGTCCCTGCATGGCCGCACTGCTCCGTGAGATAGGATACAAGCTTCATCCTGAGCGTTTTTTGCGACATATGGCATTGCTTTTTAACGAGCTCCATATTCACCTTTACCACTATGTTCAAGAGATTGCTCAGGAGTTTGGTATGGAATGTACAGTTGTTGCTGCAGGCGTGCATAAGCCTCGATGCATCCATCAGAAGTACCGTGCTGCCCGTCGCCGCGTAGACACAGAGATCCTCGGTATGTTCCGGATCTATCGCCATGGAAAGCCCGAAGGGTTCACCCTGCTCATGGGTCAATATTACAAAGCTGCTGCCGTATTCGTCCTCCCGAATCATATTGACCGCTCCCTCCAATACCACGCCTAGCTTATCAAATCCCTCCTCCCCATGCATGATGAGCTCGCTGCGCTTAAAACCCTCGATCCTCGCGTTCGAGCAGGTCATTATCTTCACTATCTCAACGTCCTCTATGCCCATAAAAATCGGGCTGATAATTTTTCTTTTTATTTCCATTTATTTGCCTCTTTTGTTGTAGTTACAACGGATTATAAGTATATAATGGGGTATATTAATAAAAAAGTCAATCTAAGCTGAGGTGCAACATGAAAAGTATAACATCCGACATAATCTACGTTGGTGTTAACGACCATAAGACGGACCTGTTTGAGGGTCAATATAGGATACCCAACGGCATCTCATATAATTCTTATGTGGTGCTCGACGAATGTGTAACCGTATTTGATACTGTCGACATCAACTTCACGCATGAATGGCTCGACAACTTGGGCGAAGCGCTTGGCGACAGGAAGCCCGACTACCTCGTTGTTCAGCATATGGAGCCGGATCACTCTGCCAATATCAAAGAGTTTCTTTCGGTTTACCCCGATGCGAAAGTCGTCGCAAACATCAAGACATTTAAGATGATGGAGGGCTTCTTTGGTACCGACTACGCACAGAGGCGCGTTGTGGTCGAGGATATGGGCACTCTCTGCACAGGCCGTCACACGTTCACATTCGTATTCGCACCTATGGTGCATTGGCCCGAAGTCATGGTAACATACGACAGCTACGACAAGGTGCTCTTCTCAGCGGACGGCTTCGGGAAATTCGGCGCGCTCGATATCGATGAACCCTGGGACGACGAGGCGAGGCGCTACTTTATCGGAATTGTCGGCAAGTACGGCGTTCAGGTACAGAACCTGCTTAAAAAGGCCGCAACGCTCGACATAAGCGTGATTTGCCCGCTCCACGGCCCGATACTTACAGAGAATCTCTCTCACTATATTGAGCTTTACAACACGTGGTCGTCATACGGCGTTGAATCGGAGGGAATACTGATCGCGTATACGTCGGTATACGGAAACACAAAGAAGGCCGTCGACCTCTTGGCAAACAAACTGCGCGAGTTCTCATGCCCCAAGGTAGTCATTATGGACCTTGCAAGGTGCGATATGTCGCAGGCGGTCGCAAACGCATTCAGATACGGACGCATAGTGCTTGCCACAACCACATACAACGCATCCATATTCCCCTACATGCGCGAGTTTATCGACCATCTGTGTGAGAGGAATTTCCAGAACAGATCGATTGCGCTGATAGAGAATGGCTCATGGGCGCCCCTTGCGGCAAAGCTCATGCGTGCTCAGCTCTCCCAGCAGAAGAATCTGACATTCGCCGAGACAAAGGTGACAATAACATCGGCGCTCAATTCCAAAAGCACGGAAGCCATATCCAAGCTCGCAGAGGAGTTGTGCCGCGACTATATCGCCCGTTCGCCGCAGACGGCAGACAAGAACAACATGAGTGCGCTCTTCAACATAGGCTACGGTCTGTACGTCGTCACCTCAAACGACGGCAAAAAGGACAACGGACTCATAGTTAATGCAGTCACTCAGGTAACGAATACTCCCAACAGGGTTGCCGTCACTATAAATAAAATGAATTACTCTCATCATATAATCAAGCAGACGGGCGTTATGAACGTCAACTGCCTCTCGGTAGATGCGCCCTACAGCCTGTTTGAGAACTTCGGCTACAGGAGCGGCAGAGCCGAGAATAAATTCCAAGGTCAGGACAATCCGCGCTCGGATAACGGGCTCGTGTTCCTCAAGCAGTACATAAACTCGTTCATATCGCTTAAGGTAACGGACTATGTCGACCTCGATACGCACGGAATGTTCATATGTGAGGTGACCGAAGCGAGGGTCATGTCCGACAGACAGACTATGACCTACAACTATTATCTGCAAAACGTCAAGCCAAAGCCTGTGACGGAGGGCAAGAAGGGCTTCGTATGCAAGGTCTGTGGCTTTGTATATGAGGGTGATGAGCTTCCTGAAGACTACATCTGTCCTCTCTGCAAGCACGGCGTGGCTGACTTTGAACCAATACAGTAACAACAAAACAATCAAAACAAAAATGGAGGAAAAGAAAATGAAAAATGTTGAATTCTATATCTGTGAAGTTTGCGGCAACATAATTACCTATGTTGAGAATGCCGGTGTACCCGTACACTGCTGTGGCAGACCCATGAAGAAGCTCACCGCCAACACCACTGACGCCGCCCAGGAGAAGCACGTACCCCAGGTTATTGTCGACGGCAACAAGGTACACGTCAACGTCGGCAGCGTTACCCATCCCATGAGCGCAGAGCACAGCATAACTTGGGTATGCATACAGACCTCAAGGGGCGTAAAGCTCAACTACCTCAGCCACGACGGCAGGCCCGAAACCTGCTTCACACTCTGCGACGGCGAGAAGCTCATCGCTACCTACGCATACTGCAATCTGCACGGACTCTGGATGGCAGAGGCATAATAAACCAAGCACCACCAAAGGGGATGGAGTACCATCCTCTTTTTTATGCCCTATAGCATCTCTGCGGTCATTATCGCTGATACTCATTACAGCTGGATTTCGCCCATCTTATCGCGCCATTGTCAAAAAAATGAGACACGATTTGTTTTTCTCGTGCCTCATCGTTGATTTGTCTGTTATTACGCCTCGGTATCGGGTTCAGTATTCTCTAAAGTCGTCTCCACAAGTGTCTTGTCACCCTCTTCTGCACTGACGAGCGCCACCGATGCTACTCTTGTGCCCTCGTCTACGCGCATTACCTTTACGCCCTGTGCGTAGCGCGAGACTATGCTTATGCTTGAAACCGGCATTCTTATTACCGTACCGTCGTCCCTTATGAGCATCATATCCTCTTCGCCCGTCGTCAGTCTCATGCTGGCTAACGGTCCCGTCTTTTCGGTGATGTTGATGGCTATCATGCCCTTGCCACCCCTGTTCTGTCTGCGGAACTGCTCCTCGGGTGTGCGCTTGCCGTAGCCGTTTTCCGTCACGAGCGTCACACAGCAGCCCTTCTGAACGAGCTGGGTGTCGACGACCTCATCGTCGTCGTCGAGAAGTATCGCACGGACACCTGTTGCGGTCCTGCCCATGCACCTGACGTCTTCCTCGCTGAAGCGTATGCCCATGCCTTTTCTCGTAGCAACCATTATGTCCTCGTCGCCCTTGGAGAGACTTACGGAATTCAGCTCATCGCCATCTCTCAACCCGAGAGCAACTATTCCGCCCTTGCGTATGTTATCGAAGTCGCTCATTTGAGTCTTCTTTATGACGCCGTACTTTGTCGCCATAACGAGATACTCGCCCTCTGCCTCTGCGTCTACGGGGAATGCCGCCGTTATCTTCTCGCCGCCTTGTAGCTGCAGGAGGTTTACAATAGCCGTGCCCTTTGCGACTCTGCCCACCTCGGGTATGTTGTAGCACTTTGTCCTGTAGGCGCGCCCGAGGTTTGTAAAGAACATTATGTTGGAGTGCGTACTCGTTACGAATATGCGCTCGACGAAGTCCTCTTCCTTGGTCGCCTGACCGTTGACGCCACGTCCGCCCCTCCTCTGAGTGCGGTAGGTGTCCGTCGCAAGGCGCTTTATGTAGCCGTAATGGGTGAGAGTAACTACCATCTCCTCTTCCTGAATGATGTCGTCAAGGTCTATATCCTCTGCAGCAGGCGCTATCTCCGTCCTTCTTGCGTCACCGTAACGAAGCGCAATTTCGCTCGCCTCGTCCTTAATTACTCCCATGAGCAGTTTCTCATCCGCAAGCAATGACATGAGGTATTCGCACTGCTTTACGAGCTCGTCGTATTCGGCTTTGAGTTTCTCGCGCTCGAGACCCGTAAGTCTCTGCAGACGCATATCGAGTATCGCCTGTGCCTGTCTCTCGGAGAAGCCGAAGCGTTCTATAAGCCCCTGCTTTGCGATAGGCGGCGTCTGCGACTTCTTTATAAGCTCTATTATCTCGTCTATGTGGTCGAGCGCCCTAAGAAGTCCCTCTAGCAGGTGCATGCGCTCTTTGACCTTCTCGAGGTCGTACTGTGTCCTGCGGCGCACTACCTCCTTTTGGAATTCGAGGTAATGGTACAGCATCTCTCTGAGATTGAGTACCTTTGGCTCTCCGTTTACGAGCGCAAGCATTATTACGCCGAACGTATCCTGCATCGCGGTGTGCTTGTAGAGTTGGTTGAGTATTACGTTCGCATTGACGTCGCGCTTAAGCTCGATTACAATGCGCATTCCGTTTCTGTCGGTCTCGTCTCTGAGGTCTGATATGCCCTCGAGCTTTTTTTCGTGTACAAGCTCGGCTATCCTCTCGACCAGCCTTGCCTTGTTGACCTGATACGGTATCTCCGTCACGACTATTCTCGCGTGGTTGGGCTTGTACTGCTCTATCTCGGCCCTTGCACGCACGACTATTCTGCCTCTGCCTGTCCTGTACGCCTGCCTTACGCCTGCGAGACCCATGACTATGCCGCCCGTCGGGAAATCCGGTCCCTGCACTATCTGCATCAGATCCTCGTTTGTCGAGTCGGGATTATCTATAAGCGCGCAGAGTGCGTCCGTTACCTCCCTGAGGTTGTGCGGCGGAATATTTGTCGCCATGCCGACTGCGATGCCGCCCGTACCGTTTACAAGCAGATTCGGGAACCTCGACGGCAATACCGTGGGCTGCATGAGCGTTTCATCGAAATTCGGGTAGAAGTCGACTGTGTTCTTGTCGATATCCCTCAATAGCTCCGTGGTAAGCTTAGACATCCTCGCCTCTGTGTACCTCATTGCCGCCGCACCGTCTCCGTCTACCGAGCCGAAGTTGCCGTGACCCTCAACGAGCGGATAACGCGTCGAGAATGGTTGTGCGAGCCTTACCATTGCGTTATACACTGCCGAATCTCCGTGGGGATGGTACTTACCGAGTACGTCGCCGACCAGTCTTGCGCTCTTTCTGAAGGGCTTGTCGGGCTGCATTCCCAGCTCGTCCATTGCGTAAAGTATACGCCTGTGTACGGGCTTGAGGCCGTCTCTGACATCGGGAAGCGCACGGTCGATTATAACCGCCATAGAGTATGCGATAAACGAACGCCTCATCTCATCTACCAGATTAACCGGTACAATCCTGTTGTTATCTGCCATTTATTCCTCCGTTACACGTCGAGATTCGTTACGAGCTTTGAGTTGGCCTCAATAAACTCGCGTCTCGGCTCGACCTTGTCTCCCATAAGTATGGTAAACGTCTCATCTGCGAGCATGGCATCGTCGAGAGTTACCCGGAGCATTATCCTCGATTCCGGATCCATGGTCGTTTCCCAAAGCTGTTCGGGATTCATCTCGCCAAGTCCTTTATACCTCTGTATAGTGGGCTTGGGTTCTCTGCCTATCTCATTCAATATAGCATCGAGCTCCTCATCGGAGTATGCGTAGCGTTCTATCTTATTGCGGCTTATCTTATAAAGCGGCGGCTGAGCTATGTACACATAGCCCTGCTCGATGAGCGGACGCATATGCCTGTAGAAGAATGTCAGCAGGAGCGTCCTTATGTGGCTTCCGTCTACGTCGGCATCGGTCATACATATTATCTTGTGATAGCGGAGCTTCGCCTCGTCAAACTCTGTGTCAAATCCCGCACCGAACGCCGTTATCATCGACTTTATCTCGTTATTGGCGAGCATCTTGTCCTTTCTGGTCTTCTCGACGTTGAGTATCTTGCCCCTGAGCGGAAGTATCGCCTGGAACTTCCTGTCTCTGCCCATTTTTGCACTGCCGCCTGCGGAGTCTCCCTCGACTATGAATATCTCACAGAGAGATGCGTCCTTTTCCTGACAGTCTGCGAGCTTTCCGGGCAATGAAGTCGCGTCAAGCTCCGTCTTTCTGCGCGTCATCTCCCTCGCGCGCCTTGCGGCATCCCTCGCCCTTGAGGCGGTTATGCACTTATCGACTATGGCTCTCGCTACCTGCGGATTCTCCTCGAGGTATTCGCTAAGCGCAGAGCCAACCGCCGAGTCAACCAACGGGCGTATGTATGCGTTTCCGAGCTTTGTCTTTGTCTGGCCTTCAAATTGCGGCTCGACAAGCTTTACCGATATGATAGCGGTCAGACCCTCGCGGACGTCCTCGCCGGAGAGGTTCTGGTCGCCGGCCTTAAGCAGGCCGTACTTCTTTGCATAATCGTTTATTACCCTCGTCAGCGCACTTTTGAAGCCCACGAGATGGCTTCCGCCCTCTGTCGTCGCTATATTGTTGGCAAATGAGAATATGTTCTCGTTGTAGCCGTCGTTGTACTGCATCGTTATCTCGACGCTCGCCATATGAGACCCGTCTGTGTCGCTTTTAGACGTTTCAAAGTAGATAGGCGGCTCATGCAGTACATTCTTGTTCTTGTTTAGGAGCATAACGTACTCGTTTATACCGCCCTCATAATAGAATGTCTGCGCCTTCTCCATTCCCTCGCGATTATCCGTCACGGTTATGCGTATGCCTTTATTCAAGAATGCGAGCTCGCGCATTCGCGTCATTATCGTATCGTAGTTATAGACTACCTCGTCAAATATCTCGGCATCGGCAAGATATGTCTCTTTTGTTCCCGTCTGATCAATGGGACAGGTGCCTATAACCTCCACGGGCGTCTGTGGGTCTCCCCTCTTGTACGACTGTCTGTACACCTTGCCGTCACGCCTTACCTCCACGACAAAATACTCCGCAAGCGCATTAACTACGCTCACGCCTACTCCGTGCAGTCCGCCCGAAACCTTGTAGCCACTTCCACCGAACTTGCCGCCTGCGTGCAGTATGGTAAGTGCGACCTCGAGCGCCGACTTCTTCATCTTTTCGTGATAATCTACGGGAATGCCTCTTCCGTCATCCTCTACGGTAATGGAATTGTCGGCATTTATTGTCACCTCGATGTTCTTGCAATAGCCGGCCATAGCCTCGTCTATGCAGTTATCAACGAGCTCGGTTATGAGGTGGTGCAGACCTCTCTGATCTGTAGAACCTATGTACATACCGGGGCGCTTTCTGACGGCTTCGAGCCCCTCAAGCACCTGTATTTGTTCGGCTCCGTAATTCTGGTTTTCCATTGATTGATCCTTTCGGCTGTTATCGTTATGCTTCCTCGACCTGTCCGTTTCTGCACAAAAATACCTTTGTGCCGGGAAGCTCTATGCACTTCAGACCCTCGACAGAGGTGCAGGTCAGTAAGCATTGGCATGAGCTCATAGCCTTAACAAGCTCATCCTTTCTGGTGTCGTCAAGCTCTGAGAACACGTCATCGAGCAAGAGTATCGGGGTATCTCCCCTGTGTTCGCGCACGAGAGGAACTTCAGAGAGCTTAAGCGCGAGCGCCGCCGTCCTCTGCTGCCCCTGCGAGCCGAAATACCTCACGTCGGTATCGTCAAGCACGATCGAAACATCGTCCCTGTGCGGCCCCTTAGTGGAAAAGCCCCTCCTCAAATCGTCCTCCACCGCACCGGCAAATGCATCGAGCAACATCTTCTCACAGTCGAACGACGGGGCGACCGACGGAGCGTAATCCACTCTCAGCAGCTCCTTGCCCTTTGAAATGGAGAGCTGAAGATATGAGGCTCTGTGCGCCAAATCGTTTATGAACTCCTCGCGCCTCTGCATTATCCTCGCTCCGTGCGTGGCAAGCTGTGCGTCCCACATGAGAAGCTGATCCGTATCCTGAAGCTTCAACAGTGCGTTTCGCTGTTTGAGTGCGGCATTGTAGCTCACGAGGCTGTAGAAATACGGAGGATAGAGCTGAGAAAGCGCCATATCCATAAACCGCCTTCTGTCCTCCGGTGTGCCTTTGACTATGCTCAAAGATTCGGGAGAAAACAGACATGTATTGATGGCACCCATAAGCTCGCCCGTGCGCTTCACCTGCTTGCCGTCGATGTAGAATCGCCTGGAGACAGAGCGTCTGTGCTTGGCCTCAATAAACACCTCTCCCACCGATGTC
Organism: Clostridia bacterium; assembly: GCA_016293975.1. Classification (GTDB taxonomy): domain Bacteria; phylum Bacillota; class Clostridia; order Christensenellales; family CAG-138; genus RGIG1693. The sequence goes on from JAEDCW010000007.1 coordinate 17,036, forward strand.
TGCGCCGACAGGCCGACATATGATTCGTCTTCACCCGTCTTTATGAGCTGTTCATCCTTGGTCGTGCGATGACTCCGCGCATAGGTGCAAAGAAATACGGACTCCAATATGTTCGTCTTTCCCTGAGCGTTGTCACCCACAAACACGTTGAGCCGTTCAGAGAGCGATAGCTTCAGAGTGCCGTAATTTCGGAAATTAAAGAGTTTTAGTGTTTTAATGTACACCTATACGCACCTCAGTTACAATTGATTATACCACAAATTAGCGTGTTCATGCAAGTCGCATATATATAAATGTAGTAATCGGTAACAAAGCGCCGTTCACAGCTATAGGAGCTGTTTACTCTGAATAAGTCCCTCCATGCGACCCGACAAGACACAAAAAAAGCACCTTGCGGTGCTTAGTACTAAACTCATGTGTATCAGCCCATGAGCGACATCATGTATTCTGCTGCCGCATTCACTCCGTCCACTACGGCTCTTGAGCTTATAGTTGCGCTCGTGACCTGGTCGACATCCTCATTGAGCGTCAAAGGTGAAGCCTTGCCCTCAAACTGCACGGTGAATTCCGCGTCCTTGGTCTTTGCGCCAAGTCCGGCCGTCTCTGAGAAATTTGCTCCGCCGACATTTATGCCTGTTATGGTACCGTCGTTTTTCATGCCTACGGTTATCTCTATCTCTCCGCCATAGCCCTTAACGGTTATCTGCGACACCATTCCGATGGTCTCTGCGCCCTTTTTGGCGATATAAACGTAATCCACGGGCGCGCCTTCCTCAAGCGTCACCGCTTCAAAAGATTCCGCATCGCTTATTACTTCTTTACGCGCAGCCTCGGCAGCCACAAGTGAAGCCTCGGCGATCGTAGCCTTTGTAACCTCGTTGGTTATGCCCAAGAGCAGACCTGCAACAAGGGCGATTACGGAAAGCACTATCCACGCAGGGAACTTTTTCATCACTTATACCTCGCAAAACAACTCATTCGCTTTTATTATATATCTTCATAGGACCTTTTGCAATAAGATGTCCCAATAAGCCTCGGTCTTATGTCCGCCAATATATTTTGCAGATACGCCTGCTTATACCAGAACAGAGGCGTACAGAAGCTCCGCACCGTATTTCAACGCCGTATCGTCCGTGTGGAACCGGTCGTTGTGCCACGGGAATCTGTTTTCCTCGGAGCCCACGCCCAACCAATAGAAGAATGTCTCCGTGTACTGCGAATAGATAGCGAAATCCTCCGATGCCATACACGGCCTGCAATCTGTTATAGCTTCCTCACCCATGGCAAGCGCTGCGGCGTTTCTCGCCCTCGCGTACATTGCCTCGGAGTTTATGACCGCCGGTCCCGATTCTATCACGGTAAATTCGCCCGTACAGCCATAGCCCTTTGCCACCGATTCCACTATGAGCTTAATTCTCGTCAATATCGTGTTTCTCACCTGCTCATCGTAGCTTCTGATGCTTCCCGTGAGCTTCACGGTATCTATAGGCAGATTTTCGGGAGTACCGCCGTGAATAGAACAGAGCGAAACTACAGCCGCCTCATACGGGTCGATATTTCTGCTGACTATAGTATTGATTGCGCTGATAACTCCTGCCGCCGCGACTATGACGTCCTCGCACTTGTGCGGCATCGAGCTGTGCCCTCCGATGCCCTTTATGACTATCTCGAAATTGTCCTTTGCCGCCATAAGAGGACCCTTGTGTATTACTACCAGCCCGGTATCTATCTCGGGTCTGTTGTGCATGCCGTACATCCTAACTATCGGGTAATCAAACAATCCCTTCGCCACGAGCTGACGCGCGCCCTCCATGATCTCTTCGGCGTGCTGGAATACGAGCAGTACATCGCACGGAGGCTGTTCTTTGGAAAGCAGTATGGCCGCTCCCAAGAGGCACGTCGTATGAAAATCGTGTCCGCAACCATGCATTATGCCCGGCACACCCGATATGGGGGAAACGTCCGCACGCTCTGTATGGGAGAGCGCATCTATATCCGACCTCAGTGCGATACACACGGACGAATTCTTGCCTTTTACCCTGCCCACTACGCCTGTTGGGAGACCAAACGGTATCAGCTCTATCCCAAGCTCGGTGAGCTTGCGCTTAATAATCTCGGTGGTGTTGTATTCATTAAGCGACAGCTCGGGGTTTGTGTGGAGCATATCCTTTATTCGCTTTAATTCGATGCATTCCGCTTCGGTCAGTCTTATCATGTGCAACCTCGTTTTTTTATATTATAGCATCTTAAGTGCTATAAAGTAAGCAATAATGTGGTACAATCAATCGATAACATAACAAGGAGAATTCTTATGGAAAAAGAGCTTGAATCAATGAACGACGCTTCCACGTTTGTGCTGGATAAATTCAAAGCCGAAGGTGATTACACATTCCTTACCCCCGACGAGCTGTCCGATATAGTCGGCGTGCTTATCGCAACGGACCAGAAATACATGGAAGATGCAGACGTTTTCGGTGAAGGCGTGTACGACGAGGATGCCGCCTACGACCTGCTTCTCGATGCGCTTAAATCGAAGTTCTCGAAGTACAACATGTACCTCATGCGCATGGTAGAGGATTATATGGACTTTGCCGAGGAGTATCTGGCAAGCATAGACGCAATCGATTGGGAATGACAAACGCCGGGGCATCAACCCCGGTTTTCTTATCTGACATATTCTTAACCGCATACTGCGTACGTTGCCGTTATTCTGCAGTTAAAACTTGCGCGCGGCGTAAGCGAGGTTTCGCATATTTGTAGGTTTTAGCAACACTTTGTCTCCCTGTATATGTAATGCTTGCAATAATATTCATAAACTACACACATTTTCGACATTATTCGACATTGTATGTGGCAATATTTACACACGTTGTATGGTAGCATGTTGTAATCGGCTGCGATGACTGCAATGTGTATTGCGTAGGGCTTTGCACCTGCAACTCGCAATTTAACCGTAATACTCTGTGATAACTGCTTTTTAATGTCGAAGTTCCATTGCTCACAGCACAATATTCCATGATGCGCGATTCTTGTCGAAATGCATATTATCACACTATTGCATGTATATTATACAACTTGTGATTATTACATATGTGATTAAATTTCTTTTATTTTTTTACATTAAAATTCAGTAATTCGGAATGCGGCGTCAAAAACCTATTTGTTTCCACGTTAAGCGCCACACGTATAGCCTCGTACTCGTCGACGCAGTTTTTTCGCTTGCCAGTTAGCATTGTGCCCAGTGTATTTCTGGAAATCCCGCATTTTCGGAATAGCAATTCCAGTGAAACACCATTGGTGTCGATGTAGTTTTTTATTCTCTCGTGTGCTTTCATAATATAACCTCTTTTCTTTTGCGTTCTGTTTTTGTATGTTTATTCCAATAAGAATTAACATTTTGCTTTGACAAATTAAACAATTCATGTATAATATAATGAGCGGAGGTGATGATTATGAAATACGAGGTAGGCTCACGCATCAGGAAGCATAGGTTGGAGAGAAATATGACCCAGCGCGAGCTGGCTAAGCGCATAGGCGTTAGCAGCAGCCGTGTCTCTAACTGGGAGCAAGGAATAAACAGACCGGATGTAGATATGGTCTCTCTCATTTGTGCCGCGCTTCAGGTAGACCCAAACGAATTACTCGACGTCAATCTCTCTTCGAACAATTTCTCGGAGGAAGAGCGCCGCGTCATCGCCGCATACAGGAATCACGTTGACATGCAGAAAGCTGTTCGCATACTTCTGCGGCTCGAGTAAGCAAGGCACTGTTGCTCTATTACCATAACGCTTGGCATAATCCCAAGAAAAAGGGCATGTGTCGTGTTTTGTGACTTTTGATACCATTTTTGGTACAAAAGTTTTTTTGTTGTCAATTATTGTCCTCACTTATGGCAAACTAAAAGGAGTAAGCAACCGCCCGCTCCTTTTATAACTTCACTATGCTTTCACTCGTCCCTTTTTCTTGCGATCTCGGCTATCTCCGGGTACTTCTTGGTTATGTAGTCGTAGCCGCCGCGCGAATGCGGAATGAGGCAATTCGAGCAGTCTTTTATGCCGTTCGCAATGTATTTAAAATTACCGCCGCACTTGTCGCCCAATGCGTACAGCGGACAGTAGCAGAACAAGCAGTTAAATTCGCTGTCGTCTGCCACCTTGTGACACGGGAAGAACTCGCACTCAGAGTGCCTGAAAAACGCATATTTGCCGTGCTTTAGCGTCGAATACCTGTCGTCTGTCATCTTCTGACTGCTCCCCTTCTCGTTTTAGGCTTCTTTCTCACGGAAAAGCCGAAAGTGCCAAGTTTCTTGCCGAGCTTGCAGTACTCGCCATGCGAATACGAAACGAGCTCCGCGCTGTTTAGGTCCAGTCTGCCCTTTGCATCTATGAGCGATTCCTCGACATCCACCGAAACTATGTCCGCTATGAACATATCGTGAGAGCCGAGTGGAATTATGTCTGACACCTTGCACTCGAGCGAAAGCGGACTCTCCTCGATTATCGGGCAGTCGAGCTTAAACGCCTTCTTTGGTGTGAGTCCACACGTATCAAACTTGTCGACGTTTCTGCCGGAAGCCACTCCGCAGTAGTCCGCGCTCTTTACAAGCTCCGCATTGACAAGATTTATAACAAACTCACCGCTGTTCTTGATCATATCGTAAGAAAAACGTTCCTTTCTGACTGACACATATGTCTTGGGTGGTTCGCTTGCGAGTATGCCCGTCCACGCTATAGTGATTATATTGGGTTTCTCCGTCGTCCCACAGCTCACCATCACCACAGGAAGCGGGGCCAAAAGTGTTCCGCCCTTCCACTGCTGTTTTGACATAGGCTTCACCTCCTTTGGTTATGATAGCGCAGTTTGACAGAGTTGTCCACAGTCGTTGACACGCCCTTTGAGTTAGGTGTAAACTTCACTATCTACGGGGGTATATATGATTTGTGATACGCTGAACATAAAACCCGGAGCACTCACAATAATCGGCAGCGGTGGAAAGACTTCGCTTTTGCTCACACTTGCCAATGAACTCTCGTGCAAGGGGCGAGTCATAGTCATGACGACGACAAAGATGTATCTGCCGACGGAGATGCCGATAGTGTTTTCCTCCGATGTTGCGGAGCTTTCCGATGCGCTCGCAAAGAATAATGTCATCTGCGTGGGCGCACATACCGTACAGAGCAAGCTGTGTCAACCCAACATACCGATATCAGTATTGAAGGATATGTGCGACTATCTGCTCGTCGAGGGCGACGGCTCAAAGCGCCTGCCCCTCAAGGCGCATGCGTACTATGAACCCGTTATACCACCCGAAAACGACCGCACACTGCTCGTAGCAGGGGCTTTGGGCATAGGAGGCACGATAGAAAACAACGTGCACAGACCTGAACTTTTCTGTTCACTGTGCGACGCACTCATTTCCGACGAAGCTACACCCGAGCGCATTGCGCGCGTCATAAACCATGAGGCGCTTTCAAACGAAGTCATAATAAACCAGTGCGACAATGCCGAGCTCAGGGCAGGAGCGGAGCGGCTTGCGCAGAGATTACGCGCCACCGTATACATCGCATGTCTAAAGGAGGGTCTCCTATGCTCGTTTTAATCAAAGGCGCAGGCGACATAGCGAGCGGAATCGCGCTTAGACTGTTTCACTGCGGCTTCAGAATAGTCATGACCGATTTGGAAAAGCCTACTTCAATCAGGAGGACAGTATGTTTCAGCGAGGCGTTAGCCAATGGGACGGCTACAGTTGAGGACGTCACGGCGTACATTGCCAGCAATCCCAAAGAGACGCTCGACATCACCGAGCGCGGTTATATTGCCGTTATCGCAGACGAGAACGCGGAGTGCGTTAAGGCGCTTTGCCCAGATGTTGTCGTAGACGCGATTCTCGCCAAGCGCAACATAAACACCCGAATCGACCACGCACCCATAGTCATAGGCGTAGGTCCGGGATTCACCGCAAATGTCGATTGCCACGCGGTCATCGAGACAAACCGCGGTCACAGCCTCGGCAGGGTGATACTTAGTGGCTCCGCAGAGCCAAACACGGGCGTCCCCGGCAATATAGGCGGTTATACGACCCAAAGAGTCATAAGAGCACCTAAGGCAGGAACATTCCGCGAGGTGGCGAGTATAGGCGATTCCGTGACCGCAAATCAGACGGTGGCTTATGTGGACGATGTCCCTGTAATGGCACAGATAGGCGGAATTTTGAGGGGGCTTTTACCCATGGGCACTCAGGTCCATGCAGGCATGAAGTCCGGAGATGTAGACCCTCGCTGTGTGCGCGAGCACTGTTTCCTCGTGTCGGATAAGGCACTAAGCGTTGGCGGAGGTGTGTTGGAAGCGATACTTATGCTTAGGAGAAAACCATGACTGAGGATATCAAACTTACAAAGCTGTCAGACTGCTCAGGTTGCGGCGCAAAAGTCGGGGCAGGAATGCTCAGCAAACTGCTCACGGACATAAAAGTAAACAAAGATCCTCGGCTTATAGTCGGGTTCGATAAGAGCGACGACGCCTCTGTATATGTGGTAGACGAAAACACCGCAATAGTCCAGACTGTGGACTTTTTTCCGCCCATACACGACGACCCCTATACATTCGGGCAGATAGCCGCGACAAACGCTCTCAGCGACATATACGCAATGGGAGGAGAACCAAAGCTCTGCCAGAACATATTAATGATACCCAAGGAGCTCCCCGACACCGTTGTACACGAGCTGCTCAGAGGCGGCTACGACAAGGTTTACGAGGCAGGCGCACTTATAACGGGAGGTCACAGCATATTCGACCCTACACTCAAATACGGGCTTTGCGTAACGGGCATAATGAAGCCCGACAACGTGCTTAAAAACAGCGGTGCGCTCCCCGGAGACGTGCTCTTCCTCACAAAGCCGCTCGGCACAGGTATACTAACGACAGGTGCAAAGGGAGGTCTGCTCTCGGACGAGGGAATGGAGCTCGCGGTAGCTCTCATGACCACACTCAACAAGGGTGCGCGTGACACTATGATTAAATACGACGTACACGCCTGCACCGACGTGACGGGCTTCTCGCTCATGGGGCATCTGCTCGAAATGGCGGCCGGCTCCGACGTATCCGTAGTTGTCGATACAAAAGCCGTCAACGTTATCCCCGAAGCGCTTGAACTCGCAAGCTACGGTGTGCTCCCGGAGGGAATGTACCGCAACAGGAATTACGCCGAGCGCGAGGTGGACGCGGAAGGCATCGACAGGGCGTTCTGTGATGCGCTTTTCGATCCGCAGACATCGGGCGGACTGCTTATCGCCGTATCAGCGTCGGACGCAGATGCGCTCGAAGCAGAGCTTGAAAAAACCGTCCCCTGCGCGCAGCGCATAGGAACGGTAAAGACTTACAATCCGAGTGAAAAGCGAATCAAGCTCGTGTAATGCTTTTTAAAGCTTCAATCGCCGAATCTATTTCGGCCTCGTTGTTGTAGTAGCCATATGAGAATCTCACACTACCGCTTGGATACGTTCCAAGCGTTTTGTGAGCCCATGGAGCGCAGTGAAGTCCGCATCTCGTATATATGCCGAACTCCGTCTCGAGCCTGTATGCAGCCTCGGCGTTGTCGATATTGTCAAACGTGACAGAGCAAGTGCCTACACAATCGCCACACCCTCCGAAAAAGCGTATCCCTTCTATTTCACGAAGTCCCTCGACGAATCTTCCCGTGAGTTTTTGCTCGTGAGCGTGCATATTCTCCGCACCCTCCAGGTTTACAAACCCGAGCGCTGCATTAAGCCCGAATATTCCCGGTACGTTGGGAGTGCCCGACTCAAACCTGTCCGGCAATGCCTCCGGCTGTGACACCGAATCCGAAAAGCTTCCCGTGCCGCCGAAAACTATGGGGTGGAGAACTTCTGCCATGCTCTGCGAGAGCATGAGTACGCCTATTCCGGATGGGCCCATCAACCCCTTGTGACCCGATGCCGCAATGGCATCGGCACAGCACGCCTGCATATCTATATCGACATGACCTGCCGTCTGTGAGCAATCGAGTATAAAGTAGGCGCCGTATTCCCTACAGAGCTTTCCCACTGTCTCAGCATCCTGGAGCGTTCCGCAGACATTTGATGCGTGGTTAAGTATCACAGCGCGCGTCTTTTTGCGTTTGAGCGACCGAACAAGCTCGTCCGTGTCGAGCCTTCCTTCTGCATCGCACATCAGCATTTCCGCATCTATGCGGTTGCCGAGCGAGGCTATCGGCCTCAGCACAGAGTTATGCTCCATCGATGTGTAGAGCACCCTGTCGCCATCGCAAAGCAGACCCAGTATGGCGGTATTGAGGCTCATAGTAGCCCCCGACGTTATTATCGCTCGCTCCTCGCTGTCGCAGTTGAAAAGCTTACACAGCGACTGCCTGAGACTGTACAACTCGCGCGATGACTCAATCTCGCTCCCGTAAGAGCCTCTGTTGACACTCGTGCCGACGCTCGACAAATAATAACTCATTCGCTCCGCTACGCACTCAGGCCTCTTTGCAGATGTCGACGCCGTGTCGAGGTATATGCTCATACCGTGATTACCTTGCCCGACTCCTGCATCCTACTGAGTATCTCGTACATATTGCTTATGCGCCCTATGCGGAGCTGATCTGTCAGCCCGTAAAAGTCGAGACAAGTGCCGCATACGAGTATCTCGCAACCGCATCTGCTGAGCTTTTCGAGGTTTTCTATTAGCTGCGCGTCGTCACAGGTGGGTATCATAACCCCGCCGTTCATAAACAGTATGTGAGCGGGCATATTGTCGGAATTCGCCAGCGAGTAAATAAGCATCGCCATTAGCTTTTTTCCGAGATTTCTGTCTCCGTCGCCCACGAAATCCTTGCCTATAAACACGGCATAATCGTCCGAACGCATCTTTGTCGCCATTTCCTTAGGATGCACTACGTCAGTATCCTTGGTGTGCATGACCTCTTTTGTGCCGTCTATTCTTACCTGGTATATGTTTCCATTCTGTGTCACCGCAACCTCCGCACCTAAATTTTCGCCCAAACGCTTGAGATTCTCTACTGCCGCAGCATTGTCAACTACGAGTACAAGCTCTGTATTTCCCTCGTCGTATGCCCTCTTTGCCATTATAACTGGCTGTGGGCAGGCTTTGCCGACAGCATCAATGAACTTTGCCATACCATCCTCCGATAAAATATATTTTGTTTATTATAGCACTTTCGTCAGGCGTTGCCAACAAAGCCTCCGCGAGTTATAATACCCATCGGAGGCGTATATGTGCTACATATTGATTACATTTGATTCGACTCACGATGCCATGGCGACAGAGCTTTTACTGAAGGGTCATGTGCCGTACTCGATAATGCCCACACTGAGAAGCATCACTTCGGCGTGCGGTATATCCATAAGGGTCGAGCTTGAGTATTCCGAGCGCATCGATGAGCTTTTAGCTTCCGCCCCAACGCACACTCTTTATCTCATAGACGACAGCATATCGCTTGTACAAAAGCTTTAATCTATTTCTTTATAATAATCGTAGTAGGTCCCGACCTGCTTAAAGCCGCATTTGTCATACAGCATTCTTGCGGTTATGTTTTTCTCCGTCACAAACAGGCAGGGATTACGTTCTCCCCTTGCGATAAGCTCAGCGATGCATCTTTCCACGAGCGCTTGCCCGAGACCCGTCCCCCTCGCTTCTCTTGCGACATTCACCGCACGTATCTCTGCGCCGTCTATGTCCGCTATGGCAAAGCCTGTCAGCTTTTCGCCTTCACAAACCATAAACATACACTCAGAGCGCTCGCACATATCCCTCCTCAGCTCGTCGTCATCGATTGAATACAAATCGCTCTGTCCTATTCCGTATAGCGCATCCGCTTCTTTTATCCCCGAGTTTCTGAGCGCTATCACCCTTTCAAACCACGAGTCATCGTAACACACAATTCCCTTGTGAGGCTTATTGGCAATGCCTTTTCCGCAGTAGAGAAGCTTATAAGTCACCATGTGCCGTAAAAAGCCGTTTGACTCCGCAAAGCGTGTGCCATCGGCGCTTCTGGCGTTTATAAATGCGTTCGCCCGAGTAATCCCTATGCGCTTCATGTGCGCGAGCTCAAGCTCAAGAAGTCGCGTACCTGCGCCCATGTTTCTGTATTGCTCTTTTACGCACACAAAAACTTCCGCAGAAACGCCGTCGTCGTTTAGTCTCGCATTTGCGGCACCTATCACCTCACCTCGCATATGCGCCAAAAAGACCTCGGCAGAGCTCTCTGCGATTGCGCCGAGCAAGTCCTCGCATTCGTATTTTTCGTCAGTGAACCCGTATACGTCCTTTATGTTTTCCCTTTTAGCTCCGCGGCCGAGCTGTCGTACTCTAAATGTCATTTGAGTTTGCCTGCCCCTCCCCCAAGAGTATAAAGTGATTCCTGTCGTAGTCGAGCAGTCCATCACTCTTTAGCTTCGATAGCTCTGTCGACATTGCGCTCCTCTCGACGCAGATGTAGTCGGCAAGCTGCTGTCTTGTAAGCGGTATCGTAAACTCGTTTGACTGCGCTTTGCGCGCCATCGCAGACAGGTAAGAGAGCAGTTTTTCACGAGTTGTACGCATACCCATATGTGAGAGCTTTTCCCTCAGCCTCAGGTTTTTCTCCGCAAGCACGCCGACGAGATTATTCATAAGCCGCGTGCGAATTTTGCACTCATCGGCGGATCTCAATACCCTGCTTGCCGACAAAAGCATGACCGTGCAGTCCGAATCCGCCACAACATCGACACTTACCTGCGATTCCGTTGAAAACGCAAATGCTTCGGCGTACAAGTCGCCCGGCTCAAGTTTCGCAACGAGATTTCTGTTGCCCCAGAAGTCCTCTCGCACAACGCAAACAAAGCCGTCAAGAAGCATACCGAAATCGTCTGTGGATGCGCCCACTCGCAATATTAACTCGGCTTTTTTATAACGGCGCATCCTCGCGTACAGGCACCTCAGCGCATGAGGCAACTCATCCGGACTTATGCCGCAAAACAGCGGAGAAGCAGCTATTATTTCAGAAAACTGTTTCATCTTTCGTCACCTTGTTGGTTTTCCAACAGCATTATTCGCTTAATCCTACTATAATCGTATTGCAAAAACAAGCGGATAGACAAGCATAGTGCCGTTTGTACAAAATAACGGAAAATCGGAGGAAATCATATGAAGCGGAATATAGTACACATAGATGAAGCAAAATGCAACGGCTGTGGCGCATGTGCGGCGGCGTGTCACGAGGGAGCGATAGAGATGGTAGACGGTAAAGCGAGGCTTGTTCGCGACGACTACTGCGACGGACTCGGCGACTGCCTGCCTGCATGCCCGGAAGGCGCTATAGAAATAATCGAGCGTGAAGCCGCGGCATACGACGAGGCCGCAGTGCTCGCTAAACAGGAGCAAAGGTCCAGGCCCGACGTGCTTCCCTGCGGATGTCCCGGTACACACGCAAAGGCGATAAAGCGCAACATAGTATCGCGCCATGTCCGCACGGAAGCATCTGTAGCCGAGCCTCATAGCAGGCTTGGTCAGTGGCCCGTGCAGATTAAGCTCGTGCCGGTAAACGCCCCGTACTTTGACGATGCCCGTCTTCTCGTCGCCGCAGACTGTACGGCATACGCCTACGCAGGCTTCCACGAGAGATTCATAAAAGGCCGTATTACACTCGTAGGCTGTCCCAAACTCGATATGACGGATTACTCGGATAAACTCACCGAGATACTAAAAAACAACAGTATAAAGAGTGTAACGGTAGTCCGCATGGAAGTTCCCTGCTGCGGAGGCATAGAGCAGGCTGTAAAAACCGCACTGCAAAAATCCGGAAAGCTCATTCCGTGGCAGGTCGTTACGATTTCGACCGACGGCACAATTATCGATGACTGATTAAACTGTGCAAACAAAAAGCTTCGACTCCGGCGGGTGTCCTTAAACAGTTAAACCTCCGTATGGCTCAGATCATCGGAGGTTTTGTGTATGTCTATTGCGGATGGCCAACCCACGGAGACAGCCGCTTTAGCAGCGCAATGGGAGTGTAACCACCTTGACGGAAGGTGCGACGCAAACATTCGTCTTCTGTTGACAGGGAATGAATCAACCTCGGATGCACGATACTGCTGACATGGGAGTATAGAAGTGTGCCTTTTAGTTCCTAAAGGGTTTTTGGCTCTGGTTCAGCTCCTCGATCCACCGGAATTTATCTGTACATTTTACTAAAACAAAAGACGTGCCGCATTCACGGCAGAACTTATCGCCCTTTATCACTTTCTTACCGCATTCGGTGCAGAAGCTCTGCCCTTTCTGCTCCTGCGGTTCTGATTCATCTGCTATTTGTGTGTCTTTATCTGCATACTCCTTTATCAGCGCATCAATCTTTTTGCAAGATTTATAAAAGGTATTCGCTAATTCTTGTGAATTTGAAAACCACAATGAAATTCCGTCTTCGTAATAAAAGTCATATGTAATCACCGGCATATCATACACAACATATGGATTTGTTTCGCCTATCTTCGCACTGTACACTTTATCTTCAAGGACTATTTTTGCTGTTTCATCTAACAGTCACTTATCTACATCATACTGTTGAGACCTCATATCAAGATTATACCGATCCTATTTTCCAATCCATAAGGTCGCATATGAGCCATCATCACTAAGGCTCACCGTTGTAAAGCTTTTCCCTCATCCCTGCATGCCCCCTGACATATTTACAGTATAGGATATGAGCTGTTTGCCTTCGCACCTTTCTCCTTCGGTGTTTTGTTGTTCCATCTTTTCACATCCTCCTGTAATAAAAGCTGTTATTATGAGCAATAGGGTTATAATTGCGATTTGCTTTTTCATCTTCGAAATCTCTTAATAAAATTCCGATTCGTCCCGTTCTTTTACTGAATAAAGTATATCATCTGCAAGAGGAAACGTCCGATAATCTTGATAATCTTTCGGGCATTCCTCTCTGTATTCCAATGACGTCTTTCTTGACTTCGATATCCTGTCGTCCTACGAACCCACACCTACCAGGTGAGGGCTTTTGCTATTTATCATATCTTGTGTTAGGATCTTCCGTTTACCGGCTGAACAGACCTTTTGCCCTGTGCTGCAGGCTGTTTCTCCTGTCCGCCCTCCTTGCGAAAAGCGTTGACTGCGGACCTTATAAGCCTTTTTAATGCACTCGTCACCATGCGCTTTGTGCTTTCATCGGCACCCTTGTATGTCTTGACGGCGGCAAGTACATTTTTAAGCTTTCCTATATCGGTCGTGAAACTCGCACCGCCCGACGTTACCAACTCGTACACGGCGTCTACAAACTTCCCGCGCTCCTCATTTGTCAAGCTCTCAAGCCAGTCCTCGACAACGCGTTCCGTCATACGACTGCCCCGCGTCACCTCTTCGAGTCGTTCAAAGTCTGGGCCCTTCACCGTCCACGTATACGGGTCGTGCTGTGACAGACCCACCTGCATACTGCGAACAACCGTGTAGGCTTTCCCATGGTCGAGCAACATGCCTATGACGGAATCCTGTGGCACAAACGCGTTTACCTTGTCGAGCATGCGGATATACCCCTCGCTACCCAGTATCTTCTCGCAAAAGCCGGGCCCGTCGTTGTTATAAACGGCAATTATTCTGTCCTGCACACTGTTTTTACACTGCGACGCTGCAAACACGGCGAGGTTTCCGCCCTTTGAGTGCCCTGCAACCCTTAAGCGGCAGTCGAGCTGAGAGGCGACGTATTCCAGGTAATCCACTGCAGCAAGCTGAGCGGGCACTACCTCCTGGAATGACATGTTGAAGTCCTCTTTCCATCCTACCAATGTCGCATCCGTACCGCGGAAAGCCACTAACGCCTCCGATTCGTCGAGAAGTATAGTAACAGCCGCAAACTGCGTCTCCTTGTCGGGGTCGAATACATCCCTGCAGAAGCCTATACGCATATCTCCGAAGCGCTTTGAGTCTCTGAGCAATTGCAAAAGCGTACTGTCAAGCTTACTTCTTACCCTCGGGCGCACTCCCACGGGCAGTCTTAAAAATCTATTCGCAACATCCTTGACGGTCACGGTAAAATCACGGTCGCTTTTAATCAGAGAATCCATGTGAACGTATGAAAATGCGGATAGTATAAGCCCGTCGACGGCCGTAAAAGGCGCCTTGTCGAGCGTGAGATCGCCTCTCCATACGATATAGTCAAACAAATTGCTCGTTTCAGACACAGCAGAAAAACCTCCTATGTTTATATGCCATTATACCACACAAGTGTATGCGTTCACTAATATGCCGTGAACCGGTAATTTATCAGTCAGCCGCATCATGTTACTATCTCGACACTGCTTCCGCCCGATGCGTTTTTCCGCACTATCAACTGCTTTTCTATGCGTTCACGCAATTCTCCCACGTGCGATATTATGCCTACGAGCCTATTGCCGCAAGTGAGGTCCATAAGCACTTTTATCGCCTGCGAAAGCGCATCGCCGCTCAGCGAACCGAAGCCCTCGTCGACAAACATGGTATCGAGCTTTATACCGCCTGCGCCTGACTGTATCTCGTCGGAAAGCCCCAATGCGAGCGACAGCGACGCCATGAACGACTCGCCTCCCGACAGCGTGCTGACGCTCCTCGCGGAACCGTTATAGTGATCCAGCACATCTATCTCAAGGCCGCTCTGGCTTTGCCTTGAATTACCTTCCTTGCGTCTTCTAAGCTCGTACTGTCCTTCTGACATCACCATAAATCGCTTGCTTGCGCGCGCGAGAATCCTGTCAAAACAGGTCATCTGCACATACGTTTCGAGCGCTATCTTTTCCCTGCCCGTCACAGTGCCCGACGCCGTTGCCGCTAGGGGACCCACGAGCTTTAACCTCTCGTCTGTTTCAAGAATCGCCCTGCAATCCAAAGTGAGTGCATCGTATGCCGCTGTATTCGCGGCTATGCGCTTTGTAAGCTGCTCGGCTGCAAGCGAAAGCTCCTCCTGCCTCGCATATAACCTGTCGTAGTCCGCCCTAACCGCCGCTTCATCCACGGGTGCGGCACTCATAAGCTCGTTTTGAAGCGACTCTATACTTCCTAAGAGCTTCGCCCTTTGCGCCTCTTTTTGCTCGGCAAGCATCTTTGCGCCGTTTATCGCGCTCTCGATTCTGCTCTTTTTCGATGTAAGTGCAGCTATCTCATTGAGTGCGGCGTCGAGACTCTCGTACTTAAGCGAACCGATAAGCTCACTTAGCTTTTCTTCCCGGTGCTTGATGTCGGCACTTAGCGCAACTATCCCCTTTTCGACATCGGCAATTTCTCTCCGGCGGGCGTCCGTCTTTTCTTCAAGCTCGCTCGTATGCTTCTCAAGTTGTATCTTTCGCTTTGCCCTCGTCTCCTCGACAGCTATCCGCGACTCGATATCCCTTGCGTATTCGGAGAGCGTCATCTTGTGCTGTACTATATTTTTGGGTATCTCGGCGTTCTCACAAGCCCCGAAAAGCTCATATGCATTTTTAATGACAAAATCGCGCTTCTGCTCATACTGTCCGTTTATGCCGCTCGCCTCTGCGTTGCATTTCTCCGCAACCGACTGAGCCCTGTCGAGTCGCTCTTTGAGCTTATCGAGCTCCTCCTCGGTAGGCGCGTGCTGCGTGAGCTGAGCCGGGGCGGGGTGAGTCAGTGAGCCGCAGACAGGACAGGGGCTGTTTTCACTAAGCGTCTGTGCAAGTATGCCCGCGCGCTCGTCCATAATACGCCTGTAACTTTGAGTGTACTCAGCGTTTAGCCGTGCGACCTCATCCGCAGCGGCGGTGTATTTCTCGGTTGCCGCCTTTTTTTGCTTAAACAGTTTCTTCAGTTCATCATACGCGGTACTCAGCTCATCGAGCTTCTTTCGTCTCTCCTCGAGCGCATCCCTTTCAGCCACAAGCTTCGCCCTCGCTTCGCCTGCATCCTGCATTTCTTTCAGCTCGTCCCTTTGCGCCTTGAGCAGACTCTCGCGCTCTGCTTGCTCGCTTTTTTTTGTTTTGAGTTTTTCTTCCTCGGCGCGCAGTTCAAGTTTGAGCCGCGTTATTTCCGGTCTTATGCCTTCAAGCTCCATGTAGCGGGGCAGAGCTGTGTTTTCGACCGCGATAGCATCGGTAAGCTCGGCGAGCTCGTCTGTATGTGAGTTTGCCTCAATAAGCGCGGTATTTGCCTCTGCCAGATTGCTCTCCGCGACTGCGAGCTCCTGTCTGCTCCTTTCGAGCGACTCTAATAGCTTCTTTTGCGCCTGCGCCCTGCCGAGCTCCGTGCTCAACGCATCGAGTTCCCTTTGCAGTTGCTTGGATTGGCCGTCACAATCGCGCTTTTTCCTGCCGTCCTCCTCGATGAGCTTACCCACAAGCTCTACTATCGTTTCATAGTCTCCCGAGGCTGTGACCTCCTGCCTTGCCGCCTCGATTTGACTCGCTATTGCACCGTCGTCTGGCAGAGAAATGGCGTTCAAATCCCGCTTAATACAATCTCTCCTGTTGTTTCTGTCGGCTTTTAACCTGTTGTTTTCCTCGGAGAGCATCTCCTCAAGCCGCTTATACATATCGGTCTTGAATATGCTCCTAAGTATCTTGATTCTGTCCGCAGTCGAAGCCATAAGGAGCTTTAGGAAGTCCCCCTGCGCGATCATGGCTATCTGGGAAAACTGCTCCTTGTCTATGCCCAGTATGGCTACTATTTCCCTCGTGACATCCGTGTATTTTGTTATAACTCTGCCGTCGGGAAGTTCAAGTGTCGCAGACTGCGCCTGTGCCGTGAGCCTGCTGTCCCCACGCTTTGCCGGCCTTTCGTACATGGGGTTGCGTTTGACTTTGTAGAGCTTGTCCCTGTAGATGAAGTCGAGCTCGACCTCCGTAGGCGTTTCTGGGGATGCGTATTTGGAGCGCAGGAGCTTTGTCTCGCGCCTGTCTCCGCTCGCCTCACCGTAAAGTGCAAAGGAAATGGCGTCAAATATAGTAGTCTTGCCTGCGCCTGTGTCACCCGCAATCAGATACAGACCGCTCTCTCCGAGCTTAGCCATATCTATCTCCGTCACGCCGCTGTACGGTCCGAATGCCGATAGCTTCAGTTTTACGGGTCTCATGCTTCCTCCTTCATCCTGTCAAAAAGCTCTGCGCAATACCTCTTCTGCTCTGCGGTCATCTCCCTGTCGTTTTGCAGTCTAAACAGGTCACACACGAGCTCGAGCGGACTTTTCTCCTCGAGGTCCTGCATGGGGGTTATCTCCGCCTCGCTCCTCGTCCTCGCGTTGTCGTAATCCAGCTTCAACAGATACCTGTATATCGTCCTGAGCCTGCCTATGGCGTCCGGCACATCATCCTCGTCGGTGAGCGTTATGTGAAGCAGCTCATCGCGAAGCCCCGTGTCCGCATAGTAGCTCCTCGCTGCAATCTCGTCGTAGGTACCCCTTATCTCGCGTATCTCCCTAAGGGACTTTATAGGATACTCTTTAATGTGGAGCTCGCCTTTTCCCGTAAGCTCGACCATTGTAAACGTCTTATTGTGCGATGCTTCCGAGAATGAGTATTTTAGCGGCGTACCGCAGTAGCGGACGTGCGGCGCACCTGCAATCTGCGCCCTGTGTATGTGCCCGAGTGCCACATAGTCAAACCCGTCAAACACCGATGCATCGCAATTATCCGCTCCGCCTACGGATATCTCCTCGGATTCACTCCTCTGTGCGCCCGTCACAAACTGGTGCGTCACGAGCACATTCAAAGCGCTGTAATCGATGTCCGCATTTTGTATTGCACAGCGCAGAGCATCAGTATACGAAGTTATGTCCGCATCGGGGTAAAACCGTTTTACATTTGAAGGCTTAATAAACGGGAGCAAATAGAAGTTGACGTCTGTCTCTCCGTCCGAAAGCGTTATCGGAAAAAGTGTGCCATCGTAGACGGACGCTATATGAACTCCGCTCTTTGCGATGAGCTTAGACGCAAAAGAGAGCCTCTCCGCGGAATCGTGATTGCCGCTTATTATAAGCGTAGGAACGCCCAATTCCGACAGCTCGTTTAAAAAGCCGTCGAACATTATTACCGCCTCGGTAGACGGTATGGATTTGTCGTATACATCTCCGGCAATGAGTATCGCATCGGGGTGCTCCTCGCGCACGAGCCGGATAATCTGTGCCAAAATAAAGCGTTGGTCCTCTATCAGCGATAGCTCACCGAGCCGTCTCCCCAAATGCAAATCGGATAAGTGCAGAAACCTCATAAATTCCATCCCCTGTACCTGAGACTCCTCAAATACGCCTTTGTGTCATCGTCTATACAGCAGCTTTCGACCGCCTTCTGTATGGCCTTTGAATGTACCCACGGGCTGAGCTTGCGCTCCGCAAGGTACGGCAGTGTAGCCTCATATTGCTTTGTGAGCGCCGTTGTAAAGTACCACGCCTGCATCATCTTTATGTAATACTCGTCCCTGTCTACGTCGCAGACGAGCCTGTTTATTTCGTCCGAAAACCTGTCGTCAAGGAAATAACGCATGAGCATACCTATTGCAAAGCGCACCGTGTACTCCCTCTCGGACAAAAGCCAGACGAGTATCCTATCATAGAGCGCATCGAGATTTTTCTTAAACGCTTTGGGTGAAAGCGAATCGCAGGTCGCCCAGTTATCTATCTGCGGCAAGAAGCGCTCCGCCTCCCGCAGTGCCTCGTCGAAGTCCTTAATCATACAAATCAACGTCGCATGCAGATTCACTTCCTCATAGTAAAAATGCTCGGCCTTGGCGATATGCTCGTGTGCCTCGGGTGTTCCGAAATATTCTTTTGCAAGCTTTCGTATCCGGGGCGTGCGTACGCCTATTATCCTCTCTCGCGGCATTGTTGGTATAAGCTTTGCTATAAAGTCGCCGTATTTTTCGTCCTTTAAGTTCAAAAGCTCGGTGGTTATCAATGAATCCATGCGCTTTGCCTTTCGCTTGCAGATAGTAACTTAAGTATATCAAAGCAAGCGCCCAATTACATCCGTAATTTCCCATTCGATGTGCAAATGTACTGAATTCGGTGCTTTGTACATAAAGAAAGGACGGCTGCCTCTGCCGTCCCGGGCGTGTGCCCAAAAGATGTGTTGATGTCGTATGTATTGGCTTTTTGTATAAGCATAGTAACATACGAAATGTACCAAATACGGTGCATTTAGCCCGTTTGGATAATTTTTGTGCAAACTGCCGTCGTGCTTATTGGCATGGTCGGCACGACTACGGCACCGCATTAGTACTGCTCGTTTTCGTCCAACATCCTGTATCCCACGCCGAGCTCGTTGTGGATGTAGCGATGCATGAGATCTCCATGCAGCTTTCTACGAATGTTTGACATGTTGACCTGAAGCTTTTTGATGCTTCCGTCGTCTGTAGCGCCCCAAATGGCCTTGATTATGCTTGAATAGGTGAGTACCTTGCCCCTGTTTTCCGCAAGCAATACCAATATGTTGTATTCCGTCTGTGTCAGCTTTACCTCCTCGCCTCTGGCAAAAATCCGTCTGCTGTCGTAATTTATGCTAAGGTTTCCTATCGTAAGCGTATCAGAAGGTGCGGAATCGCTGCCATTGGCATTGCCCCTGTTTCTAAGGGCAGCTCGTACCCTCGCAAGGAGCTCTGCCGTGCTGAAGGGCTTTGTTATGTAGTCGTTTGCGCCCAAATCGAGCGCCTGTACCTTGTCGTTCTCGCCCATGCGTGCAGAAAGTATCAGTATCGGCGCCGACGAGGTTTCCCTTACGGCTTTTACCACATCGAGTCCATCGCCGTCCGGAAGCCCCAGGTCGAGTATCATCAAATCGGGATTGTGCGACCTGAAAAGAAGCATTCCCTCTGCGGCAGTACGCGCTGTAAGTACCTGATAATCCTTCGCTTCGAGCATTGTCGCCATAAAACTAAGAATATTTCCCTCATCCTCTACAACGAGCACTCTATATCTATTCTGTGCCATCGTTCATTTCCTCCAAAGCCAACGAAAATCTGAATACAGCGCCTCCGCCTATCGCATCGTAAGCGTCGATCTCACCGTCGTGTGCCTTAATAATGCTTGAACATACCGACAAGCCTATACCCATGTTGTGCTTGTTCGCATCGGAGCGCCTTCCTATTCCCTCGAAGTAATCCGCAAACAGCCTCGACCGCACATCCCTCGGCACACCGCAACCGTCATCCTTAACCTCAAACACGGCCATGTCGCCGCGGATCATCACGCTAAGCGTTATAACCGTATGACCTGTCGCGTGTTCCACGGCATTTTGCAGCATATTGAGAAGAACCTGCTCTATGAGCAATGGGTCCATTGGTATGTATACGAATTCATCGGGTATATCGGTTTTAACCGTCTCCGTTGGATATTTGCGGCTGAACTTGATAAGTACGGAATCTATCAGCTCCTCGAGCGGCACCGATTTTTTTACGAGCCTCACATTGTCCCCGTCAAGCTTTGTGACCGAAAGCAGGTTTTCGACCATATTGATGAGCCAAAGTGAATCCTCCTGTATGTCGCCTAAGAGCTTTTCTCTCTGTTCTTGCGTAAGTACCCGGTAGTTTTCTAAAATTGCGGAGCTCGCACCGTATATCGATGTCAGCGGAGTTCTGAGATCGTGCGATATCGCCCTTAGCAGGTTTGCCCTAAGCTTCTCCTTTCTCGCCTCCTCCTCCGCCTTTCTTTTGCTGTTCACCTGTGCGATCAACGATGTAGTTGCCAAAGCGACCACCAGCATTATAATCGCGCGAACGAGATTTTCGACGATGACAAAATTGAATTCAAAAAACGGATAAGTAAAATAAAAATTGACGAGTGCAACCGCAGCTACGGATGCGGCCGGCCCCCAAAAGCGTTTCCTTGTAACGATTGAAATTATGAAAACCGCAAACAAAAATATCATAGAAACCAAGTCTTTCGTTTCCATAACATTCTGGATAAGCACATTTATTGCGAAAGCCGCGAACAGTATGCCTATTGTAAGCAGTGCATCCGCGAGCCAAACGTCCCACACCCTCTTCATAATCCCTCCATATACAAGTATACATATATGCAAGCTAAATTTCAGTTAAGAAAGGATGTTCTACCCCTAAGATATTTGGATTTTTGACACGAATTGCTGTAACTTCCTCGTCACTTTCTGTCGTTATATATGCTAAGCAATGTATCATATGATATGCCTCCGCTCACTATAAGCAAGTTTTGAGACTCGTTGCCCGTCCTGCATATTCCGTTTGAATCTATGTAATAAGATGCAACCTTCGTCTGTCCCTCAAAGAAATGTATGCAGAACATGTCCTCCATGCCCATTGCGACATCCTCGTCACAGCTCTGATACTTAAGGGAGTTGTAGCCCTCTGCGAGCAATGCGAGCGTATCCTCGTCCGTACATTGGCAAACTTCGGGGCTCGTGCCGAAGTAAATGTTAACTTGTGTCGGGGAAATAGCCTTTGTGGATTTGACACCAGCCGTATGTATACAGCCACAGAGCATAAGTAATGTCACTGTCAGGGCGAGCACTATAGATATCCTTTTCATGTTACCTCCCACGATCCTTTTATCTGACAATCGAGCGGCCCATGTGTTTGAGCCGCTCGCAATCAAATTTTATCAGTTAGCCGTGCGCTTTGATATTCCCTTTATCGAGGATACTACCCAGTCGAACTCGGATGCCGTAACTACGCTGCCGCAGTATTCACACTGTGAAGAGTAGTTGAGGTCGAGCGGAGCACCGCACTTCGGGCATGACGCCGCCTTTGTATCCTTTGTCTGTACCTGAGTGAGCACGCCTGCTTTTCTTATCACGGTCCACTCGTATTCCAAGAATATGTCCTTCTTGGGATCGCCGCTCACTACCTCTCCGGTATCGTCCTTTACGTTATAGTCGTTGATACGGGTGCGCAGTCTCGCCGTCAGTATGTCGAGCTCGGGCGTGGATGAGTAGCTTGTAAGTACCACACTAAGCACTGCGATGTTATCGACCTTGTTTGTTATGCCGTTGCGTATGTACTCATCGAGCTGATTTCTGAGCTGATTGTACAAGCCGTCAGCAAGGTATGGGCGCATGGGATCGAGCTTCTTGGCTTCCCAGCTCTCCTGCAATCTTACATAGATATTTGCGAGCTTCTCTGTCAACATCGCCTCCGAGAACGCCGGGTCTTTTTCGCGGAGCACTGCAAGCGAAGCTGTATTCATAGCAGCAGTTTGACCGCCGGGCATATTAGTCCTCCTATTGGCAGAGTTTCCTTTGTTGTTCTTGCCCTTAAGAGCAACAATGACAATGACCACAAATATGATAGCGATTACTACTACATCTGATAAATCGTACACCCCGGAACTTCCGGAGCTTCCACTGCCTGAATAACTGCTGTCCCAGTCGGAGTCACCCCAGTCTGAATCGCCCCAATCCGAGCTTCCGCCCCAGTCGCCGCCGAAATCCGAGCCGCCGCCAAAACCGCCCGCATCAGCAAGACCGGTTATAGGCAATACTATCATCGCAACAATAAGAAGCATCGCCACAACCAAACCAATCCTCTTATGCATTACACACCTCCAAATATATCATAAAAGTTTACCATTCTGGACACTTTTCCGCAATAGCCTGTTTTTTTGCAGAAAGTAAGCGCAGTGCGTCGAATATCATCGCACCGTGGTCGCTTGCTATGTCGCTGCTTATGCACTCCGTCTTGTCGCAAAGTCCCTGCGTATTGAGCTTCAGCACGGCTTCAAGCCTTGTCTCACCCGTTAGCGTAAGCTTATAGATCGCGTCCGAATCGACATCGTTTGGCAGGCGCTCCGCATTTACCTCGAATAGCACCGCATCTGCGGCATCGTCGGCGGCTTTCGCGTTTATATTCTCAATAAATGCCGTGTACAGCACGCTTATTACCCTCGTCCTCGGGTCCCTGTTTACGTCGCCGTATGCACCCACCTGATAGAAATACGTGTCCGTTACGCCCGTCTCCTCGAAAAGCTCCCTTGCGGCACAACTCTCTAAGTTCTCCTCCATCTCGAGAAAACCCCCGGGCAATGCATAGCCGCCTATAAACGGGTGGTTCGCCCTCTTTATCATCAATATGCAGAGCTTATCGCCTACGATTGTGAATGTCGCCATGTCCGTCGTGACAGACGGGTGACGGTATTTGTTTTCGTCATACTGCGCCAGGAACTGCGCCTCGGTCAAACCTTCTTTGTTCCTTTTTTCCATATACGTCTCCCAAATGACAGTTTTTGTGTGCCTCATCGCTGTGAATTCCGACTATGCTTCAACAAGCGACAATTAAAGTTTTCCTCTGACAGAAATAGTAATCCCATTCGACTGCTTTTGCAACCGTTTTGTCCGATAATGAATACCTACAAACACACATCGGAGGGCACTATGACACAGGTAATAACCCGCCTGAAAACCTGGCTTGCACATGAACTTACGCCTAAAAGCGCAATAGCGAATACGGCCTACTTCTCGTTTGCACTTCTTTTCAGTCTCATAGGCTTTACCTTGGACATAATGCCCTTTGGGGTTGCGCTCGTGGGCTGTGCGTGGCTGCAAAGGCAGAGCAAATATGCGCTCAGCGCAACCGCAGGTGCAATAATAGGTGCGCTCATTACGGCAGATACCTGCAGCCTCATATCTGTTGCGGCCATGTTTTTGTTCTTTGTACTCGCCGTAGTGATAAAACAGGGCGTTACACCAATCGATAAGGCGATAATACTGTGCATCGCCATATTTGTGCCTATCCCATTTGTAAAATCCGCATCGACCGCAGGCTTCGTGAGCGGCTTTTTCAGCTCCATGGTTTCAATGGCGCTCGCATATGTGCTTTCGTGGGGGCACGACGGTATAAAGCATGTATGGAAAAGAGAAGCGCTTTCCTACAGCGAGCTTACGGGGCTTTTGTGCGCCTTGACGCTGTTTTCCGCGTCCTTTGGCTCGTTTACCGTGCTCGGCATACGAATAGGCTGCATGCTTGCCGCAGTGTTCACTTTATGTGTCGCCGCCCAAAACGGTTTTGTCGCCGCGATACCGGCTATAGCTCTCGGGCTCGGACGCGTTATGGCAGGTGACCCGATGACATTTGTAGGCGCATTGGCAATATGTGCGACCGCCGCAGGGCCCCTGCACAAATTCGGCAGGCTCGCCTCATCAGGAGCGTTTGCCATAACATCGGTACTGCTTTCGGTACTCGTGTCGCTCACGGGTATGCTCAATATCGCGGAAACTGTCGCCGCAGTCGGGATATTCCTGCTTTTGCCCACGGGCTTTTTAAATCACTTTACCATAAGCCAGATGGGGCGAGGGGAGTTGGGGGCGATAGAGCGTGTCGAGGTAATAAAAAAGCGGCTTTGCATGACCGCAAATGCAATAGACGAGGTCGCGCAGATATTCGATTCCCAAAGCGACGGACCGTGCGGCTGCGATGACAGAGTATTCATGCAGAGACAGCTATTCGGAATGAGCTCCATGCTCCGCAGACTCACCCACTACCAAGCACCGGGCAGGCTCAAGTATTCGCTCGACGTGGGCGCCATGGGAAAGGCGAAGGAGGGAAGCCGTCAATCGGGCGACAGCATGGGCGTATGCAGGCTCGACGACGCCATACTCGTAGCACTGAGCGATGGTATGGGCTCAGGCGCACAGGCGCACAGGGAAAGTTCATCGGCAATAGCCCTGCTCACACAGCTTCTCGAAGCGGGATTTGAGCCCGATGAAGCGCTCGAATGTCTAAACCGACTGCTCATACACCAAAACGGCGACACCGACTTTTACTCGACTATGGACTGCCTGCTTTTTGACAGGACCGACGGCTCGGCAAAGTTTATAAAATTCGGCGCACCCGAAAGCTACCTCGTGCGTGACGGCAAGCTTCATAAGCTCTATGCGGAGGCTCTGCCGGCAGGAATAGTCGCAAATGCGTCTCCGGCTATGCACATAGTGACACTCAGGCGAGGCGACACCGTGGTAATGATGACAGATGGGGTGAGCGACACGCTCGGTGCACATACCGGCGAAGCGATACTCTCCAATGTATGCACCGCAAACACTGTTCAAGACGCCGCATCTGCGCTGTTATCCAAAGCCTCCGAGGCCGGGGCAAACGACGACATAAGCGTGATAGTCATAAGAGTACAATAGTCCGCTTGCAAATGTCGCACTTCGGCGTTATCATAGCCATAATAAAGTTCGGAGGGGTTTCATGTTTATAACAAAATGGACATTTGGAAATATAGATTTTGACGATGCACGCAGTTTGCGCGAGCTTCTTGCGGATTCGCAGGGTATAGCTCACGAGAACGAATTCGACTGGTTTGATACTATAGCGGCTCACCTCATGGTACTGCACGAGGGTGCGCTCGCATCAGTCGCAAGGATGTATCCTGACGGCGATTACACGCGCATAGACAAGCTGTTCTGCAAGGACGAATACAAGCAGTACGGCTACTACGAGCTTATGCTAAGGCTTCTTCTGTTTAAGGCGCAGACGCTCGCAGGCGGCTACATAGTATGCACCGTCCCCGAAGGCGAGCAAGGTCTGTACCAACAATTCGGCTTTGTAGCCTCAGGCGAAAAGATCAAGCGCGGAAATACCGAATTTATCGAGTATCGCGTCCCCAAAGACGGCGTAAGATGGTTCTCCATGTGCAAGGAAGAGCACAAATAAGCGCACTTTAAGTTTCTAAACCGCTTTGTGACTTGCTTGAGTGGTCAAAAGCAATCATCATAAAAGAAACGGCATCGCTATAGGCGGGTGTCCGTAAAACAGTTAGTCCTCCGAACGGCTTAGATCCATACGGAGGATTTGTTTATGTCTAATCTTCAAACTTGCTGGCGGCGAACGGTTTGTCAAAACCGTTTGCGGACGGCAAGTCC
>JAEDCW010000008.1 GCA_016293975.1 Clostridia bacterium
AAGATAGGCAGCTGCCGGATACCAAACAAAAACCGTGAGTAATATCACGGTTTTTGTTGTACTTTGAGTTGCACTGTGTAAAATATTGCTCCCGCACGAGAAAGCTGGGGTGGTATTTACCGACGGCTATTTCTTAGGCGCTATGGACCAGACATAGCTGACTTCGCATGAAGATTCAAAGACGTCGGGCGTCATTTCAATTGCGGTGACGTTCATGCTGCGGACGGAGTTGTTATATCTTGTAGGGGAAACCGAATCCGAGAGTATTGACAGCAGCTGTACCGAACAGATTTCAACGAGTTCAATCCCCGAAGCATCCGCGAGCACTTGAGCCTTGATTTTGGCATCCTCTGCGGCGGAAATGAGCAATTTCTGCTTAATTGCCTCTTGATCTTCGCAAGTAAAGCTCAGATCTATGCTCGGTACGGCAGAGCAAGTCGATAATGCAGACAATACATCGCTTAGATGCTTCATGTCGAGGGGGAGTTTTACCTTCATCAAATGCGTACATGTGTAGCCGACAAATGTGCGCACATTAGTGTTGTTTGTATTGCGCCTCATCTCGTATTCTGTGGTAACGCTGTAATCGGTGGTCTTTATTTCATCTTTTGCTATGCCGACTTTGTGCAGACAATCGCACATTTCGTTGTATTGCTTCACGGCGATGAGCGAGACGGTCTCATAATTCTTATCTGTCGCCTTGAGGCAAAGCTCGATTTGAATCGTATCGGGCGTGGTAGCAGTCCGTCCCTTTCCAATAACTGTAAGTGTTCGTTCCATAGCTTTAATATCCTCCTTCTGGGAAGCTGTGTCGCAGGGTTATAGGCGCTTGAACACGGCCTCGCCGTATCCCGTTTTGACGTCAAACTCCTCGACGATTTGTGTACCCTCGAGCTCACCTATTACGAGCTCACAGGTAGTGTTGACTATACAGCCCTCGGTCATGTGACCTCCGATGGTCGAAAGGTCTTCTTTAGAGAGCGATATGTGTATGTGACAGCGATTTTCGCTGACTGTACCGGTCATGGAGACGATTTCCATGTGCTCGGCGATTTCATGTATATTGACTCCGCCTGCGTCACGCAGTCTCGTGCGCAGTACACAGCCAACGCCGGATAGTATCACGCCTGCTCTTATGTGCTCGGTTTTGCACAGGTCTTTAATGCTGAGCATTATGTCGTCGCCCCCATGAAGGCGCGTACAGATACATCTCATAGGTCTGTTTCTCCATTCACTTCCAATTCGCGTTTCTCACGCCTAAACCATAAAAGCTCGTTTTCCGCCGCCGCATCGGCGAGCACTTCTAAAAACAGCATTCCGTAACCGCAGTCGAGGACATTCGGCTCTCTTAGAATTATATCTGTCGGGGCGGTTATTGCCGTCAGGCAGTCGTAGAGCGCATCTAGATTTCTGCCGTAGTTAGGAGGGCAGGGCCAGCATCTCTTTTAAGCATGTGTGCATGGCCGCTCTCGACGTCATGCGCATGCAGTCGAGTGTTATACTACGCATTTTCGTCTCCATAGAGCAAACTGAAGCTCTCGTAAGGGTCGTCTGCAAAGTAGATAAGCCCTTCATTTGAAAAAACAATTCGCTTTGCGCCTCTCGATGACGCGCCCATAGTTCCAATGTCGCATTCAATATAAAAACGCCCATATTTTTCAGGCAGAAGCCCTTCATAGTTGCCGAAACGTTCGCCGCCTATACATTTTCCGGGGGCATACGGCTCGAGCAGGCCGCCCTCCCAGCCGAGCTCGCGCGCTTCACTTTTTGTTATGAAGCTGCTCGGCAGATGTCCAAACGTATGTATGCAGAGCGCAATGTCTTCGGCAGTCGTGTATTCGCCGTCTTTGACTATGGTGTTCGTTTGGGCAGGTGATGTTTCGTCCGTTATTGTGCAGGTCGATCCCGCCTCGGGTATAGCCGTGCTTACGGCGGGCGCATTATTAAGTATTCCCAGAGTGTCGGAGATACCAAGCAGTACAAGCGCTACTATTATCAATCCGATGATTAGCGACAACGTTTTCTTCTTCATGTGCTACCTGCACTTTTTTTCAATTATACCAAAACCGCCAAATATCGTCCATGCATCTTTGTTGCCACGCCAACGCGCTTTATGTATAATGAAGCAACAATCCATGAAGGAGACAATGCTATGAAAGTTTTGGTAACGGGCGGAGCCGGCTACATTGGCTCACACACCTGCGTGGAACTTATCAATTCATCTATAGATACCGTTGTGCTGGACAATCTTTGCAACAGCAGTGAAAAGTCGCTCGATAGAGTGCGTGAAATAACCGGCACGAGCCCCGTGTTTTACAAGGGAGACGTTAGGGATGAGGCTTTGCTCGAGAGGATATTCTCTGAGAACGAATTCGACTGTGTAATACACTTTGCAGGCTTGAAGTGCGTTCCCGAATCCGTAAAGAAGCCGGCAGAATACTACGAGAACAACCTGGGCTCTACGCTTGTACTCTGCAAGGTCATGGCGAGACACGGCTGTAAGAGGCTTGTTTTCTCGTCATCTGCGACGGTGTACTCTGCGGTAAACGAGATGCCCCTCAAGGAAGATTCGATAAAGGGTGACTGCACAAACCCCTATGGCTGGACAAAGTACATGGGCGAGAGGATACTCACCGATATCGCCACAGCGGACCCCGAATGGGCGATTGCGCTTCTGAGGTACTTTAACCCCATAGGCGCACATGAGAGCGGCCTCATAGGCGAGGACCCGAGGGGGATACCGAATAATCTCATGCCGTTTATCGCACAGACAGCTGTGGGCAGGCGAGACAGACTGACTGTTTTCGGAAACGACTACAACACAAAGGACGGTACGGGCGTGAGGGACTATCTGCACGTCGTAGACCTCGCAAAGGGTCACGTCGCGGCAATAGGGTATATCATGGAGCACAAGGGCGCAGAGCCCATCAACCTTGGCACGGGTACCGGAATAAGCGTGCTCGATATGGTCGAGACGTTCAAACAGGTAAATCAGGTCGATGTACCCTACGGCTTTGGACCGAGGCGTGCGGGAGATGTCGCGACATGCTACGCACAGGCCGACAAGGCGAAGCGGCTATTGGGCTGGAGGGCAGAGAAGACGCTCGAAGATATGTGCAGAGACACATGGCGTTGGCAGAGCAGCAATCCTGACGGCTACGGCGAGTAATTTTGATTCGGCGAAGTATTTTGGCGGAATTATTGACGGCGATGTGTAAATACTTATAGAGTACGATAGACCGCCAAATTATTGGGAAAGTCCGCCAGATGCGGCGGCGGGGGGAATGATGAACCGGGACCGAGAACGAAAGCCTTTAGGTACAAAGCAAATAATCCTCATAGTGGCGTTTGGGGTGGTGTTGTATGTACTGCTACAGAATCCGCAGAGTGTGCTTGCCGCGCTCTATGACTTTTTGGGCGTGTTCTCTCCGATAATTACGGGCCTTTGCATAGCGTTTATACTGAATGTCCCCATGACCGCGCTCGAAAACAGCGTGTTCGCGTTTTTGGGCAGGAGCAAGCATAGATTCTGGAGAAGCCTTAGAAGACCGCTCTGCATTGTGCTCACACTTCTCATAGTAATCGGATTGCTGGTGCTTTTTCTCAACATAATACTGCCCGAGCTCATAAGTACATTTGAGACGCTCGCAGACGAATTGCCGGGGTATGCGGCAAAGGTTGTGGACTTTATTACCCGAAAGCTCGACGAGTTTAACATAAGTTCGGATAATGCGCCCCACATAGAGATTGACTGGACGGAAGTTGTAAGTTCCATAACAACCTTCCTCAAGGACGGTTCGGTAAACCTGATAGGCACTGCGACCAATCTCACCATTGGCATAATCGGCGGCTCCATTGACTTCGTTTTCAGCATTGTGCTCGCTATGTATGTGCTTACGCAGAAGGAAAGCATTGGAAGGGTCATAAAGCGTGGACTTATAGCGTTCCTGCCTCAAAAGACAAACGACGAGGTACTGCGCATTGCGTCCCTCACCTACACGACTTTTGCAAACTTCCTCAGCGGTCAGGTGACGGAGGCGGTAATACTCGGACTGCTCGTATACTTCGGAATGTTGATATTCGGCTTCCCATATGCATCTGTCATA
Source organism: Clostridia bacterium (assembly GCA_016293975.1). Taxonomy (GTDB): domain Bacteria; phylum Bacillota; class Clostridia; order Christensenellales; family CAG-138; genus RGIG1693. The sequence goes on from JAEDCW010000008.1 coordinate 4,107, forward strand.
GCCGTACTCATGGGGGTCATGGCGGTAATTCCGATAATCGGTGCGCTCATAAGCGAGTTGATAGGCGCATTCCTCATACTGATGGTGAGTCCGATAAAGGCGCTCTTGTTCCTCGTGTTTGTGCTCACACTTCAGCAGATAGAAGGGAGCTTCATTTATCCCAAGGTCGTGGGCAAGAAGGTGGGCATACCAGGCATAATCGTGCTCGTTGCGGTGATTATCGGCGGCAATCTCGGCGGAGTGCTCGGCGCTTTGCTCGGCGTACCCGTAGCGGCGGTGCTGTATGCTATCTATAAAGAAGTCGTAGAGAAGCGGCTCGCCACGAAGAAAACGAAAAATGGCGGAAGCGGAAAAGACGGGACAGACAGCAGGGCTGAAAGCGAAGAAAAGCGCAAGGCGGATTCCAAACCGATAAGTTGAGAGGGAAAGCTGAAAAGATAAGTTGAGAAACTATAAAGATACAATCGAGGAGCGGGCAAGCTCCTTTTTTGTTCTATTTCCCGCCGTTTACAAGTTTTCGATGTGTTACCGATGGGTCTCATTATGTCCTGACCGATCTCTTAGGTGCACTCAACCTCCGACGCCTTTCCTAACCTTTTCCAACACACCCATTCCCTGCCCCTTCCCTCAAGGGAATAGGGAGAAGCAGGAGGGGCTTCGCCCCTTGCCCCGGTGCCTGTGCAGGGCGGGGTTTGCTGATACACTAACCCATGCCTCGATACTTGTGTAGGGGAGCTGATTTTTGCGTATACTCTAAAAACCTTTCAATTACAATTTGCTTCAAAGAAGTCACAAAGCTACTGATATGTCAAAAACTCCCCTGAGTTGATACGCAGTATCCGCTTAGAGGAGAGCCGGTAGTTCGTTCTATGTAGTTGTTAACATCCCAACCCTATCCACGCCAGTTCGGGTGCAGGACGGTAGTTCGGCCAAGGGCTCCTGACGGGGACAATGGGCGGAGCCACTTACGGGGTCAGAGGGGCAAAGCCCCTCATATTCAACAATTACTTCCCCTCGAACTTGTCGGTGACGAGTTTCAGCGACTCAATTATCGGCAAATGCTGTGGACAGGAGCCTTCGCACTGACCACAGACGATGCAGGCAGAGGGGAGTCCAAACTTGGTCGAGAGCTCGTCGAACTCGCGCTGATGCTTCTTGGGGAGATCGTATTGATTTGAGCGGTTGAGAAGCGAGAAATAGCGCGGTATTGCTATGTTCATGGGGCAACCGTCAACGCAGTACTTGCAGCCTGTGCAGGGGACTACTATGCTCGCGCTTATCTCTGTGGCGACTTGCGAGACAATTTCCCGTTCGGCAGGTGTTAGGGGCTTAAACTCGCGCATGTAGCTCGTGTTGTCACAGAGCTGATCCATGTCGCTCATGCCGCTTAGTACCATGAATACGCCGGGGAGGGAAGCGCAGTAACGCACTGCCCACGATGCAGAGGAGGCGGTGCTGTCGTATGAGGTAAAATGCGATTCGATTTCGGGCATTATGTTTGCGAGTGCGCCGCCCTTTACGGGTTCCATAATTATTATGGGTTTGCTGTGCTTGCGCACGACTTCGTAGCAGAGCCTGCTTTGAACGGTGGGATTTTCCCAGTCGATGTAGTTTATCTGGAGCTGAACGAAATCCATCTCGGGGTGCTCTGTGAGAATGAGGTCGAGAACATCTGCAGTGTCGTGGAATGAGAAGCCGATTTGCTTTGCACGTCCGTCGGCCTTGATCCTGTGCATGAACTCAAAGCCGCCTTGGGCAGAAACGCTCTCGTAGCGCGCCTTGCCCATTGCGTGAAGCAGATAATAGTCGAAATACTCGACACCGCAGCGCTCAAGCTGTTCAGCAAAATACCTGTCGTAGTCTGCGGCTTCGTTGCAGTAGTATACGGGCATCTTGTCGGCGATTGTGTATGCATCACGTGGATAACGCTTTACTACCGCCTCGCGGAAAGCCGTCTCGCTGCATCCACCGTGGTATACATATGCCGTGTCAAAGTATGTGAAGCCGTGTGCGATGAATTCGTCCGCCATAGCTTCGAGTGCCTTTTGGTCAATAGTCTTGTCGTCACCGGACGCGGTTATCGGCAGGCGCATAAGGCCGAAACCGAGTTTCTTGGGTTCGTTGTTCATAGCTTTCCTCCGTTATGCCATTGATTTTCTTGTGTTAAAGTATATCATGTATCGTCAATAGTCGCTAAGGGATGCCGTTCATTTGACAATGTATTTGTGCACATATATAATGGTGACGGAAACGAGGTGGTAAGCCATGAAACATACGGCGAGATGGATTACAGGGCTTTTGGTTGCGGCAACGATTGCGCTCGTTGTCTGTAGTTGTGCTGCCTCGGACGCAGGTGCGCTCGACTACGACGCAACAATCGAGCCTTCCGATGCGCTTAGCGGGAGAACAGTGGTAATTGATCCCGGTCACGGAAACAGCGAAAGCTATATCGAGGATTTCAGCGAGGGACTGAATAACCTCGTATATGCGCTTGAACTGAGGGAAAAGCTCGAAGCGCAGGGCGCAAAGGTCATAATGACAAGGGAGACCGAGGCAAATGTAGAGAATTACCAACGCATGGCGAAACTGCATATTTATACACTTGGACTTATAAAAGATGAGCTGAGCAAGCAGCTTTTGTGCGACATATCGGAAAGTGAGCGGCAAAGCATAGGGTTTGACATAAACGAGCTGACAAAGCTTCAAGGGGATATGGAGCTCGTGCTCGATGATGCGGATAACGCAAAGCTGTTCTTTAACTCGCCTTATGACACGACTTACAGTACGCAGATAAAGAGCGTGCTGAGGGAGATATTCGAGTATGAGGAGCATCAGCTTGTGCGGCAGAATATGCTTTATATATCGATACACTCAAACGCATCCGGTACGTTCGAGGATACCGAAACAAACGGCACTATTACATATTTCCTGTCGAACTCGTGCAAATACATACGGAATTACTATACGAATTACAAAAATGGCGATTTGTCGGAGAGAATAGCCGAGCTGACGGTCGATCGCGTTTCTGCGGCGGGAAGCTTTAAGAATAGGGGCACAGCGCAAAACGACTATTTCATGCTTAGAGAGCATAACTTACCTGCAGTGCTCATAGAGATTGCGTATCACTCTAACCCGAGCGACAGGGAAAAGCTCGTCGACCCGTACTACAGAAACAGGATAACCAACGCTATAACGTTGAGCGTGCTCAGCTACTTTGAAAAACTTGAGCTGTATGAGAGCAAATAGCCCCGCTTGAGATTTCGCATAAATGCATAGAATGTTGTTCTCCTCCGACAAGCATTACATGGCCGTTTGTCGGTTTTTTTTGTTGACTTATGTCGTTTTAGCCTGTAGTATATCATATAGAGAGGTGTGGTTTTATACATGAGACAGGTAAGGAAATGGCTCTCAGCATTTTTGGTTGCCTTATTGTGTTTTTCGGGCATATCGACACTTGCTGATTCATTGGAAACCAATACGGTGGGCGATATTTACGACGCGCCCATAGCGCAGAGCGACGTGCTTCATGGGCGCATAGTCTTTGTCGACCCCGGACACGGTACGGGCTGTGGCGGTGCATCGGAGGGGTATATCGAGGCGACGTACAATCTGCTGTATGCGGAGCTGCTTAGAGATAAGCTTGAAACGCTCGGTGCGACAGTTGTTATGACGCGCGAAACCGCCGCTAATGTCGAAAACTATCACAGGATGGCGAACGTACATATATATACGTTGCAGTTGCTTAAAAACGAGTATGCGGCAATCATCGAAGTGATAGATGACGAGGCAGAAAAGGCGAAGCTCAGAGCCGATATAGCTGAGATGACGAGACTCCAGGGCGTAATGCAGACGGTTTTGGACGACATTTCGCTTGCTGACACTTACTTCAATTCACCCTACGACTACTCCTACCAGACCCAAATACACTCTGACTTGCAGAAGATATTCGAATACGAGGAGCATCCGCTCGTGCGTAAGAATATGCTCTATATCTCCATACACTCAAATGGGCCCGCTAACCCGAGCAACACCTCTGTAAACGGTACGGTGGCGTACTATTTGGACAACGAATGGCACTGCATACAAAACTACTATACCGAATATCACAATGTCGATTACTCCGAGCGCATGGCTCGTCTACTTGCGGACAAGGTGAGCGAGGCGGGTGAGTTCAATAACAGGGGCATAGCTGTCAACGACTTCTTCATGCTCCGCGAGCACAATCTCCCTGCGGCGCTCATAGAGATGGCGTATCACTCCAACCCCAGCGACAGAGCTAAGCTCAAGGACCCGTATTATCAAAACAGAATAACGACGGCGATGGCGCTTAGTGCTGTGGAGTACTTCGAAAGTATAAGCCTCTACGCGGGCATTGCGGAGGGAGAGTTTTTCTCAAGCATAAATTACATGGTAGACGGCGATATGCTCATGGGAGTTGCTCCCGATACCCGAGTGAGCGCATTACTTGGCAATATAATAAGCACTTGTGAACTCAGGGTTAAGGACATAGGGGGCTCAATAAAGCCCAATACTGCGCTGGTCGTCACCGGGGACAAGCTCGAATTGCTCTCGGGAAACGAGGTTTTAGAATCCTACATAATACCCGTCAAGGGCGATTGCAATGCAGACGGACAGGCAGGGCTTGTCGACTTGCTTATGATACAGAAGGAATTACTCTCGATTGAACGCATAGATGCGCCGGAAAGGCGCATTGCCGCAGATCTCGACGGCTCCGGAAGCATAGGACTTGTCGATTTGCTGAAATTGCAGAAGCATCTGCTTGGGCTTGGGACTTTGAATTGAGTTGCGTCACAGGTTGACTGTAACAGGAGGCAAAATGAGATTACGAACGAGGTTTATCGCAGCATTTGTGGCCATAGTGATAGTACTTGGAACATTTGGCGCTGTTACGCATGCCGCAGGGCTGGGCGTGTCCGTAGGCTCCGGCACGGTAAAGCCGGGCTCGACAATAAGCATAAAGGTCAAGTTTTCGGGTACCGACATATTTGGTGCGACGGCAGACTTCACATATGACAAGTCTCTGCTCAAGTATGTGGGCGGAGCGAATACATCCGACGGAAAGATAGTGCTCTATGGCTCTCAGAGCGGAGCAAGCTCACTTTCATGCACGATAAAGTTCAAGGCGCTCAAAGAGGGTAAGGCGAAAATCACTGTCAAGTGTACTGAGAGTTACAATTCAAATTTGGTGAGCCTCGGCACGGGTAGCGCGAGCGGCACGGTAACGATCCGCAAGCCCGAACCCGACCCCACGCCCATACCCGATGTCACTGTAGATACGCCCGGAGGAAGTTACATCGTCTGCGGTCAGCTCCCCGATGGAGTGGACATACCCTCAGGATTTGAGGCAAATCAGACGACATTGTCGGGAGGTACGGTATTCTGCGCAAATTCTCCGCAGGGTATAACGATAGTTTACGTGCGCGAGGGCGACGGAGGCAGGTTTATGCTGCTTTTGCCCGATGGCGCGTTATCCGATTTTGCGGCGGTAAGCATAGCGCAGAACTTTTGGGCTATATCTCCGGGAGAGGAGTTTACGCTTCCCGATGGGTTCGATGAGACGAGCATCCGGATAGCGGGAGTTTCGGTCACAGGCTATACCGACGGAGTAACCACGCTCGTTTACGGTTACTGCGACGGAGAAGGCCCGATGCTCTTCTCGCTCGATACGTCTACGGGCGCAATATTCGCTTACACACCCGTCGAGCCTACGCCCGAACCCACTTCCGAGACTACACCCGAGCCCACGCCGATACCTGTTCCGACTTCCGCACCGGAATCCGATGCAGACGAGAAAGAGGAAAAAGGGTTTTCCAAAGATACTGTAATGCTGCTCCTTATCGGAATTGCGGTGCTTGGCATCGTGTGCGCCGTACTTGTTATACTGCTCGTAAGTTTGCGCAGACGTGCGGCAAATGTGGGCAGGGACGTGTAACAAAGATTTGAAAAGATGATAAGAAAAAAATGAGGCTGCTTATGCGGCCTCATTTGTCTTGTGTTGTGTCTTACGGGTTGGGCGATATTGTTCCGTTGCCCGTGTCGCCGTTGTTTCCGGTGCCGTTGTCTGTTCCGTTGCCTGTGCCTGTCGGGTCGATAATCGTGAAGTCAGAACCGATGTAGAGTTCCTGATTCGTCTGGTCTCCGTTGTCATAGACTACCTTGTAGACCTGTCTGCCCTCGTGCATGGCATAGGTGACGCTCCTTATCGTTGCGTCGGGGTATTTTTCCGTGATGGCCGACGTCAACTGTGTGAGACCCTGGTATGCGACGTCGCCGCCTTCAACGAAGCCCTCTATCATATCGTTACCGGCAGTTCCTTCGGCGGTATTGGTCGGCATGGGCTGTATCGTAGGCGCCTCCGACGGTGTGAGCGTCGGTGATACGCCCACCATAGGGGTCGGCGAGTTACTTGTTGTCGGGTTGCACGTGCATCCCACTACGGCAAATATCAGCATTGCCGCCATCGCAAAAAATAATAGCTTCTTCATGAAATAGCCTCCTTAAATTTGCGCCGACATACGGCGTTTCATACATAGTATTGACGATGTTGGCGAGGTTTAGTACTTTTATTAACATCGTTTTTTATGGCCTTAGAATTTATGAACAAATTGTAAAAAAAAGCATTTTCTACATAAAAATGGATTTGTTATAATTGACATCACAATCTTCGTATAGTACAATCAAAAAAAGGAGTGTTTTTATGACACGTTTTTTGAAACAAATCGTCTCACTTGCTCTATGTTTGTTCTTTGTGATGGCTCCGCAATCGTTAGCAATTAGTAAAACAAACGCTAACGACACAGAACTTATATATGAGTTCATGGAGACATGGGATGACGGTGATTATGTCGCCAACGCTGCTTTGAATGTTTCTGATTATCAGACGATTGCACTTGATTATCTAACTGATGAGTTTGTACGAAGCAAACAAGGACTATGTGTTGTGGAGAGCATAGATTTGACTTCGGTTAGGATTATTAAGGAACTGACAGATTCCAGATATACGTTAGACGATGTATCACGAGTAGATACAATGATTGGAGTGAAAGACAGGCGTAAATTAGAAACGTATACAAACTTCAACTATTATCTCATGAGTTGTAATATGTCCGTTTATAATGAAAATGAGTACTTCTTCAATGGTATAAACTACTTCTTTATTACCTGTTGCACTGAAAACAATGTGAGAAAGGTATTCGATTTTACATTAGCACATCCTGACGCTGTAACAAGATATGATACTAAACAACCACAGACAATAATTGATGAGTACTTCGTTAAGAGATTTGCCGAACAATACAATGAGCACAACGAGTGCGATTCCTGTTGTAGCGAGAGTGAAATTGCGACCAATGCTATCGGTCAAGCTACAGGACGTACATTACCAAGTTCGATCAGAGTTTTTATCGAAGGTGGGACACCAAATATAGTGACAGTTGGTTTTAAAGATTACTGTAAGTCTGTTGCCACCGTTGAAGGGTGATATAATTGTATGCGCATCATCTAATTATCAGGCTTACAGTTATAATAGTTCCAAGCATATGGTAAAATGTTCATCATGTAATCACAGCTATTATGAAGCGCATACGTTTGTCGAGATTTCAGGTATTCAAACTTGTTCCAAATGCGGCTACGAGTTTCTCCTGCAAAGCCGCCCGACGCCCATAGCTCCCTACGATGTACAAATCAACCCATATTTATAATACAGCATGGAGGTAAATGAATTATGTGTAAAAAAATCGTCAGACTGTTTGCATTGCTGCTGTCGCTGGTGTTCGTCGTGTGCGCCTGTACAAGTCCGCAGGATTCGCCAACTCCCGAACAGACGCCCGAGGCTACGCCGGAGCAGACCACGCCCACGTCGGAGCTGCCTACGCCCACGCCGTGGCAGGGTGAGCTGCCGCCGTACCTCCAAGGTCTAACATTAGATATGCTGCCGCCCGTTGCAGATAATCCTGCGCTTTCGGGCTTGCCGGTAATGCCGCTACGGTGGTTGGATGAACTCGAAAATCCAACAGGGACTAATAGCTCGTACAACTATCGCTATAGCTCGTTCGACTACAAGGAGCTACTCTTCAACTTCATAGCCGAGAATGAAGATGCGAGGTTCAAGCGTTATTCGAGATATATAAAGGTCAATAATGCGGCACTCACGGAGGTGGATGGCTTTGATGAACAGCTTGTGAGACTCGAGTGTTCGGCGTGGTATCCCGAATATGTTTATGAGGATGGCGTATCAAAGCAGGCGAATAATGAGACAGAGCAGGTGGAAATAGTGCTGAGCCCGAGCTGTATACTCGGAATGCTGGGCTACGCTGTCGAGGCAGGCAGTCCGCAGGATTTGTGCGATTATTTCAACCATAGAAGTGAAGAAGCCGTGTACTATGCAGACGATTTCAATGCCGTAAGCGACCTGTGCTATCTGATTATCGAGACTGATATGAGCGAGCTTCCGTCCGAAGACGTTACGTTTGACCTCTATGCGGGGGCAAAGCCGATAATGGCGAAGTCCGAGGCTGATGAGCTGCTGAAACGATTCAAATTCACTCCTGCGAAGCTCGCAAACGGCGACCGTCCGACCGAGTTTTATGCAATGAACACCTGCCGTTACGATGGCAGGGCGGCATTCTACCAACTGGGCAGAGAGCCATTCCCCTCAGACGTAACCGATGAACGCGTTATAGAGCCTCTAAAGCTTACTTTTAAGTCCGCCGAGTACCATAAGATGGACGACACCATTGACAACTACGCGGAGTTTGAGGTAGTGTGCGAGTCCTGGGCCGATGGAGAATGGAAGGGCGATACTGCCGAAAGGACGCTTCGTATAGTCGCTCCCTCCATAGGCGTTGAGATGTACGGCGTTCCGATATCGTTTGAGAGAATGATAGATGAATTAGTTGACTTTATCAACGAAAATCCGAATCTCACCTATACGGCGTTTGTTTTGGAGGACAATATCGTATTCCTCTTTGTGGAGTGATTTCGGTTTTCTAACAGAGCGGATGCCGAAGCTTTGTATGAGTCAAACTCGGCTGAAGTGAAATACCCTTATGGCATGTGCCGCCTCCCTTTACACGAGGGAGGCTCGTTTTTGCCCCACTATTGGTCGGGGTGTGCCGCAAGCTGTGTCCAAAGGGGCTACCCTTCCGCCGAGCTATATGGCGGCATGGCAAAAATGCAGCGATGAAGCAAAGTTTCCCATTTAAGTATATTCTGTAAAAACGGCTTATTGACGCCTCGATTGCTTGACATGAAATAGTTTGGAAAATATAATGACAGGTGGATAAGTACGCCCCTTTAGGCGTTATTTAGCAATAATATACTGGAGGATAAATTCATGGCAAAAACCATCACCATCGATGGCAATACCGCTGCGGCGCACGTTGCATATGCGTTCTCCGATGTAGCAGCGATATACCCCATCACGCCTTCTTCTCCCATGGCAGAAGTAGCAGATGACTGGGCAGCTTCCGGAAGACTCAATCTTTTCGGACAGAAGGTCCACATCGCAGAGATGCAGTCAGAGGGCGGCGCGGCCGGCGCAGTTCACGGTTCGCTGGCAGCAGGCGCTTTGACAACGACATTCACGGCTTCACAGGGACTTCTCCTTATGATCCCGAACATGTACAAAATCGCAGGCGAGCTTCTTCCCGGCGTTTTCCATGTATCGGCACGTGCTCTTGCCGCTCATTCGCTTTCGATTTTCGGCGATCATGCGGACGTTATGGGCGCACGTCAGACGGGTTTTGCCATGCTCGCTTCCGCTTCCGTACAGGAAGTTATGGACCTCGCTCTCGTAGCTCATCTGAGCGCGATCAAGTCGAGCGTTCCGTTCATGCACTTCTTTGACGGCTTCCGTACATCGCACGAAGTACAGAAGATAGAGCTCATAGAGTACGAAGATATGGCTAAGCTGTGCGATTTTGAGGCAGTTAAGCGCTTCCGCGACCGCGCACTCAACCCCGAGCATCCCCATCAGGCTGGTACGGCACAGAACCCCGACATCTACTTCCAGGGTCGTGAGGCGGCAAACAAGTATTACAATGCCATCCCCGCTATCGTAGAGGACTACATGAAGAAGGTCGGCGAGCTTACAGGCCGTCACTACAACCTGTTTGACTACGTTGGCGCACCCGATGCCGAGCGCGTCATAATCGTAATGGGTTCAGGTGCAGACTGCGTAGAAGAGACAGTCAACTACATGCTCAAGCAGGGCGAAAAGGTTGGTCTCATAAAGGTTCGTCTGTATCGTCCCTTCGCAGCAGATAAGCTCATTGAGGCACTGCCCAAGACAGCGAAGCGCGTTGCCGTGCTCGACCGTACAAAGGAACCCGGCAGCCTCGGCGAGCCTCTCTACTCCGATGTAGTTGCGGCATTTGCCGAAGCCGGCATGAGCGACGTAGAGGTCGTCGGCGGCAGATACGGTCTGGGCTCCAAGGAGTTCACACCCTCAATGGTCAAGGCAGTATTCGACAACATCGCAGACGACGAGCCCAAGAACCATTTCACAGTCGGTATTAACGACGATGTAACATACACCTCGCTCGAAGTAAAAGAGACGGTTGACGCCGCTCCCGAGGGAACGATCCGCTGCAAGTTCTTTGGTCTCGGCTCGGACGGTACCGTAGGCGCAAACAAGAACTCAATCAAGATCATCGGCGACCATACCGATATGTACGCACAGGGCTACTTCGCATACGACTCCAAGAAGTCAGGTGGCTTTACCGTTTCGCATCTGCGCTTCGGCAAGACACCCATACAGTCCCCGTACCTCATCGACCAGGCCGACTTCATCGCTTGCCATAACCCCTCGTACGTAACGCGTTACGACGTACTCGAGGGAATCAAGCCCGGCGGCGTATTCCTCCTCAACTCCGAGTGGACACTCGAAGACATGGAGCGCGAACTCCCCGCTGAGATGAAGCGCACGATCGCTGCAAAGAAGCTCCGCTTCTACAACATCGACGCTATCAAGATCGCTCGTCAGGTCGGTATGGGCAACCGTATCAACACGATAATGCAGAGCGCATTCTTCAAGCTCGCAGAGGTCATCCCCGTTGAGGACGCTATCGGCTACATGAAGGCCGCCGCTAAGAAGTCCTACGGCAAGAAGGGTGACGCCATCGTTCAGAAGAACTACGACGCTATCGACGCCGGTATCAACGGTCTCGAAGAGGTCAAGTATCCCGAGAGCTGGCTCAATACAACGACAGGCGCGGAGCCCGTAGCCGTTTCCGATGACGAATACTTCACGGATTTCATCAAACCCATTCTCGAGCAGAAGGGTGACAGCCTCCCCGTAAGCGCACTCGCAGCGGACGGCTTCGTACCCACGGGTACGACAAAGTACGAGAAGCGCGGTATCGCAGTAGAGCTTCCCAAGTGGAATCCCGACACCTGCATACAGTGCAACAACTGCGCACTCGTTTGCCCGCACGCCTGTATCCGCCCGATACTGGTCACCGCAGAGGAAAAGGCAAATATGCCCGCCGACTTCATCACAAAGCCCGCAAAGCAGCTTGAAGGTCTCGAGTACCGTATGCAGCTTTCACCGCTGGATTGCACAGGCTGCGGCAACTGCGTCGCTACCTGCCCGATGAACGCCAAGGCAGACACACTGACATTCGTTCCCGCAACAGCCATCGCCGCTACAGAGGCAGGCAACTGGGAAGCAGCGTCACAGCTCCCCGTAAAGGAGACCAACCTCAAGAAGGATACTGTCAAGGGAAGCCAGTTCCTCCAGCCGTTGTTCGAGTTCTCCGGCGCATGTGCAGGCTGCGGCGAGACTCCCTATGTAAAGCTTGTAACACAGCTCTTCGGCGACAGAATGATAGTCGCAAACGCAACAGGCTGTTCCTCCATCTACGGCGGTTCGGCACCTACCTGCCCCTACACGACAAACGCCGCAGGTCACGGACCCGCTTGGGCAAACTCGCTGTTTGAGGACAACGCAGAGTTCGGCTTCGGTATGAACCTCGCTGTAAAGCAGCGCCGTGCAAAGCTCAGCGACACAGTTGAAAAGCTCATTGCTCTCGACTGGTGCGACGCAGACATAAAGGCCGCCGGTCGTGAATGGCTCGACAACCGCGACGACGCTGAGGGCTCGAGGAAAGCCGGCGAAAAGCTCGTTGCTGCCTGCAAGGAAGGCATCGATGTAGATCTGACGGGAACCAAGTGGGAAGCCGAGTGGCTTGCAAACGGCAAGAAGTGCCCCTGCGAGGCTTGCACTCTCGCCCGCGAGGTAATCGAAAACGCCGACCTGCTCACAAAGAAGTCCATCTGGATATTCGGTGGTGACGGCTGGGCATACGACATCGGTTACGGCGGACTCGACCACGTACTGGCAATGGACGAGGATGTAAACGTACTCGTTATGGATACAGAGGTTTACTCCAACACAGGCGGACAGTCAAGTAAGGCCACACCCACAGGTTCAGTCGCCAAGTTTGCCGCCGCCGGTAAGCGTACAAAGAAGAAGGATCTCGGCATGATGGCTATGAGCTACGGCTATGTATACGTTGCTAAGGTCTGCATGGGCGCAAATCCCGCACAGCTCCTCAAGGCTATTACAGAGGCTGAAGCATACAAGGGACCGTCACTCATAATTGCATACGCTCCCTGTATCAACCACGGTATCGCCGCAGGTATGGGCAAGTCCCAGCAGGAAGCCAAGAAGGCAGTCGAAGCCGGTTACTGGCCTCTGTACAGGTACAACCCAGAGAAGGCAGAGCAGGGCAAGAACCCCTTCACTCTCGACAGCGCGGATCCCAAGTCCAGCTATCGCGACTTCCTCATGGGCGAGGTAAGATACACTTCACTGCAGAGGCAGTTCCCCGAGGTTGCAGAACAGCTCTTCGAGCGTTCCGAACAGGAAGCGATGGATAAGATCGCTTACTACAAGAAGCTCAACGACATGGAGTGATCTGACAAGCAATAATAAAGAGCCCCGCACGGGGCTCTTTTTGCAGTCTATGAGTGGTGACGCTTCGATACTGTACTATCTGTTAAGTGACAACACATAAATGGTGCCGCCATTGTTTACAAAGGCTTCAAGCTGTTCGGCAGGTATCAGGCACGGAATACCGTCTATAACATCGAAGTTTTCAGATGTGATCGCTACGGTATTGAGGTAATCGCTGTATGCTGAAAGATCCTTGTTTTCCGGGTTTTTAAGCCAAATCATCAGCGTCTCTACAGTCCCTTCATCGATAATACTCTGAATGTCTTTTATTACGCTATCGTATACTTGAATCGTTTTTACATTGGGAAGACCCGACACGATCGATGAGTCGCCACTCCAGCCGAATATTCCTGATAAGTAGAGGGAGCCGACTTTCGCGCTGCCGATTGTTGCAATTTGTTTCATTGCCGCGTCATCGGCATTTTCCCATGATAGCGAAAGCGTCTTGAGGCCATTGGGGAGCTGGGCTAAGAATGACAAGTCACAAGGAGTGTTAATCGCAATCCGGCTGACCGCATCCATCTCTGAGAGGGGAAGCTTGCTTATGGCGCCGGCATCATGCAGTATGAGCTGGGTTATTTTGGGCAGTGCGATACTGCCGTAATTGCCGCCCAACTCCAAATCGGTAAGCGAAGTACAATTGCCCAAATCGAGCGCATCACAGCTCTCCAATGTGAACGAGGCGGCAGTAATGGGCAGTTTTGAAAGCGCAACGGCACCGACGGCTTCGCCATCTATCGTGAGGCGATTTAGCTGGGTCAAACCGTTCAGAAACTCACAATTGCCGAAATCGAATTTTTCCTTGCCGCTTACGTTGAGATTAATTGCTTGCAGGGTATCCGGGAGAGCCATATATGGCATTGACGCCGTCTTATCCGAATCAATGTAGATTGTTATCTCCTGCAGATTAACGGCCAATTCCAGCATTTCGATATTTTCTTCTGTAAGATTCATCGTTATGCTCTCGGCGTCGACGGGATATACCTGGCGGTCAAACGCCATCATGCCTTCGGGCAAGGGGGAGTAAGTGGGCTCTGGCGATGGAGTTTTCGTCTCGGGGGTGGCGGTGAGTTCGGGCTCGGCTACAGGCGTACAGCCGACCGCGCAGGCGAGTATCATGCCGAGGCACAAGAGCATCGTTATGACGACGCAGAGTTTTCTATGCTTGAGGATATTCATGTTGTATACTCCTTTCGGGGTTAATCATTGTTGTTTTTTAGAAGGTCATGCAACATCATGGAATAAGCGCCTGCCGAGTTATCGACCTTGTCGATGGTGGTACTCGCCTCCAACTCCTGCAATAGTCTGTTAGACACGTTGTTACCGTAGAAATCAAACGCTATGTAACCCCATGTGCCGCTGGATGGGCTTATCGTGGGTGGTGAATATTTATTGAGTATGGCGTTGTAATATTCGTCAGTTACTTTATTGACATTGCTGCTCTGTGGTACATATTTGAATCTCATTATACCGCTTTCCCCTGAGTACTTATGCGTCCAGGGAGAAGTTATGCCGTTTTTAACCCAAAAGTGATATGTCTGCACCTCGAAATGATCACCGTTCGGGGCGATTGCGTCACTTGTCCACGTGCCTGCGTGGAAAGCTAACATAACTTCGTTGCTGTTAAGCGTGGCATTAGGCCCGGAAACTTCACGTGCATTATAGCCTAGCGCCGCAAGGTCTGCTAACACATTCTGCTTTGTCCTTGAAGGAGACCAAGTGTTGTTGCTGTAGTATCCGGGGTTAACATTTGCGTATACACCGATAGCGTAACCGTAGCAGTTATACGAGCTGTAGTTAGAGGGGGTATTGATGTGTACGCTATACACCAAGTCGCTCGCTGAATCTGCAGAGGCCACCGATGAGATGGTTAATAGGAGTACTACAACAAGTATAAGTGAGATCTTAAAAATTCTTGAAGAACGTATTTACTACCTCCTTAGTTTAAGAATCAATTTGTAAAAAACCATCTAAACCGACGAAATGTGTTGCTTGCTCATCACTCCTTTCGCAATTACACAGGATATTCCCAAATCAATTCAGCTCGATGTTTGTCTTTACACGTGCTTATGCTTCGGAAATTGCGCGAAAAACAATGCCTTAAACCGATGGATATGACTTTTTCCCACCTCCTTTGAAGGAAAATCGAAATAATCACGGCAAAATGCCACGGAAAAAACCATTCGAGGGGGATACTTTTCACGTCCTTTAATACCTAAAAGAAGTGAAACAAAGACAACATAAAAACTTAGGATACTGATATAAAGCTACTATATATAGTGTACACATAAGTCCTTGCGATGTCAAGACGGAATTTATCCGTTCGTCAACTCAAGCATTACGGGGCAGTGGTCGCTTCCCATTATGTGCGGCAATATCACGCAGTCGCGCACACGGTCCATGAAGCGGTCGCTGACCAAGAAGTAATCGATGCGCCAGCCTATGTCCTTTGCTCGGGCGTTGCCCATGTAGCTCCACCAAGTATACGCCACTTTGTCGGGATACAGCGCACGGAATGTGTCTGTAAAGCCTGCATCGAGAAGCCTCGTCATGCAGGAGCGCTCTTCGTCTGTAAAGCCTGCGTTTCTGCGGTTTGCCTTTGGGTTCTTGAGGTCAATCTCCTCGTGCGCCACATTCATGTCGCCGCAGATAATGAGGGGCTTGTCGCTGTCAAGCCTTTTACAGAGCTCCAGGAACTTCTCCTCCCACTCCATGCGGTAGGAGAGCCTCGCAAGTTCCCTCTGTGTGTTGGGGACGTAAACATTGAGCAATCTGAAATCGGGAAGCTCGGTAATTATTATTCTTCCCTCGTGGTCGTGCTCGTCTATTCCCATGCCGTAAGTCACATTGACGTCATCGCATCGGGTTATGACGGACGTGCCGGAGTAGCCCTTTTTATCAGCACTGTTTAAGAAAACCCTATAGCCGGGAATGCATAAATCGAGCTGGTCGGGTTGAAGCTTTGTTTCTTGAATGCAAAATACGTCGCAGTCGGTTTCATTAAAAAATTTCATGAAGCCTTTTTGCAAGCACGCGCGAAGTCCGTTAACATTCCATGATATAAGTCTCATTTGTGATCTCCTTTGTTGTTTGTAATCATATTTTACAACAAAACCGCATTTATGCTATAAAAAGTATGCAATATCAAAATAATGGCTATTGCAATATATTATCCCAGCAATTATAATCAAAGAGGTCGACCGTTAGGGTCTGTGGTTGAGAGTCGATGCCAGTCGCAGGCGAAACGATCCACATAAATCGGGCAAAGTCCCGATGAGCATGGTGCGGCTTAGAAGTAAGTCCGTCCGAGAAATCGAGAGGGGTAGTAGTGGGGAGCGTAAAGCTTAGTAGCGAACCCTCCAGACGGCGGGTGTGGGGGCAAAGACCAGGTCAGCCTATCGGAGACCGATTATTATAATTTAAGGGGATACAACATGTTCCAGGACAAGACAATCGTATGCAAGGACTGTGGCGCAGAATTCGTTTTCACCGCCGGTGAGCAGGAATTCTATGCTGAAAAGGGTTTCCAGAATGAACCCCAGCGCTGCAGGGCTTGCAGAAATCAGAAGAAGGTACAGCGTCACGCCGGTAGCCAGAAGGTTGCTCACGAGGCAGTATGCGCACAGTGCGGCGTAGCTACAACTGTTCCCTTCCTACCCAAAGACGACAGACCCGTCTACTGCGAAGCGTGCTTCAAGGCGCGCAGGGCTCGCTAATCCCCTTTATTCCCGCTCGGGACTATAGAAGGAATTAGACACACAAGACGCTCCCGAAGGGGCGTTTTTCTTCTCCGCTCACTATTGCCCGATTTGGAAACCGTGAATTTCGCGGCCTCAATCGTATGTACAAGAAAGCCGCATTGGGAATGTACTGCGAGGATTCAGCGGCCGCCGGAGAAAATGAAAAACAAGGCGGTCATTTCGCGGAATATATTAGTGATAAACGCTTACATTTACTTGAACAGCGGCGTTCCTTGCGATATTATTATAAATACATAAGCTGTGCCTATGTGCTTTAATCGACAAAATGCGGCAGCGTCCGCAAATACCCTATAGAAAGGATTTTGAAGTATGGTATCGCTCAAAATCGACGGAAGGCCTGTACAGGCGGAAGAAAACATGACAATTCTGGAGGTTTGCATTCAGAACGGAATCAAGATCCCGACACTGTGCAATCTGAAGGACATCAACAACATCGGTGCATGTCGTATGTGCCTCGTTGAAGATGCAAAGTCAGGCAGACTGCAGGCTTCATGCGTATATCCCGTATCAGAGGGCATGGAAATACTGACAGCCAGCCCCAAGGTGCTCCAGGCAAGGCGCTCAGTTCTGGAACTGATACTTTCAGACCACGATCGCAGCTGCCTCACCTGTAAGCGCAACAAGACCTGCGAACTTCAGAATCTCGCTGACGAGCTTGGTATCGTTGACATCGAGTTCATGGGTGAGAATATTCCCAAGACAATTGACGAGCTCTCACCGAGCATCGTTCGCGACAACAACAAGTGCATACTTTGCCGTCGCTGCGTAGCGGCTTGTGAAAAGACACAGGGCGTATATGCTATCGGAATGCAGAACCGCGGCTTTAAGACCCAAATAGGTTCAGTATTTGAGAAGAGCCTGAACGATGTTGCCTGCATCAACTGCGGTCAGTGTATCGCCGCTTGCCCGACAGGCGCGCTCACAGAGAAGGACGCTACAGCGGCCGTTTGGGCAGCTTTGGCAGATCCAAATAAGTACGTGGTATTCCAGCCCGCTCCCGCAGTTCGCGTAGCGATAGGCGAGGAATTCGGTATGCCCATAGGCACACGTTCGACCGGCAAGATGGTAGCAGCAATGCGCCGCCTCGGTGCAGATAAGGTATTTGACGTTGATTTCGCTGCTGACCTTACGATCATGGAG
Organism: Clostridia bacterium; assembly: GCA_016293975.1. Classification (GTDB taxonomy): domain Bacteria; phylum Bacillota; class Clostridia; order Christensenellales; family CAG-138; genus RGIG1693. The sequence continues at coordinate 21,987 of JAEDCW010000008.1, forward strand.
GAAGGCACCGAGCTTCTCGACAGGATCAAGAATGGCGGCGTACTGCCCATGATCACATCCTGTTCACCGGGTTGGGTAAAGTACTGTGAGCATTTCTACCCCGAGTTCATACCGAACCTCTCGACCTGCAAGAGCCCGAACCAGATGCAGGGTGCAGTTACAAAGACATACTTTGCGGAGAAGAACAATCTCGACCCGCATAACATCTTTGTAGTATCCGTAATGCCCTGCACAGCCAAGAAGTTCGAGATAATCCGCGACGAGATGGGCAGAGACGGATATCGCGATGTCGATGCAAACCTCACCACGAGAGAGCTTGCAAGGATGATCCGCCAGGCCGGTATCGACTACATCAACCTCCCCGACGAAGACTTCGACAGCATTCTGGGCGAGTCCACAGGTGCGGCAGTTATATTCGGCGTAACGGGCGGCGTTATGGAAGCTGCTCTGCGTACCGTTGCAGATATACTCACGGGCGAGGACCTCAAGAATCTTGAGTACACCGCAGTCCGCGGTCTTGAGGGCATTAAGGAAGCCACGGTGAGCGTCGCAGGTATGGATATTAATGTCGCTATCGCACACGGCACGGCAAACGCGGGCAAGCTGCTCGAGGCCATCAAGCGCGGCGAGAAGACGTATCATTTCATCGAGATAATGGGATGTCCCGGCGGCTGCGTAACAGGCGGTGGTCAGCCCCAGGTCGATGCACGTACACGCTACTTTGTAGATCCCAGGGCAGCGAGAGCAGCCGCTACATACAGCGAGGACGAGTCAAAGGTCATCCGCAAGAGCCATCAGAATCCCGCTATCAAGACGATCTATGCGGAATTCCTGGGCGAACCCTGCGGACACAAGTCGCATGAGCTGCTGCACACACACTATGTTGACAGGAGCGGCAAGTAATAGCATAACGGCATAACAAACGGCGGGCTGCTGCCCGCCGTTTTTGTGTTGCATTGTCAAACTAAATTTGCACTGATGCGTCAACACAATTGAGAGTTTGACTTGTCGATAAGCCTCAGCACCCTTACCATGCCCTTGTAGAGTACGAATGTGAGCACAGTGTTCAATATGGATTTGATAGCGTTGAATCCCGTACTGTACCAGAAGTAATTATCCATGTACATCTGCTGTGCCGCTCTGTAGGGAAGCTGGTCGGACAGGAGATAGAACGGCGATATGAGGTAGTTCATGGGTACCATCGCAATTATCATGGCGATAGAGCCGCATATCAGGGCGATTACCGCGCCTTTTAGGCTCTTGTTCTTTTTATAAATAGTTCCTGCGATAAGTACAAACGCGCCTGTTGCGAATATATGCATTACCGCGCCGACCCAACCGCTCTGCGGGGAAACTATCAGCCACTGCAATACGCTGACGACGACTGTAATAAGCAGACCCGACACAGGACCGAACATGAATGTTCCGATGAGTATCGGCACGTCGCCCATATCGTATTCCAAAAACGGGGCGGCGGGGAATATGGGGAAGCGGACCACGAACATCAGTAGTATGCTCAGTGCACAGAGCAGTGCCAACTGTACCATGCGGACTATTTTCGGATTTCTCATTGTTGTTATCTCCTCATACAAAAAATACTCCGCAACGGAGCAAGCACGAAAAAACAACGAATAAACGCCTCTTTCGTCCGGACTGTACCGTCGGCAGCGGAATCTCACCGCATTCGGCTTTCGCTCGCGGGCTCATCGGCTTGCGCCGCATTACCGCCGGTAGGGAATTTCACCCTGCCCCGAAGCAAGACCATTATAGCACACAATGGCTGAAATGCAATCATGTTTATATATATGACGATACGAACATTTAATGTACCTAAATTGTCCCTGCAACAACTTTGCACAAATACTGCAATTGACCAAAACGAACAAATGTTCTATAATTAACCGAAATATGAAACAGGAGCAGAGACAAATAATGGAGAATATGAGAAAGAGTGCAGATGGGGAGATATACGGTTGCGGTGCGAACGAACGCTCTGACGTTATGAAAAAACTGCTTGAAAGTGAACAGCCTACCCGAAGGGAGGCCATGAGACTCACAGAGGACAGGCTAAAGGCGTACCCGATAATCAAAGACAGGCTGGCAGACAACGAGGAAGAGCTCGCGGAGCTCAACGAGGGAGGCACACAGGCGCTTAAAAGAAGTGCAAATTCGATAGTCAGGACATCTCCCACGGGGCTGAGGCTGAGCGATGATGAGCTTTTGGACGTGCGCAAATCCGAATTGAGGCTTAGGGTGTTTTTTGACAGGAGAGAGGTGAGGCGCGTGGAGCGCGCGCTTGAGCTTATAGCGGAGGACCCATACGCTACCGTGATAAAAAGCTTTTACTTTGGGAGACTCAAGGACTCCATAATCGCACAGAGGCTTTGCTGTGACAGGGCGACGGTCTACAGAAACAGAAAGAGGCTCGTCGAAATCATGGCGCACAGGCTGTACGGCGCATTCGCGCAGGGTTGGGAGTAGTGTGTTCTTCTTGCAAAGCAGCCAAATGTAGAATATAATCAAACACATGGACGAAACGGCAAAAAGCGTGAGAATAATCGACAGAATCGGATCAGTGGCAGATATAGGGGACACGGCAGGCCGACCCGGGCTTTTAAGCCCACTCGTTTTGGCGTATATAGGCGATACGGTGTACGACCTGTTTGTCAGGACGTATCTCATATCCACGACTACGCACACGGCACACGGACTGCACGTAAAGGCGGCAGGCTACGTTTGCGCGGCGGCACAGGCTCGGGCGTATCACGCAATTGCGGACAAGCTCACAGAGGATGAGACGGCGGTCTTCAAGCGAGGCAGGAATATGCACTCGGCTACCGTGCCGAAAAACGCCGATGTTGGCGACTACAGGACCGCAACAGGACTCGAGGCGCTATTCGGATACCTATATCTTTCGGGAGAAGACGAAAGGTTGACACAGCTAATGGCAATGATATTTGAATCGGCAAACGAGGGAAAGGCAGAGAATAATGACAGCTTACGATAATGACAACAGAGGCGGATACAGGGACGGCAATCGCGGCTGCAAGGGCGGCATTTGTTCATACGGAGCATACGGAGAAGACAGAGATATCCGCGGAGGCGAGCACGGCAACAGCAGGTCGTCAAACGACCGCGGCTATAGCAGAGGCGGCAGCCGCGGAGGCTATAGCAAGGGCGGAAACTGCGGCTGCAGACAGTACGAACGTAGCAGCAATCGCGGAGGCAACCGCACATATGACAGCGACAGGCAGGACGATCGCAGAAACGAGCGTAGCAGTCGCGGAGGCAGTCGCACCTACAGTACCGACAGGGATACTATAAGTGCAACGCGCGACACGGGTGTGAGCGACACTCGCACTGCCGACAACAGGGGTGATGAGCTCCCCAATCTGATAATGGGCCGTAACGCAGTCAAGGAAGCCATAAAGACGGGCAGAAGCATAGACAAGCTCTTAGTTTCGACGGAGCAGGACGGCTCTTTGCGCGAGATAATCTCGCTTGCGCGTGATATCAATCTCATAATCAAGGAGGTCCCAAAAACTAAGCTCGACGAGCTCTGTATGCCATTCGGTCACGGTGGCAGGACGGGTAATCATCAGGGCGTAGTGGCATTCATTCCCGGCGCGGAATACTGCGACATAAGTGACATACTCGATTACGCGAGAGAGAAAAACGAGAAGCCCTTCGTAATACTTCTCGACTCCATAGAAGACCCCCATAACCTCGGCTCGATCATCAGAAGCGCAGTCTGTGCGGGCGCACACGGCGTTATAATCACAAAGCGCAGGAGCGCATCCCTCACGGCGGCGGCGACAAAGGCTTCAGCAGGCGCAGTAATGCACATGAGAGTGGCACGCGTGGCGAATCTCACCGGAGCAATAGAGAGGCTCAAGGACGAGGGCTTATGGATCGCAGGCGCGGATATGTCCGGCAAGCCCATGTACGAATGCGACATGAAGGGCGCAATAGGTCTCGTAATAGGCTCTGAGGGCGAGGGTATAAGCAGGCTCGTAAAAGAGAGCTGTGACTACCTTGTGAGCATACCCATGGTGGGAGAATTAAACTCGCTCAATGCGTCCGTTGCTGCAGGAATACTGATGTACGAGAAAAAGAGACAGGACAGATGATAAACACATACGAAAGCACACCCGATAAAAAGCTCGTAGGACTCGCGCAGGCCGGGGATTCCGCCGCGTACGAGGAGCTTTGCTGTCGCTATAAGAGCATGGTAAGGTTAAAGTCAAGGCCATACTATATACTCGGCGCGGACAGGGAGGACATCGTACAAGAGGGCATGATAGGGCTGTTTAAGGCTGTCAGGGACTACTCCGACGACAAGAGCGCCACTTTCAAGACGTTTGCCGAGCTTTGCATAGTAAGGCAGATTATCACCGCCATACAGAGCGCCTCCAGGCAGAAGCATCAGCCGCTCAACACTTACGTATCGCTTTCGACACCGCTTGCGGGCGATGATTGCGACAGGACTCTAATAGACGTTATGCCTACGGGTATGCACATGAATCCCGAGGAAATCGTTATATCCAACGAGAGTCTTGACGTGTTCATGCAGGGGTTAAAGGACAGCCTCACGGAGCTCGAGTACGAGGTGCTTATGCTATTTATCAACGGTATGAGCTATCAGGAAATAGCGGAGAAGCTCGGCAAGCGCACAAAGACCATCGACAACGCCCTGCAGAGGGTAAAGCGCAAGGTGCAGAAGATCCGTGAAAGCCAGGAAGCGTCGAACAACATGTAGAGTAGCGATAACTCCATCGCCCGTCACGTACACTCGCGGCGGCTTTTTTGTAAGGGGGCTTTTCCAGAGGGGATCTGCCTCTCGACCTCGCGAGGCACTTCGTCCCCTCGGTCCCTGCAAGGGACCCTGCCCCTTGACCCCTTTTCTCCTTTCAAAGGGGCGCCTCCCATTTAACCCCGGCAGAACTGCCGCACTGTACCCGTAGCAATGTTGGACGAAAAATCGACAGATAATCCCACAGTATCACCAACATAAACACTTCCCCGTGCCCTGCGCAGCAGTGGGTTATGGGGCGAAGCCCCAATGCGGAAGCCCAACGACCACAGGGAGCGAAGCCTCATAAACAAAAACAAATCCGTGACATTTGCGCCACGGATTCAACGTATCTTTATTACTCTATTCCCTTGTAATACTTATGCGAATATCCACGCCGTCATCTCTGTCATCCTGCGCAACCGTTATTATAAGACCCGTGTCGCGAAGTGTGTTTACAGCGCTGTTTATCGTATTCATAAATATTCTATAGTCCTTAACCATCCTCATAACCGCCGGACGAGGCTTTGCGCCGGGGATCTTTTGCTCATAGCGGCTGTCGAGTATGTGTTCGACTCTGCGTTCGGTGTCCTTGACACTCATTCCGTCCTCGGAAATCTGCTTAATCATGTCGATCTGACACTGCGTGTCCTCGAGCTTGAGCAGTGCGCGGGCATGACGCTCGGTAACTCCGGAATCGAGCACCGCCGCCTTTACCTCGTCGGGAAGCCTGAGCACCCTGAGCTTGTTTGCAATCGAAGACTGGCTCTTTCCAAGTCTGCGAGCCAACTCCTCCTGGGTCAAATTATAGGAATCTATAAGCTCGGCATAGCACTGCGCTTCTTCAAAGAAGTGCAGATCCTCGCGCTGAAGGTTCTCTACGAGCGCCATCATGGTGGAGGACTCATCCTCACAGCCGCTGAGCACCACACAGCTTGCCTTCTTTTCGCCGAGGAGCTTGAGGGCACGAAGCCTTCTTTCGCCGGCAATCAGCTCAAACGTGCCGTTGCTTAACCGCCTCACAATAAGCGGTTGAATAAGTCCGACTTGCTTTATGCTCTGCGAGAGCTCGACTATGCTCTCCTCGTCAAACGTCTTTCTCGGCTGATTGGGATTAGGCACGATTTTTTCGAGCAAAACTTCCTCGAGCCTTCTCGTATCATCCTGCTTTGTCTTGATAAAATCGAAAACTGCCATTTGGACCTCCAATTCTTATAACGGCTTTTTCTTAATTGCAGAGGGCTTTCTCGGGTACGAGGGTGGGAGCTTACGCAGCTTTGTTGCCACTATGCAGTTTCTCTCGCCCCATTCGCTTGGGCATTCTACCAGAGAGATTGCAGAACAAAGCTTTTTTGCGGCGACCTGTGAGCACTGCATCTCCTCCTGTGCCTGCGGACCCTTGTACATGAGCGACGCGCCGCCGACATTTACAAAGGGCAACGTCAGCTCAAGTAATACGTTTGCGGGTGCTACCGCGCGTGAAAGTGCTATATCAAAGCGTTCACGAAACGAGTTTTCGTGACCGGCATCCTCGGCTCTTGCGTGTATAAATTTCGCAGCGAGCCCGATCTGGTCGACGACAGCCTGCAAAAACGCTATGCGCTTATTGAGTGAATCGAGAAGTGTTAGCTTTATGTCAGGACGCAGTATCAGAAGCGGAAGTCCCGGAAAGCCTGCTCCGGTGCCTACGTCTATACAGCTTGCGCCCTGTGGTATGAGCGAAATCGCAGCGGCGCTGTCTGCAAAATGCTTGCGTGCGACATCGACGGGGTCCGTAATCGCTGTGAGGTTTATTCTCATGTTGTAATCGATGAGCATCTCATAGTACACGGCAAAACGACCGTATTGTTTGTCGGAAAGCCCAGGAAGCACAATTTTGAGTTCGTCGAGCATTACGCCTATGTCAGATTGCATTTTTCCTCCTTTGTGCTTCGATGTACACGAGCAGCACGGATATGTCCGCAGGTGAAACTCCCGATATCCTGCTCGCCTGGCCTATGCTTTGCGGCTTTATTGCAGTGAGCTTCTGTCTCGCTTCAAGCCTCAATCCGCCTATGCCGTGGTAATCTATGTCAGCAGGTATGAGCATACCCTCGAGCTCGAGAAAGCGCTTTACCTGCTCCTGTTGCTTCACTATGTAGCCGGAATACTTGCAATCGGTCTCGACCGCCTTGATTATATCCGGGTCGGGGTGATAGAGATCGGGGAAAGCATCGAGTATGTCGTAGTAGCTGATGCTGTTGCGCTTGAGCAAATCGTTCAGCTTTATACCGGTTTGTGCAGGGGATTCGCCCTTTTTCTTGAGCAAATCCTGCAAGGGCTCTCTCGGCGGAGCGACATACTCGAGTGAACGCTTTGCCTTTTCTATCCCCTCGTGCTTGCGCATGAGCAGGGAATATCTCTCGCTTGAAATCAGGCCCGTGCGCATGGACTGTTCTGTGAGCCTCATGTCGGCGTTGTCCTGCCTCAAAAGCAGTCTGTACTCCGCCCGTGAGGTCATCATCCTGTACGGCTCGTTCGTACCCTTTGTCGTGAGGTCGTCTATAAGCACGCCTATGTAGGCATCGCTTCTGCCTATGTACATAGGGGGTTCGCCCTTTAGGTGCAGTGCGCAGTTTATACCCGCGTAAATGCCCTGCGAGGCGGCTTCCTCGTAGCCGGATGTGCCGTTTATCTGACCTGCGGTGAAAAGTCCGTCAATGCCCTTTACGTTTAATATCGGTGAGAGTGCGAGCGGATCGAGACAATCGTACTCTATTGCGTAGCCGTAGCGCATCACAGAGCAGTGCTCAAGACCCTTTATGGTGTGTAACATATCCCTCTGGCAGTCCGCAGGGAGGCTCGTGCTCAGCCCCTGCACGTACATTTCGTCAGTGTTGCGGCCCTCGGGTTCAATAAATATCTGATGTCTTTCCTTGTCGGGGAAGCGCATGAGCTTGTCCTCAATAGAGGGGCAGTAGCGCGTGCCGACTGCATTTATAAGCCCGCTGTACATGGCGGAACGCGATATATTATTTAAAATAATATCATGCGTGCTCGCGTTGGTGTATGTAAGATAACAGGGAGTTTGCTCGAATTCTGTCGGTTTATGTAAGAAAGAGAAAACGTGCGTGGGAACGTCGCCGGGCTGAAGCTCCATCCTAGAGAAATCGACCGTCCTGCCGTTGATTCTCGGCGGGGTACCCGTCTTAAAGCGCCTGAGCGTAAGCCCAAGCTCAATCAGAGATGTGCTAAGCGCATTTGCTCCCAAGAGTCCGCAGGGACCGCTTTCTCTCGCGTAATCGCCGACCAAAACGCGGCTTTTGAGATACACACCGCAGGCGACTATAACAGCACGGCACTCGTAATGCGCGCCGTCCGCGCAGACTATTCCCGATATCCTGCCGCCGTCTGTCAGTATGCGGACGCACTCGCCCTCTGTGAGCACGAGACCTTCTGTCGATTCGAGCGCATTTTTCATCCTGATGTGATAGGCGTTTTTATCGACCTGTGCGCGCGGTGAGTGTACGGCAGGCCCTTTCGTGAGATTGAGCATACGCATCTGAAGCGTACAATCGTCTGCCGCAAGTCCCATCTCGCCGCCGAGAGCATCTATTTCTCTGACGAGGTGCCCTTTTGAGGTGCCGCCTATGCAGGGGTTACATGCCATTAGCGCGACCGAGCTGAGGTTCATCGTGAGGCAGAGCGTCTTTAGACCCATTCGGGCGCAGGAAAGAGCGGCCTCGCAGCCTGCGTGACCGGCACCAAGCACTATGCAATCAAATTTCCCGCTAAAAAAGCTCATGGTTCACCTGCCGATTATTTCCCGGGTAATTCCCGATGGGTATTGTAGCACATTTCGAATCGATTGAAAAGCACACACACGCTGTCCAAGACGTGAAAACGCCCTTTTAAGTACCAAATTTGGTACTTGCGTTCGGCATTGGTTCGCAGCAGTTGCACAATATGTACGCATGTCATATGCGCTGCTGCAATTATTGTGAAATACCATGCAGGAAAAAGGTGTAGCGTGTAGAATAACTTTAGACGAGAAAGATGGCGCTGCCGGTCTTGTGGGGGCGCAACGGAGGATTAGTATAAATATGGCACATTTAGGCGGCATGAGAGACAGGTCGAACTTGCTTTTGTACGAAAAAAAACTGTACAAAGCTTTTGCTATAATGGCAATGCCTATATTTTTGTCGAATCTGCTGAAATCTCTGCATGATTTAGTCGACACATATTTCATAGGCCAGATGGCGAACTCGACTGCGGCGCAGGCGGCTATATCGATCGCATGGCCTTTTATAAACATACTGCTCTGCTTCAGCGCTGGACTTTCTGTGGGCGGAGTTGCGATAATCAGCCGTCACCTCGGTATGGGGGATAAGCAAAAGGCCAGGGAGTATTCCGCACTTCTGTTGATGCTGTCCATCGGTATAGGCTTGGTCATCAATGTAATAATGTACGTAGGCTCGCCTCTCGTATTGAAGCTCATGGGCGCTATGGATGACATGGAAGTATACGAGTTGGCGCTGACGTATCTTCGTGTGCGCTCGTTTGAGATGATATTCCTGTTTGTGTTTGCGGCATTCCAGACTACGAGGCAGGCCTGCGGTGATACCGTATCTCCCGTGCTCTTGTCGGTCGTATCCGTAGTAGTAAACGTATTCCTCACTTGGCTGTTTGTCGCACAGATGAACTTGGGGGTTTTTGGTGCGGCACTTGGCACGCTGATTGGCAATGCCGTAATAACGCCGTACTGCGTGTATATGCTGTTCTCGAAGCGCAATCAGATTGCAATCGACAAGTCGCACTTCAAGATAGATATGTCGGAAGTAAGGACTATGGTAAAGGTCGGCATACCTTCGGCACTGAGTCAGGCGCTCTCTTCACTGGGCTTTTTGATACTTCAAGCACTCATACTCGACTACGGCAAGCACATTGCGGCGGCATTCAGCCTCGGCAACAAGGTGTCAAACCTTCTGCTCATGCCGATATTCTCGCTCGGCTCGGTACTTGCGGCATTCGTAGGGCAAAACATAGGTGCAAAAAACAAGGAGAGGGCCATAGGCGCGTACAATACGAGCAGAAATTTGGGCCTTGCGGTTTCGATAGTGGGTTGTCTGATTATCTTCCCATTCAGGCGAGAGATATTAAGCTTGCTGACAAACGACCCTGTCACGCTCGATGCGGCTATGGAATACATATTCTGGGTACTGCTTACTCAGCCGCTCATGGCGATGTTCCAGAATTACATCGGGCTGTTTAACGGCTCGGGCAATACAAAACTCTCGTTCATTATGGCGACAGTGCGCCTTTGGGTAATAAGACTGCCGCTGATACTGTGTTTCAAACTCCTTACGGACTTGGGAAGCGCGGGCATATGGTACGCGATGGTAATAAGCAACTTCCTAATTATGATCGTGGGCTGGATACTCAAGGGCAAGGTCAATTACGAAAAAAAGCTATAGAATACAAAGCTAAGAAAAACGGGGTTCGCCCCGTTTTTGTTAGCTTCGCTCATCGGTAAACGACACACTCACAGCACGGTAGCAAGATACTCTTGCTTGATTTCTTGCGGTACCATGGAGCCTCCCGTAAGCCACGCTATGAATGTCGGAACGGCGTCGGTTTTGCAGTGTTTCTTCATGTAATCGTCGAGCAGACCTTTGTTGGCGCTCTCTGCGCATACGAATGAGGCGCAGGCGGACGGCTCCGCAAAAATGCCCTCGGTGGAATACAAAAGCCTCAAATTTTCGTAAAGCTTGGCGTCGTCTATAGTTATCACGCCGGAAACGAGTTTCTTCGATACCTCGTAGGCGAGTGCAGACGATCTTCCAACGGCAAGTCCGTCCGCGTGAGTGCGGCCGCTTAGCCCTATGTCCTGTACGCAGATACCCGCTCCGAGCTCCGTTGCAAGCGAGAGCAGCATACAGGGTGAGCCCGTAGGCTCTGCGTAGAATATGTGGACGTCGTCCTTGTAGATGCATTTGAGCCCGAATGCGATGCCTGCCGGTGCGCCGCCTACTCCGCAGGGTATGCACACAAACAGCGGATGGTCACGGTCTACGGTCACGCCCATATCGGACAGTTGTGCGGCGAGCCTCCCTGCGGCGGTCGAGTAACCGAGGAGCAGAGGCAGAGAGCTTTCGTCATCCACAAAGTAGCTATAGGGGTCTTTCTTTGACAGCGTACGACCCTCACTCACAGCTTGTGAGTATTCGCCCGGGTACTCTTTGACAGTCACGCCGCATGAACGGAGTTTTTGCTTTTTCCACTCCCTTGCGTCTGCGGACATATGCACGGTCGGATTAAACCCGAGTGCCGCAGATGTAATACCTATGCTCAAACCGAGGTTTCCCGTTGAGCCGACGTGTATGGAATACTTTTTGAAAAACCGCCTGAGCTCGTCTGTCACAAGAATCGAATAGTCGTCGTCTGCGTGAAGCAGTCCTGCGTCAGTTGCGAGCTTTTCCGCGTGGAGCAATACTTCATAAACGCCGCCTCGCGCCTTTACGGAGCCAGCCACGGGAAGGTCGCTGTCGCACTTGAGCAAAAGCTCTATACTTCCAAACTGCCTGCCGAGATTATTTACACGCACGAGGGGACTTTCTATAATGCCGTGCGCCTGAACCGTGTCGGGAAAAGCCTTCTCTATTACGGGTGCAAAACGTAAAAGTCTCCCTTCGGCATCGGCTGTGTCCGCCGTTGTGATGGACAGCTCGCTCAAAGCCTCGTCTGCGGCGGCAATATTCGGATTGAAGAATACGCATTCGCGCTTATTGGCGAGCGATTCGATAACACTGTCGTATCGCATAAAAATCTCCGTCATTTTTGACACTATTATAGCACTGCTGTTGTTAAGTGCGCGGTCAGCGTGATAATATTATGAGAAAAACCTGCGTATCGGAGCATGAGCATAAATGGAAGAGCTTGACATGAAAATATCGGATAACGGCAAAAACGCGGTGGTGCCTGCGCTCTATCTGTGCGCAACGCCCATAGGCAATATGGAGGACATGACGCTCAGGGTCATAAAGACGCTCGGTGCGGTAGATGCGATATACGCCGAGGACACGAGAAACACGCTGAAGCTGTTAAACCGCTTTGGGATAAAGAAGCCTCTCGTATCCTGCCATGAGCACAACGAGGCGATGCGTGCCGCAGAGATAGTCGAACGCATTCGTACGGGAGAAGCCGTAGCATTCGTAAGCGACGCAGGTATGCCCGGTATATCGGACCCCGGCGGAAGGCTGATTTCAGCCTGCACAGAGAGCGGCACGCCGTTTTTCGTGCTTCCGGGCGCGAGTGCGGCTTTGCTTGCTCACGTCATGGCGAATCTCTCTACGGAGTATCGCTTTGTCGGCTTTTTGCCGCGGGAAAAGGGCGAGTGCAAAAAGAAGCTATTAAGTCTCAGCGACTGCGACTGCCCTATGGTGTTTTACGAGAGTCCGCTAAGGGTCGCAAAGACTGTCGCTTTAATGCTGGAAAGTTTCGGTGAGAGAAACGCCGTACTCGTGCGCGAGCTGACTAAGCTCTACGAGAGTATGACGAGGGGTACGCTTTCTTCGCTAGTTGAACGCTATAGCGATACGCCTCCAAAGGGCGAGTGCGTGCTCGTGGTTGATGGGAGAAGAAAGGCGGAGCAGACAAACATTGACCCGGAGACGGTACTGACAGAGCTCTTAGGAAGCGGCAAGAGCGCTAAGGATTCGGCAAAGGAACTTGCGGCGCGCGGCATAATGCCAAAGAACGAGGCGTATGCGCTCGCATTGAGAATCGCGGAAAGGCTGTGATTTCCGGTTTTTTGGCGATAGCCTGCGAGACCTTTTGTATAGCTGTCACAATTGTGCAATGCAGTTAAAATTTGTTGACCGCGCAAGCTAATGTGATATATAATCAAAATGTTATAATGGATAGGATATTCATATAATCAAGGATGCTCTTTTAGGCGTCCGTAGTGTTAAGGGGTGTTTGGTTTGACGGAGTTTTTACAGCTGTTTGAAAATGTGTTGAATTTCACTTGGCAGCAGGGTGTTATGATAGGCGTAGGCGCTATACTCATAATACTTGCGATAAAGTGGGAGATGGAGCCGTCGCTGCTCTTGCCTATGGGCTTTGGCGCAATTTTGGTCAATCTGCCATTTGTTAACGCGGAGGCGATGCACACGCTTTACAACGCAGGTATCGCCAACGAACTGTTCCCGTTGCTTCTGTTTATCGGCATAGGTGCGATGATAGACTTCGGACCGTTGCTTTCAAATCCTAAGCTTCTGCTTTTCGGTGCGGCGGCACAGCTCGGTATATTCATCACATTGCTGCTTGCCCGCGTTGTAGGCTTCCAGCTTAACGATGCGGCGGCAATATCGATAATCGGCGCGGCGGACGGCCCAACATCGATTTTCGTGGCGCAATACTTCAACTCGCAGTACACGGGTGCGATTATAGTAGCGGCGTATTCGTATATGGCGCTCGTACCCATAATCCAGCCGCCCGTTATAAAGCTGATGACGACAAAAAACGAGAGGCGCATAAAGATGCCCTACAAGCCTGCCTCCGTTTCAAAGCTCACACGCATACTCTTCCCGATAATCGTTACGATAATCGCAGGAGCTATCGCACCCAAATCCGCAGAGCTCATAGGCTTCCTCATGTTCGGCAACCTCATACGCGAGTGTGGCGTGCTGAAGAGCCTCAGCGAGTCCGCGCAGAACATGCTTGCAAACCTCATCACGCTCGTTCTGGGCATAACAGTTGCATTCTCAATGCAGGCTGAGCAGTTCGTAAAGGTGGAGACGATCGTTATAATCGGCCTCGGTCTGGTAGCATTCGTGTTTGACACAATGGGCGGCGTACTGTTTGCAAAGTTCATCAACCTGTTCTCAAAGATAAAGGTAAACCCGATGATAGGCGCGGCGGGAATTTCAGCATTCCCCATGTCGTCAAGGGTAGTTCATAAGATGGGTCTCAAAGAAGATCCGTACAACTATCTGCTCATGCATGCTGCCGGCGCAAACGTCAGCGGACAGATAGCCTCTGTAATCGCAGGCGGGCTTGTAATAACGCTTGTCGAGAACATACTGGGATAGGAGGAGAGAAATATGACGCTGTTTTCAAAACTGCTCCCGTTACTCGGTGCAATTGAGCTCAAGTTCTCACCCAAAACATTAGGTGAGTCGCTGCTTCTGCTCGCTAAGGGCATGTTGGGCATATTCGTCGTGATAGGCGCTATAATACTTATCGTCTACATACTTAATAAAGTGACTAAAAAGAAGGAACAATAACCGCGAGCGTTGCGCGTACAGCAAATAATAAAGCCCCCGCAAAAGGGCTTTGTTTTTTAATACCGAGTCTGAATGCGCCGGCTTATAAGCTTGTATCCTGCATCACTATGTCGAACTCTATGTCGGGCAGTCTGTGCTGTAATCTCGCGACGACAGAGTCCCCGGAATCCGGCGAAGCGCCCATAATAATGAGATTTATGGAATTGTTCTTGGCGTAGTTTACGAGCGCATCCTCGACCTTATCTTCGCGAAGCATGGTCATATCGGCGCCGGCAACTTGTGCGGCGGTAAACAGATACTCTATAGCATCTGACTCGTCGATACTGTTCATAAACTTTCTGCCCGTCTGTACGCAATGCACCACGTGTATGGTGCTCGGACTGTGCCGGTCGTATGCGATTGCGCGCTGAATCAATCTATCACAGGACTTCTGACCTGTTACGCAAACCATTATGTTAGCCATTTTTTTCTGACAGTGCCTCCGCAATTTTGTCTGGGAGCTCCTCCGAAGCATAGTTATTTAGCAGCTTCAAGGCATCCTGAGCGCATGAAGCGACCGAGAACAAACGCAGATAGCGCTTGTGAGCAAAGCCGTCACTTATAATCCGATTTATGTGAGCAAGCAGATTATCGTAGAAGCCGTTAGTGTTTATTATTACTATAGGGGCATCTATATATCCGAGCTGTTTGAGCGTCAGCACCTCGAAAAGTTCGTCGAGAGTGCCGAGCCCGCCGGCAAGTACCACATAGCCGCATGACATGCTTACCATGAGCTGTTTGCGCTCCGACATGTCTTCGACCTCGATGAGATTTGTACAGCGTTCGTAGGGTATGCCCGGCTGATTGAGCTTTTTGGGAATTATGCCCGTTATGCGACCGCCCTGGGCGGTTGCGCCCGCTGCTACCGCACCCATAAGCCCGACAGCGCCGCCGCCGAATACGAGCTCCATGTTGTTTTCGGCCAATAGTGCGCCCAACTCGAATGCCTCTTCTGTATACTTATGGTCGATGTTGCTGCTTGATGCACCGAATACGCATATACCCGACATCTCATCACCCCCTGCATAAGTATTATAACATAGCAGCAAATTAAGCAAAGGTTAATTATTGTAACATTCTTTGGAAAATTGCGAACAAACCGTAACCGCAAGGTTGAAAAAGCGATTCCTTGGCGGTAGTATTTTAAAAACGGAGGTGGCCTGTGAACTGTGACGCGCTTATAGAATTTGTAAAGTCCGATATGAAGCCGAGCTTGGGAGTGACCGAGCCGGGCGCTATCAGCTACGCCTGTGCGGCGGCAAGTGCGCTTCTTCCCGCTGTGCCGACACACGTTGAGATTGAGCTGAGCTCGGGGATACTTAAAAACTCGTACACCTGCGCCATCGCGGGGACGGATAAACTGGGCTGCGCGTATGCGGCGGCTCTGGGTGCGGTGATTGCAGACCCGTCACTTGGATTAATGACGCTTCAACTGGCTACGGACGAGAAGCGCCTAATTGCAACCGGACTCACTGAGAGGGGCGAGGTAGTCGTTCATCTCGGCGGAATATCCTCTCGGGTGTACATAAAGGCGAGGGTGAGCGCAGGTGACGTCACAGCGACCGCTCTTATAACCGACCGCCACGACAACCTGGTTTACGCAAGGCTCGAAACGGAGGGCGATCGTTCCGATGCGGCCGATGACCCCTGCCGCGAGGAGACGGAAGAGCCT
This sequence comes from Clostridia bacterium, assembly GCA_016293975.1. Lineage (GTDB taxonomy): Bacteria > Bacillota > Clostridia > Christensenellales > CAG-138 > RGIG1693. The sequence continues at coordinate 37,756 of JAEDCW010000008.1, forward strand.
TCGCCTATACTTACCTATACGCTCAAGGAGCTTTACGAATGCGCAAGCACGGTCGATGCGTTAAAGCTCGACTTCATTGCGGAGGCGATAGATGTAAATCGCGCGCTGTACGAGAGCGGCGAGGGTGACGGTTACACCGTTGTATCAGCGTGCATCGCCCCCACGGACTCAAAGAGCATCGCCAAGCGTGCTGCCTGCGGAGCTATAGAGGCGAGGGTAAGAGGAGCGGCGTTACCTGCAATGAGCATAACGGGGAGCGGAAGCCACGGCATACTCTGCACACTGCCTGTTGCGTATTACGGCGCCATAGAGGGCGCACCCACGGCGTATATACTGAGGGCGGTATTTTTGTCGTGCCTCGTCACGGAGTACATAAAGGCGTGCTCAGGGAGATTAAGCCCCGCCTGCGGCTGTGTGCTTGCAGGTGGTAGCGGCTCTGCGCTCGGGCTTACGATGCTAATGGGTGCAGATTACGAGGGGCTTTGCTGTGCGCTTGAGGCCATGGCGGCGTCCGTCACAGGTATGATATGTCACGGCGGCAACCCGGGCTGCGTAATGAAGGCCGCAACGGGAATAGATACGGCATTCCTCGCCGCAGATATGGGCGTTGCACATGTGCGAGTGGGCGCGCGCCACGGAATACTCGCAAGTACTCCCGAAAAGGTTATGGCGAATATGGGTAAGATAGCGTCTGAGGGAATGAGGGGTGCAGAGCACACAATATTGGACATAATGACGGACGAGTGAGGGGGTTGTTTCGCCCATACACATATCGACCTAAGAATTTGTTAATATTCTGTAAAGAATGCGCTTGTCGGCTCGGCAGGCGCATTTTGATTGTTGCGAAATAACGTGCTAGAGTCTATAATTATTTGTATTCATTGACTTTTCAGGCCTGAACGGAGATAAAAAATGAAGCTTAAAAAGGTATCCGTTTTTGTTCTGGCTATGTTCATGTTGCTTGTGTCGGGCTGTAACTTTGCTCCCATTGTAAATACGCCTGTCGACATCGAGCCCCTGGACACACCGGAACCAATAATTATGCCGACAGAGACGCCGACAATAGAGCCGACGCTCGAGCCCGCGCCCGAGCCTACGCCGACCCCAAAGGTCGACCCTAATCCCGATTTTCCCTACTATCTCTATGTCGAGAAGGGATCATTCACGCTCACGATATACGAGAAGGACGAGAACTTTGAGTACACAAAGATATACAAGCAGTACAGGATTGCCCACGGCGGCAACAAAACCCCCAACGGCAAGTTCGAGCTTACCGACAGGCGTGAGCGCTGGCACCACTTCCCCAAGGGAGGCGACGTTCAGTTTGCGGTGGCGTACAAGGGAAATCTCTATACCCACAGTCCGCTCTATGCCGCGGATCAGAACCCGAGGAATATGTGGCCGAAGTATTATGACGGCGAAAAGGGCATAGGAACCGCTTCTACAGGCGGATGTTTGAGGATGGTCACGGAGGCGGCGAGGTTCATATACGAGAACTGCCCACCCGGAACGATACTGGAGATAGTCAACGGAAACCCGAGGGGAACTACATCGCCAGATGTACCGAGCAGGAAAGGCCTCAGGCAAGACCCGACCGATATCACGGTAGGCTAAGCAAAGTAACAGAAAGAGGAACACAGAATTGAAGAGATTTACAGCGGCGGCGTTGGTTTTAATGACGCTGCTGACTATCGGATGCAATGTCAAGGAGCCGCAGAATACACCAACAGCTACTCCGACCGATACGGTGCAGACTACGACACCCTCGCCAGATATAGAGCCGACAGAAGAACCCACGCCGACTATCGAGCCGACACCGAATTACGAGGTGTACCATGTCAAGGCGCACAACCTCAATGTAAGGAGCAAACCGGACGCATCTGACAACACAAACATAATAGGCGAGCTCCATGCCTATGACGAGGTGTGTGTTACCGGCATGGAGGGAGAGTTTGCGCGCATGCTGCTTACATCGGGCGAGGAGGCATACTGTGCGAGCAAATATCTCGTACCCATTGACGAGAAGATTTACGCCTATATCGCTCCGTTTGAGGATCAAAAGATAGATATAAAAACCGGAGAACCCGTTTTTGACCCCGAGGGGAATCCCGTTATGGTCAAGTGCGAGCTTGTCGACCTCCGTTACTTGTTACCCGATGCGGAATTTGAGCTCTTGTTCGCAACGGAGCGCAATGTTACGGGCTCGCCGCTGTACCCCTACGCCATACCAATGATACAGAAGGATACGGGCAAAAAGCTCGTAAAGGCGTTTGAAAAGTTTCGCGAGGACGGCTACACAATGAAGTTTTACGACGCCTACAGACCTTTGAGCGTTCAGAGGGTGCTCTATGACATAGTACAGGTGCCGAAGTGGATAGCCGACCCCTCCACGACCGCGTCAAATCACAACAGGGGCTGTGCGGTAGATATGTCGCTCATAGGGCCGGACGGTGTGGAATTGGAATTTCCCACGCCTATGCACACGTTTGCAGAGGAATCCGGCAGGGAGAGCACCGCGTGGACGGAAGCACAGCGCGCCAATGTCGACTACATGACCGACATTATGCTAAACAGCGGCTTTGACCTCATAAAGGGTGAATGGTGGCATTTTGCGGATAAAGTGCGAAAAGAATTCATGACGATGGACATACCGTTTACAAGGTTTACACTCTGTACAGAATCTGAGTTAAAGGAGTTATTGGGATGAAAAAGCTTATCACTGTGTTTATTATAGCGGCAATGCTGCTTCTCGCAGTCGCCTGCACAGGCGGAAATGCCGCACCGCAGGGTGACTTCACCAAGGCGGATATGGGGATAAAAATCGGTGACACGACGTACTCAATCAGGACGGACAGCGCACCTCTTATCGAGGCGTTGGGACCCGACTACGAGTATTCGTATGTCGTTTCATGTGTGTATGACGGCGACGACAAGACGTATGAGTACGACGGCATAGTTGTCTCGACAGTCCCCGTAGATGGCAAGGACATAATCGAGATGATAACTATCACATCGGACAACTACACCACGCTCAGGGGTATAACCGTTGGTGCGACGCTGGACGATATCGTTGCGGCATACGGCGACAAGTACTTTGACGATGGCTACATTACCTACACCTACGATAACGACCCGGAAAACTACAATACCGAGAGGCTACAGTTTGAGCTGGACGATTCGGGCAAGGTGGCAACAATCTACATATACTCACCCAGCTATTGACAGAATCGCCGTTGCGGGGCAGTGCCGTATGGTTCTTGCCCCGTTATGCGGCTTTTGGAGGACATTTTGGTATTCAGTTCAGCTACGTTCCTTTTCATATTTTTGCCGGCGGTATATCTGCTTAATTTGTTGTTCGCCGGACTAAAGCTCATTAAAGTACAGAACATACTGTTAATGCTCGCAAGCATACTGTTTTATGCGTGGGGTGAGCCCGTCTATGTAATTTTGATGCTCGTGTCAACTGCCGCAAACTATGCGCTCGCGCTTATTTATAAGCCGGACGGCACATTGACGAGAAGACGCGTGCTTACGGTCGCAGCGGTCGCGCTGAACATAGGAATGCTGGCGTTTTTCAAGTACGCCGACTTTGTTATATGCAATGTCAACTTACTGCTGTCGCTGAATATCCCTCAGCCGAATATACCCCTGCCCATAGGAATCAGCTTTTTTATATTCCAGGCATTGAGCTATGTGCTCGATGTATTCCGCGGAGAGGCAAAGGCGAGGAAGAACTATTTCGATGTACTGCTCTACATAAGCTTCTTCCCACAGCTTATCGCAGGACCCATTGTACGCTACAACGACATAGCCGAGCAGATTGAACACAGGGAGCTTACGCTCGATAAGACCGTGTACGGCTTTAAGCGCTTCTGTTTCGGACTTGCAAAGAAGATTCTGCTTGCAAACATACTCGGCAGCATCACCGACTCGCTGTACGGCTTCGACGTGCTCAATATGCCGGGGGCGTGGCTGGCTGCGCTGTGCTACATACTCCAGATATACTTCGACTTCTCGGGGTATTCCGACATGGCGATAGGTCTGGGTGCGGCGTTTGGATTTGAATTTAAGGAGAACTTCAACTACCCCTACATATCGACGAGCATTCAGGAGTTTTGGAGAAGATGGCACATATCGCTCTCCACATGGTTCAGAGAATACCTATACATACCGCTCGGAGGAAACCGCAATGGCAAGCTCCGCACGGGAATAAACAAAGTGATTGTGTTTTTCTTTACGGGGCTTTGGCACGGCGCAAGCTGGAATTTCGTAATATGGGGACTTTTCCACGGCCTTTTCATAATGCTCGAAAGCTACGGTGTGATTAAACCGAACAAGCTCCCCAAGTTTTTAAGCTACTGTTATGCAATGCTCGTTGTGACAGTGGGCTTCGTGTTCTTCAGGGCAGAGACGCTCCCTCAGGCGGTGCGAGTTTTGGGAGAGATGGCGAGCTTTAACTTCGACTCGATGATATGCGCACGGATATCCGCGCTCGTGACGCCTATGGCGGCTATAGTGTTTATAGTGGGCTGTATTGCGGCCACTCCGTTTGTTGGAATATGGGCAAAGCGCATAATAAAGAACGAAGCGATTCTCGCGGTCGCAAAGGGAGTGTGCGCACTTGTGCTTTTGGTGCTGTCGGTGCTTGCGCTTTCTACCAGCGCATACAACCCGTTCATTTACTTTAGGTTCTAAGGAGGCATACGCATGAGAAAAGCACTGAAATATGCATTCGTTGCGGCTATGGTCGCGCTTTGTTTACTGCCGCTTGCCTCCATGCTCTGCGGCTATCAGGGTAAAAACCTCGAAAACAGACCGCTTGCGCAGGAACCCTCGTTATTCAATGGGGATAAACTCAACACACAGTTTCCGATAGAGTTCGACGACTACTTTGACGATCATTTCGGGCTTCGCGAGGAGATGGTGACGCTCATAAACGCGCTTACGGAGGCAATATTCGGCGACACGCTCAACGACAAGGTAGTAATAGGCAAGGA
>JAEDCW010000050.1 GCA_016293975.1 Clostridia bacterium
GAGATTGAAATAGCCAAGCGTATGGCAGAAGGCGACGAAGAAGCCAGAAAACAGCTTGCAGAGGCGAACCTAAGACTGGTAGTAAGTGTTGCAAAGAAATACGTCGGTAAAGGACTGCTTTTTCTCGACCTCATACAGGAGGGTAATATTGGTCTTATAAAGGCTGTAGAGAAGTTCGATTATAGGAAGGGATATAAATTCTCCACATATGCTACATGGTGGATTCGTCAGGCTATCACAAGGGCAATTGCTGATCAGGCTCGCACTATAAGAATCCCCGTACATATGGTCGAGACGATAAACAAGCTCATAAGATGTCAGAGACAGCTTATACAGGACTTGGGTCGAGAACCTCGCCCAGAGGAAATTGCACAGGAGATGGGCATATCTGTAGAGAAGGTGCGCGAGATTCGAAAAATAGCTCAGGAGCCAGTTTCGCTTGAGACTCCTATCGGTGAAGAGGACGACAGTCATCTGGCCGACTTTATACCGGACGACGATGCACCAGCTCCCGCGGAAGCCGCATCATACACACTACTTAGGGAACAGCTTCTTGAGGTGCTCGATACACTTACTCCTCGTGAAGAGATGGTATTAAGGCTTCGCTTTGGACTCGATGACGGAAAGAATCGTACTCTTGAGGAGGTGGGACGTGAGTTCAAGGTGACGAGGGAGAGAATCAGGCAGATTGAAGCGAAGGCGCTCAGAAAACTGCGTCATCCCAGCAGGAGCAAAAAGCTCAGAGATTTTCTCGATTAATAAACAAAGTATCTTTAAGGCATCTCTGATGCCTTTTTTGAGTGATAGTTATTTTTCTAATCTAAACTCGGAAAAGACTGCCCATCTCGCTAAAGCACACGGCTTTTATACTAAAAGAGTGAAGCGTAAAACTACGACTTCACTTACATTTAGATACGATTACTTAATTGTTTTTGTTTTCCCTACGCTTGCTCTTATTGTATTGGGTTATGTATGCCAATACTGCATTTATTATGTTAAGTCCACCGAGCACGTATATGATTACTCTCGAGGAGTTGTTTCTCAAAAACCCGATAAGAGGATTAAATGAGTCGAGTATTGTAAGCACTATAAGGCTTGCTGCCAGTATAAACGTTATATGAGGATATAGTATCTTGTACATATTAGCCCCCTACCTGCGGTTCACAGATATAAATAATGTCTCCGACCCTACGTCCGCCATTATAAGGCCTATTGTAGAGAGAATCTTGTCTTAAGCCGAAAGACATCGTAGCACTTTGTCCGCCGTCGAGATTATAGGCACTCTTGCAGCCCAGTTCATAGAATATCTGAGACATATCTTTAAGCGTTAATCCTACTGAATAGTCGGGCTGTCTGCCGTCTGCTACTAAGAGTATATAATGACCGGGTTCATAATAACCTATTGCTGTCCTGGGGTTTGCACGCGGAACCGTACTGTTGAACTCTTTGGTAGCATTCCCGTTTTTGTCCAAAAGGCTGGGGCCAAAGCACCATGCCTGGAAAGCTCCGTTTGTCTTGATGTAATCGATATCTACCTCGCCGGGACCGTATGTGGCAAGCACGCCATCGTTGTAAAGCACTGCTACATCAGCTGTATTAGTCTTTTCGCTGTACAGTACGCCGTTTCTTATGACGAGTCCGTCGTAAGCAAACTGGCAGTAGTCGCCGGAAAATGCTGCAATGGCATTATTTGCCGCACCGATTTCATATACCCATTTGGGGTCATATACTCTATAGTCGTTTGAACCGAATGCAGTCCTGAGGCTCGAGAGATCTCGAATATAGATATCGGCAACGAAGTATACTGTGTCGTACTTTTCGACTCGCGCAATCTCGATAACCACATTCTCGCTCTTGTAAGAGTTTTCGGTTATAACGGGCTCGCTTCCGATGGCTCCGAGCTTATCTCCGACGTTTGCACCGAACATACCTGCGTACTGCAAGTCGAGGGTGGGCGCAGGAGTATCGCTTCCGATAACTTCGGTGGGTGCAGGCGTCGCCGATGCGGTGGGGGCTACAGATGGTGTGGGCAACACAACACTAGGATTATCGGGCTTGTCTCTCAAACATAGAAAATAATAAATACTGCCAAGTATAATGCAGACGATGACAGCGTCTATCAAGATGCAAATCAACGGATGCATTTTTTTGCTATGCTTTCTGGTATTCAAGTTCGCCTCCAAAATTTAACAGAGTATCCAAGATAAACGTATGAGAATATCCATGTGTAACTATAACACTAAACTACCGACAATATCAACACGTAGAATAGTTGTTTTATTCAGATTAAGGCTCAAAAATATATATTATTTCTCTTGTTGCATACAAACAACGACCATGGTAGAATACTGTTGTTTTGATGTTTTCGCAGACAAGGAGGTGTTACTGTGGGTAAATATTGTGAGGTCTGCAAGAAGGGCGCAATGTCTGGTAACAACGTCAGCCATTCAAATAGGAAGACAAAGCGTAGCTGGTTACCTAACGTTCAGAGGGTTAACGTTATGGTCAACGGAAAGGCAACAAAGATGTGTGTTTGCACACGTTGCTTGCGTTCTCAGAAGGTTGAGCGCTGCATATAACTATCAAATGAACAGTAGCAATAAGCACGGGATCCCGTGCTTTTTTGCTATTTTCTGCATATAAGGCATACGCTTATAATTATCAGAACAACGAGGAATGCTATTAGTGTCCACAGCGGAGCTAAAAGCATACCCAGAATCAATGCGGAAAAGCAAATTACACAAATGAAAATTGATGGATTATAGCCCAGATGTCTCTTGCTGGCTTTTCGTCCATATTTTCTTCTCAACAGATAAATAAACTCATTCATAGCCTTCCCCCTTGATTTGATAATATGCTTCATCGTCTTGAATCGTTAACTCGGATATGCATTACTTCAAAATAATACGCGTCGATGAAGAATTTAATACGCCTACAGCTCGCACATGAGGGGACACTAACCCTAAACTGATTAGAGGTGCGATATGAAGAAAACTAGGAAAACATTTACAAAAGTAATAGGTGCTTTGTTGGCCGCCTTGATCTGCCTTTACAATACGGGGTCAGACATGCAGCTTCTTCGTAGTATTCCCGATGATTTGTATACTTATGAAGATAAAGGGGATTCGCACTATGCAGATTATTATGACGGCAGATTCAGGTTGGTAACAGATGACGACTCAGAGGTAGCGTTGTCATTTGACCAGTCTCTGTCGCAGTTAAAGAATAATGGGTCAAATAGTACCGCTCGGGTACGCCTGCATGATATCGTGGATGTCAAGACCGTAAACCTGAAGTACCGAGAGTCGATAACCGTTATGCCTGGCGGTCGCTGCGTTGGCATCCATATAAAGACCGACGGATTGCTTGTGGTTGGATTCGGGCAGTTTGATACAGATAAGGGGTATATCTCTCCGGCAAAGCAGTTTGGCTTGCGCGCAGGAGATATTATCGTTGAAGCAAATAGTAAGAACCTAAAATCAGCAAGTCAATTGAGCGAAATCGTAGCTCAGAGCACGGATAGCGTCAACTTGCTCATATGGCGCGACGGCAAACTTAAGAATATTATGGTCACGCCTTTAGCCGACAAATCCGATGGAGTTAGAAAGCTCGGTGTATGGATCAGGGACGATACCGCGGGTATAGGTACACTGTCAATGATTGACGTATCTACAATGCAGTACGGCGTTTTGGGGCATGGGATCAAGGATGCGGATACCGGTACTCCCATACTTGCACGAGAGGGTAGCTTGCTTAAGGCGACAATACTCGGTGTGCAAAAGAGCGAAAAGGGCGTGCCGGGTGAGATTCGCGGGACATTCAACTCAAGCTGTGACATTATTGGAAGTGTGGAAGCGTGCACCGATTATGGCGTATATGGGCGACTTAATAGTCCGTGGAGCAACCCGCTTTATCCAAAGGGAATACAGCTTGCTTATCCCGAGGAGGCTAGGGTGGGAAAGGCGCAAATTTTGACGTCTGTTGAAAACGGCGAGGTAAAGGCATACAATTGTAAGATAGTGAAGGTCTACAATCAGACAGTGTGTGCGCCGAGAGGTATGGTGATTGAGATAACGGATGACGAGCTGCTAAGCAAGACGGGAGGAATAGTACAGGGCATGAGCGGCAGTCCGCTAATACAAAACGGAAAGCTAATCGGCATTGTTACTCATGTTTTGATAAATGAACCCAAGAAAGGATATTGTTTGTACGCATATTGGATGTACAGGATTATCAAGGAGGACTATAATATTGGTATGGTTGGCTAAAGGGGGGATGATTTTGCGTATTGCAGTGATATCTGATAATACAGAACAAAGGAATGGGATAGTTGGTGCTTTTTCTTTTGCAAAAGATGTCGTATGTTTTGAAGCGAATAACGTAGAATCCCTAAATGAGCAGAAAAGAGAGGTTGACTTTGTCGTTCTGGCGGTCGACCCGGACAATATAGCTGAGATAGAGCGTGCCGGTATGCTTTTTTCCGAAAGAGCGGCACAGCCTCCCCTGAGTCTGTGCGTGGTTATGAATACGCAGTCGGAGGAGACCTTATTGCGAGTATGTGACACTGTTTCGTTGGTTTTCGTACAGCCTGCGGATTACGTATTGCTTGCAAAGAGTGTACTCAATGCATGGGACAATTATGCGGATGCGAACAGGACAGATACAGATATGGGGAGTACAGCGAGGGAAATAGAGCGCTTATTACAAAGATTGGGTTTTCATTCAAAGCATTTGGGATACGGTTATCTGATTGAAGGGCTTGAATATGTAAGCTGCTATAAAAAGCTGGGTTTTACAATGACCGATGTTTATACGTTTGTCGCACAAAGAAGAAATACGAGGCCAAAACTCGTCGAGAGATGCATACGACATGCGATTGAGCGTGCGTGGCTTGAGGGCAATATAGATGCACAGTGGGAGATGTTCGGAGATACTCTAAATAAACAAAGGGGAAAACCGACAAATCTGCAGTTCGTAAAGACACTTAATAATCGGCTGTTGTTTATGAATACGGAGTCAAAATAGGTCGTATTATATAGTCTGAGGTGACAATATTGCGTGAAATCAGACGAAACAGCTTACATGGTGGACGTGAAACCGGCAATATCAGGCAAATCTATGTGCTTTTTATCATTCTGTTTGCAGGCGGAATACTTATAGGAATACGATTTATAAATCAACTTGGCTTGGATTACAATGTGACCAGCATCGACGCACAAGGCATTGGTGGATACGTGCTGAGAGGTGTTTTGTCTGTCGCACTATGTGTTAGTTGTATATGCCTGGCGGGTATTTGGATTCCAGGCATACCACTTTGCTTGGCGGTACCGGTGTTTAGGGGAATGCTGCTTTACGGTGCGATATACTCGGTTTGTATGAAGTGGGATGGAATGATTGCGTTTTTGTTGGTTACGCTTAATATTATAGGGGAAGCTATGGTGGCGGCAGGAGTGGCTTCGCTTTTTTCGGACGCAATAACACTGTGGAATAAACGGATAAAACACAGTACTATGGGTGGCGACACTGGGGAAGCCTGCGTGAGAATAAAAGCTACCGAAATAATTCTGTTATCGGCTTATGTAGTAATTAACGGTATTGTGGTTCCGTATCTGGTCGCCGTTGGTAATTGACTAAGGCAAAGCATGGGTGATAGAATAAGCTAAAGGAGTGAGACCTATGAAAAAACGTGCAATATTGATAATACTGGATAGTGTTGGAATAGGAGCATTGCCCGACGCCGCGGAATTTGGCGATAAAGGGGCTAATACTCTGGGTAATATTTACAGAGCGAGGGGCGGCATAAATCTGCCTAATTTGTATGCATTGGGTTTGGCGAATATAGATGGCGCACTTATGGGTAAAGGTGTTGCCGCACCTGCGGGTGCCTTCGGAAAAGCTGCCGAGATAACAAAGGCTAAGGACACGACATGCGGACACTGGGAGATTTCCGGACTGCTGATGGACAAGCCTTTTCAGGTTTTTCCAAATGGTTTTCCCGAGAAGCTTATGCGCGAATTCGAGGAGAAAATCGGGCGCAAGACATTGTGCAATTTCCCCGCTTCAGGTACGGCTATAATTAACGAATACGGTGACGAACATATGCGGACAGGATATCCGATTGTCTACACGTCTGCGGACAGTGTTTTCCAAGTAGCGGCGCATGAAGATGTGATTCCTCTCGAGGAACTCTATAAAATATGCGAAACCGCAAGAGAGTTGTTGTACGGTGATTATTTTGTAGGCAGGGTCATTGCAAGACCGTTTATTGGGAGCAACGGCAAGTATACGCGCACCGAGAATAGACGTGATTATGCGGTAGAGCCGACAGGAGATACGATACTCGACGCTCTTACCCGTGAGGGAAAGAAGACGATTGCGATAGGGAAAATCGAGGATATTTTCGCCCACAGGGGAATTACTGTTGCAGATCACACTAAGAACAACCATGATGGTATTGAAGCAACTATTAAATACATATCCGAGGGCGAAGGCGATTTTATATTCACGAACCTTGTAGACTTCGACATGCTTTACGGTCACAGGAACGATGTTGAAGGTTACGCAAAGGCTCTTGAATACTTTGACGAACAGCTGACTCGCATAATCGAAGAGATGAAGGATGGGGATATACTGATTATATCGGCGGATCACGGCTGTGACCCCACATATCCCGGTACAGATCACACGAGGGAATACATACCCGTATTGGCATGTGGCGACAGTATAGAGCCGGGAACGAACCTCGGAGTACTCGACAGCTTTGCAGATATAGGCGCAAGTATTTACGAATATCTTACCGATAAGAAATGGGCTGTGGGAGACTCGTTCCTATCGTAGCAAAAGCTGATGTACAAAACTGAAGCACAGCATATGTGCATTTTATGAAGTTTCGATTGCATTTGGAATCGACTTATACTTATTTTGTGAGGAAATAATGCTGGAAATCTTGGTTTCAAAGGTTTACATGATTGCGACATTCATTGTTGCCTTGACTTTTCATGAATGGGCGCATGCATATGCCGCATATAAGCTTGGCGACCCTACAGCGGACAACATGGGTCGAATGACGCTTAATCCATTCGCACATATAGACATTATAGGTTTACTTTGCCTTGCTCTGTTGGGATTTGGCTGGGCTAAGCCTGTTCCCATAAACCCAAGAAACTTTAAAAAGCCAAGAAGGGACGATTTAATTGTATCGCTCGCGGGAATAACCGCCAATCTTATACTTGCGATAGTTTTTGCACCGATAAGTTTAATTTGCCTAAAACTAGCAATAGAATCGATGCAGTCGCCTATACTTACCGCACTTTATAGCTTTGCCTCCTACTTTGTACAGGTAAACATACTGCTTGCTGTGTTTAACTTGATACCGGTACCGCCACTCGACGGTTTTCATGTGGTTGAGGATTTGCTTATAAAGAAAACGGGACCAGGTTCGTTCTTTTGGCTTAGGAAGTACAGCAATTTTATTTTGATTGGCGTACTTATTATACTGAACATAACGGGAGTGCTGTCATATGTAACCGGTGCACTGTATGGACTGTTGACATCGGTGTTCATGCCTCTGATCTTCTGAATATGGACTATAGGGTACATCTTAAACAATTTGATGGTCCGCTCGACCTGCTACTTCACCTTATCGAAAAGGCTGAGGTAGATATTCAGGATATTTTTGTATCCGAGATAACGACACAGTATCTGGAATACATGAAGGAACTCGACACAATCGATATGGATACTGCGAGCGAGTTCCTTACAATAGCGGCTCAATTGGTGTTTATGAAATCTAAGACGCTTCTTCCGAAGAATAATTCGGAAGAAGATACCGAGCAAGAGGACACCGAGGAAAGCCTGATAAGGCGTTTGCGTGAATACAAGATGTACAAGCAGTTGAGCAGTGTACTTTCGGAATTAATGGAAGAAAACAAGGCGATTCTGTCTCGACCGCCTGATGAATTCAAGCTTCCGGCACCGGATATAACATGGACCGGTTCAACTGCTGAAGCGCTGTTTTCCGCGCTGAATGACCTGCTAAGCAGAGCTGCACAGGAAGAAGTTGTACATCCCCTGCATAGAATAAGCGCCGACCGATATACCGTGCGCAGTCAGGCGAGACTGATTCGTTCGACTTTGACAAGGCTTAATCGGGTGTCGTTTATTTCCTTCTTTGATGAGGACGCCGAGAAGCTCGAGGTTGTGGTCACATTTATGGCAATGCTTGAAATGGCGTCATGGGGGGAAATATCATTTGAGCAGACAGGCCCCTATGAAGAACTGTATTTGCAGGCCAAATGTCTGATAGACGAGGACAAGGCGGAAGATGGACTTTACTCCGACGAGGTAGAAGGCAATGGATGATAACGCGAATTCAATACGGTCGCAGATAGAATGTCTGCTTTTCATATCGGGTGAGGCCGTAAGTATTAAAGAGATTCAAACGGCATTGATGATGACCGATGTTGAAATAAGAATGCTCTTGTACAACATGCAGGAGGACTACATAAAGAGAAATGCCGGCATACGCCTGTTTATGACTGACAACACCGTGCAGCTTGTGACAAACCCCGAATGCATAACGTTTGTGGAGAGGTTTTATCAGCCACCTCAGGAGAAGGCGATATCCCAGTCGATGATGGAGACGCTCGCCATAGTAGCGTACAAACAGCCCGTAACCAGAGGAGACATCGAGTCTATACGAGGCGTAAGGTGTGAATATGCCGTGTCACAGCTGCTAAAGCAAGGTCTGATACGCGAGACAGGGCGTAGGGATACGGTCGGACGTCCTATGGAATTCGGCACGACCGATGCCTTTTTGAGACTCTTTGGAATTCACTCGCTTCGTGAGCTTCCTGAGTATGACGGTGATCTAACAATAGACGAGTCGATTGCAGATGTCGATGAATCTAATGAATCCTTCGAGGAGATTTCAAAGCAGGAAATCTAACAATATTCCCATTAAATATGAAAAAACGGTAATACTATCCTACGGAGGTATGTAGGCATGGAGTTGCTGTTTTTATTTGTCTTAATACTGTTGATTCTTACATTACCTTTCAGAGCAATTCTGACCGTAAGAATCCGAAACAACTATGCGAGAGCTGAAATTAAGTTCGACGGTTTTCTGCGCGCATTCTTTTATAACGTTGTTGTGGATGCTTCTTTTGCTCCAACTCAAGGGCTTATGGTATCGTGGTTGCTCAATAATAAAAAACACATAGATCTCTTCCCGAAAAAAGGACATGTATCTTCAAAAAAACGTAAGCAAAAAAAACAGAGATTACTGCCTTATTGTAAATGCATCAAGTTTGATGAAGTTAAGATTGCCTCCAAAATCGGTATACCCGACGATGCGTTTGCTACGGTGATGACATGCGGTATAGTCGGAGAGTTGTTTAACAATGTGATACCGATTTTGTTAAGATCTGAGCACTTCGTATTCGAAAGTAGTTCTGTACCTGTGTTCGACAGGGGCGTCTTTCACCTTGATATTTCATGCATATTTTCCTCAAGCTTGTTCCATATTATCCGTGTAAAGCTCAAAAATAACATGGAATGAGGTAATTTCAAATGCATCCAATCGAGAATATAATGCAGACAACCATGGAGCAGATAAAGAAGATGGTCGATGTGAACACTGTAGTCGGAACGCCGATTATAGCAGATGAAACGACGACAGTAGTGCCTGTATCCAAGGTGTCACTCGGCTTCCTCGCAGGTGGCGGTGAATACAGCGGCAAATCTTGTGTTAAGAAGAGTAATGAGCAGATGGACAATTTGGAAGGAAGATATCCCTTTGCAGGCACGGCAGTAGTAGGTATGAGTATAACACCACTGGCATTTGTTTCCGCAAGTGGAGAAGATGTTAAGGTATTGCCCGTTACGTTTGATTGCACAATAGACAGGGTTGTTGAACTTATCCCTCAGGTGTTGACAGGCTTATGCAACATGGTAAAGTACGGCTGTAAAAAGAGTAAGAAAGTCAATGCCGATGAGAATGAATACTGTCGCGATTACGCCGATATGGGTACCGATGGGGATGAAGGTTAAAAGACTACGCAATGCAATAGCAATTACATTGGTTTTTGCAATAATACTACTGCCGGCGCTTCAAACTGCAGCTTTGCCTGCCGGACCGGGGGTATCTTCGACATCGTCGATTGTAATCGAAGCATCGAGCAATAGAGTACTATTTGGAACAAATGCCCATAAAAAGCTGCCAATGGCAAGTACGACAAAGATTATGACCGCATTGGTCGCCCTGGAGAATGGCTCATTGGATGACGAGGTAAAGGTATCTTCAAATGCGTACGGGGTCGAGGGCTCGAGTATGTATTTGCATCTCGGAGAAACTATCCCGTTGAGGGATTTACTCTATGGGCTGATGCTTGCTTCGGGCAACGATGCGGCTGTGGCGATAGCGGAACATATCGGAGGCTCGGTAGAAGGCTTTGTCTGTATGATGAACGACAAAGCTGCAAGGTTGGGTCTGGTCAATACGCACTTTGTCACGCCTAATGGTCTGCATGACGATGAACACTATACGACTGCATACGACTTGGCAATAATCGCGGCGGAGGCTCTGCGAAACGACACATTTGCGGAGATAGTCAGCAGTCAGTACTATACATCCGAAGGCGGAAGTATAACGCGTTACTTCAAGAACAAGAATAAACTTCTCTGGAATTACGAGGGTGCCAACGGTGTGAAGACCGGTTATACGATGTATGCCGGGAAGTGCCTTGTATTCTCCGCAGAACGCGACGGCATGCAGGTTGTAGGAGTCACACTCAATTCGTCCAACATATTCAGTGATGCAAAGCTGTTGATGGATTATGCTTTTGCAAACTATGAGCAGAAACTTGTGGTTAGCAAAGATGTACCTGTCGTATGGGTTCAGGTGGAAGATGGCGAGAAAAACTTGTTGGCTTTGTACACGGAGCAGGATATAATAATGCCTGTACGAAAGGGTTACGCGGGCAGCTTTATGACGCGCATCGAAGTTCCGGATGTTTGTCGAGCCCCCGTACAAAAAGACAGTGCAGTGGGATATCTCACGGTCTATGACGAATACAAACACGCATCGAAGGTGGTTTTAGTCGCCGGAGAAACGATAGAAAGGCCGAGCCTGCTCGATTATATTTTCAGGATGGTGTTGAAGTGGGCCGGATAATGGGGAAAACTAATGCGTTTGCAAAAATACCTGGCGAATTCGGGTGTAGCCTCACGAAGAAAGTGTGAGGAACTTATTACTCAGGGAAGAGTGAGAGTAAACGGACAAATTGCCAAACTTGGAATGTCTCTCAATGAAGAGTGCGATATCGTTGAACTTGACGGAAAGGCTGTGACCCGACGCGAAAAGACGGTGGTTATTATGCTCAACAAGCCTTGCGGCGTCATAAGCAGTGCTTCTGATCCGGAGGGGAGACGTACCGTGAACGATATCGTAAAGGATGTTGGAGTGAGGGTGTATAATGTTGGTCGCCTCGATATAAACTCAGAAGGTCTTTTGCTGATGACGAATGACGGGGATTTGGCGTATAGGCTTACGCACCCTAAGCACATGGTTGAAAAAACCTACCTCGTGTTGTGCAATGGGCTGGTTACGGTGGAAGAGGCGCGAAAGCTTGAAACGGGAATACTCCTTGAGGATGGCATGACTGCACCTGCGAAGGTCGAAAGACTTGTCCATGTTGATGATAATCGAAGTAAATTTTTTATTACGATACATGAGGGCAAGAACCGTCAGGTCAGAAGGATGGTGAGTGCCATCGGGCATGACACGCTTCGATTGAGAAGGATTCGCATAGGATTTCTTACACTCGGAACGCTGAGAACGGGGGAGTGGCGGTATCTAAGCGACATCGAAATTTCAAAACTTAAGGAAGAATTGGATTCATAGGCTGCTGTATAGCAGCCTATAATAATATACAATATTATGATGCAGGAAAAATAGGAAAAACGTGGAATTTAATAAAATTGGGAGAGAAGTTGAATTCATAGTCTAACAATATGGAGGTGTACAAGTGTTAAGTGATATGATGTTAGCGTTGCCTGTGGCTACGACCCAACATGCGCCATCGGGGTTAACAGTGTTTTTGTTGGGATTAGGCTCGGTTTTTCTTGGTCTAATTTGTATTGTTTTCATCATTTTGGCGTTAGGTTATGCCTTTAATCCAAATCGCGGAAGAAAAATGAAGAACACCGCCCAAACTCCAAATACTGTTGCGCCTGTCATGTCGGCAAATCAAACTGAGTATAAGCCTGACACGTATTTGAGTAGCGAAGATAGGCAGCAAGTAATAGCAGCCGTATCGGCAGCGATAGCGGAATACATGGGCAAGGATGTTTCGGGACTGCGTATTCATTCAATCAAGCGTATATAAGTGAAAGAATATTTTGGAGGATAAAAATGCGTAATTTCATAGTTAATGTAAACGGTGTCTCATACAAAATTGAAGTCGAAGAGGTTTCAGCAGAAGAAGCAGCAGTGGTTAAGACTGTACCCACAGCACCAGTAGCACCCACTGCACCTACTGCACCCACTGCACCCGTGGCACCTACAGCACCTGCAAACGGACAGAAGGTTGAGTCACCTATGCCTGGTACAATACTCGATGTAAGAGTTAAAGTCGGTGACAGTGTAAAGCAGGGAGATGTTGTCATGATTCTTGAAGCTATGAAGATGGAAAACGAGATCCTTGCACCCTGTGACGGCACTATAGCAGACGTCAGAGTACAGAAGAGTTCTACCGTTGATTCAGGTGCACTCCTTGTAGTAATCGCATAAGGAATTATTATGGAAGCATTAACCGATTTCATTTCAAAAACGGGGTTTATGCTCCTGCTTGATAATTGGAAATGCGTCGCCATGATTTTAATTGCGGCGGTACTGCTTTATCTCGCAATAGTAAAAAAATTTGAACCGATGCTTTTGATACCCATAGCATTTGGTATGTTGCTTGTGAACCTGCCGGGTTCCGCTATGATTGACCC